>DASSBE010000039.1:0-50053 GCA_035699065.1 Nocardioidaceae bacterium
TCACGTGCCGGCAACCCACCCGCCAAGGAGACGTGGGTCACTCGTTGATCGATCCAATAGCCGGGCCGCCATCCTTGTGAGTACATTCACTAGCACCCCAGGCACGCCACCGGATCGCATGGTGGTACTCGGGGCGAACTACCCCCGTGCCGCAACGAAGCGGCCATTCCATCAAGAAACTCCACGACACAACCATCGATACGCTCGATGGCCGGTAGCGCTCTCCCGCTACCGCGATGCGCGAGAGGGAACGGTAGGCCATGACCGCCGAAACAGCGTCAGCCGACGCCATCACCGAATCAGATCAGAGTGCACCCACCACGCATGAGGGCATCCTCGGTTGGGTCAACGAGATCGCCGAGCTCACCCGGCCGGACAGGATCCACTGGTGCACCGGTTCCGACGAGGAGTGGGTCGAGCTGACCGATGCCCTCGTCGCAGCGGGCACCTACGTCAAGCTCGACGAGAAGAAGAAGCCGAACTCGTTCTGGGCCGCCTCGGACCCGACCGACGTCGCCCGCGTCGAAGGGCGCACGTTCATCTGCTCCGTCGAGGAGAAGGACGCCGGGCCCACCAACAACTGGATGGACCCGGACCAGATGAAGGGCATCCTCACCGACCTGTTCCGAGGGTCGATGAAGGGCCGGACGATGTACGTCATCCCGTTCGTGATGGGTCACCTCGAGGCCGAGAAGCCCATGTTCGGGGTGGAGATCACAGACTCGGCGTACGTCGTCACCTCGATGCGCGTGATGGCCCGGATGGGCACCTCCGTGCTGCGCAGGATGGAGGAGGTGGACGCGAGCTTCGTGCCGGCGCTGCACTCGGTCGGCGCACCGCTCGCACCCGGCCAGCAGGACGTCGCGTGGCCGTGCAACGACACCAAGTACATCGTGCAGTTCCCCGAAGAGCGGATGATCTGGTCCTACGGCTCCGGGTACGGCGGCAACGCGCTGCTCGGCAAGAAGTGCTACGCCCTTCGGATCGCGAGCGTCATGGCGCGCGACGAGGGCTGGCTCGCCGAGCACATGCTGATCCTGAAGCTCACCTCTCCCGAAGGCGTCACCAAGTACGTCGCAGCCGCGTTCCCGAGCGCCTGCGGCAAGACGAACCTCGCCATGCTCGCGCCCACCATCCCGGGCTGGAAGGTCGAGACGCTCGGCGACGACATCGCCTGGATGCGGATCGGTGCCGACGGCCGGCTCTACGCCGTGAACCCGGAGTTCGGATTCTTCGGCGTCGCCCCCGGCACCAACGAGCTGACCAACCCGAACGCCATGCGGACGATCGAGCGCGGCAACTCGGTCTTCACCAACGTGGCGCTGACCGACGACGGCGACGTGTGGTGGGAGGGCATGGAGAACATGCCGGACCACGCGACGTCGTGGAAGGGCGAAGACTGGACGCCGGATTCCGAGGAGCTCTCCTCACACCCGAACAGCCGCTACTGCACGCCGATCAAGCAGTGCCCGATCCTGGCACCGGAGTACGACGACCCGCAGGGCGTCCCGATCGACGCGATCCTCTTCGGTGGCCGCCGCAAGACGACGATCCCGCTGGTCACCGAGGCGCGCGACTGGACCCACGGCACGTTCATGGGTGCGACGCTCTCCTCGGAGACCACCGCCGCCGCGACCGGTCAGGTCGGCGTGGTCCGCCGTGACCCGATGGCGATGCTGCCGTTCATCGGCTACAACGCCGGCGACTACTTCAACCACTGGATCACGGTCGGCAAGGAGAACGACGCGGCCAAGCTGCCGAAGATCTTCTACGTAAACTGGTTCCGCCGCCGCGAGGACGGTGATTTCCTGTGGCCGGGCTTCGGCGAGAACAGCCGCGTCCTGAAGTGGGTCATCGAGCGCATCGAGGGACAGGCCGAGGGCATCGAGACACCGATCGGCTACGTGCCGACGCCGGCCGCCCTGGACACCAGCGGCCTCGACATGAGCGAGGACGACCTGGAGCGGGCCCTCGAGGTCGACGTCGAGGAGTGGAAGGCCGAGATCCCGCAGATCACCGAGTGGTTCGAGAAGTTCGGCGACTCCCTTCCCGCCGTGCTCTGGACGGAGCTCGACGGCCTCAAGGCCCGACTCGGCGCGTAGAGCGACGCCACCGGCGATCTACGGCGAAGGCCCCCTCCCGATTCGGGTGGGGGCCTTCGCCATGCCTGCATCGTCCGGGTTCGCCGCCTACGGCATACTTGGCGCTTGGTAAAGGCTGGGGAGGGGTTGCGTGCCGAACAGATACGGTCCAGAGGAACGACATCTCCTGGAGACGGCGGCGAGCCGCATCTACACGAACGCGGTCGCGCACGGCTACCTCTCCGCGGATGACCCGCGCCTGGCCGAGGACTCCGAGCAACGTCCCGCGCTCGACCTGCTGATCGACATCGGGCTGCTGATCCACGACACCACCGCCGGCCAGTACCTCCCCGTGGACCCCACCTCGATCCAGTCCCGTGTGGTGGTTCCACTCGGGCAGCAGGGTGCAGACCTGCTGACCGAGTCCGCCCGGTGGGCCGATGCGTTCACCTCGCTCGGCCAGACCTACCGCCAGTCTCCGCACATGACCACGCAACCGATCACCGAGATTCGTGGGTTGGCGAACATCAACAGCTACATCCAGTCCGTGGTCGGTGACTGTGGAGTCGAGCTTCTGACCGCGCAGCCGTACGGCCGACGACCCGCCAAGGACCTGGAGACGGCGATCGAGCGGGACATCAAAGCGCTCAACCGAGGCATCAAGATGCGCACTTTGTACCAGCACTCCGCCCGGCACAGTCCCGCGACCCGCGACTACGTCAGGGAAGTGAGCGCGCACGGCGCCGAGGTTCGCACCCTCGACGAGTTCTTCAACAGACTGATCGTGGTGGACCGACACGTGGCCGTCATACCTGGCTCCGAGAACCACCACATTGCGGTCGCAATCCACGAGAAGTCGCTGGTGGCCTACCTGGTCGACATGTTCGAACGCTCCTGGGAGCGCGCCCGGCCGTTCACGAACACAGAGAGCCGGACCGAACGCAACATCGCCGAAGACGTCCGGGCAATGACGATCCGGATGCTGGTCGAGGGCCACAGTGATCCGGCCAGCGCCAAACGGCTCGGGGTCAGCACCCGCACCTACGCCGGCTACATCGCCGCTCTCAAGGACGAGTACGGCGTTCAAACGCGGTTCCAGCTGGGCCACGCGATGGGACAGCACGCGGATCCGCGCACCGAGCCCCCACAGTTCGACGGCGACGACTCACTGCCCTGAACCATTTCCACAGGAATGAGCGAGGGCAGTCACCGTGACGGTGACTGCCCTCGCTATTTGGGGCTGAGGCGGGCCGGGGGGGATGGCTCTGGGATCGAACAGCCGGGGGGATGACTCGTTCGTCCTCGTCTCAAGTCCCTCTGCCAGCCTTCAGGGCTGGCACGCTTGGTTGAGTTGTGCTCAGACGCCGCCCCACCCGGTGTCGCGCATGGTCTGCATGGGACCATTCTTCGGCGCCACGGTGCCACCCCAGCCGGTGTCGTTCTTGGCCTGGGCCGGCGCTGACATCGAGCCGACGACCAGGATCGTTGCGGCCAGAGTTCCTGCGAATGCTTTGAGTGCGAAGCGCGTCTTCTTCATGCGTACCCCTTGGGGCTAGTTGGTGCTGGCGGTTGGGACTAGCCGCCTGCTACTAGTGTCCCGGACCGGCGACGCTTCGGCCACCGGTTCGGACCTCAGCCTTGTGCACTGCAGGTTTCTGCAAAAAGCCCGTTCGCCTGACCGCCGCGTCCGCATGGTGCATAATGCGCGCAGCACGACCATAGACCGCCGAAACTCGTGAAAATCGGACGGGTCCAGGGCCCGGCGAAGGCATCCGGCCTCGCGTGAGCGCGGCTCATCGTTGCGTATTTGTGCACCGCCGTGCAAGACCCGGTGCGAAACTCGCGCCGCGGGACCCGGGGTAAACCGGCCTCCCATATCCTGAGGTTGATGAGGCAACCACTCGGCCACCTGCGCGGGCTCTCCGGCGGCCAGTGGCGCGGTGGGGCCGTCACCGCACTCGTCTACCTGTTCGTCTGGCTGCTCGTCGCACTGCCGGTCAGCTTCGCGATCTTCCTGCAGAGCTCCAAGACCACCGTGCTCGCCAGCCACGATGCCGTGGTCAGTCCGTCGTTGGACGGCTATGCCACCCTCGACCTGGGCCCGTACCTGCCGAACCTGAGATATCCGACCGGCACCCGGCTCGGCGCCGAGATCGACCTCGGCAAGACGAACCTCACCACCTACCAGGCCCTGATCGAGCGCTACGCGTTCATCGGCAGCCAGCCCGAGGGGCAGGTCGCGAAGCTCCAGGACACTCTGGTCGACCTCGCGGTCGACAGCGCGTTGACCGGCGGGGTCATCGCCCTGGCCGGGCCGGGGCTGTGGCTGCTCCTCGGCCGCCAACGCAGAGCCCAGCTGTTCCGGCACTTCACCGTCCGCCGTAGTGCTGTCACGGTGCTTGCCGGCGCGCTGGTCGTCACGGCAGTCACCCAGCCGTGGAACCGTGGAGACGAGCAGTTCACCCACGAGATCGTGTGGCAGTCGATCGGCGCGGCCCTGCCCGAGGTACCCATTCCCGCCGAGGCCGAGAAGATCGAGGTCGAGGGCGGGCTGATGACCAGCGGCACGAAGCGGCTGGCCAGGAGCGCGTTCGACACCTACACGCGCAGCCTCAACTTCTACAAGGACGTCTACGAGCAGGCCCTGGACCTCGGCCCGCGTCTGCACCAGCCGGCCGAGGACGAGACCGTCGTCCTGCTGGTCAGCGACCGGCACGACAACGTCGGCATGGACAAGGTCGCCCGGGCGATCGCGGACGCCGGCGGCGCCACGGTCCTGTTCGACGCGGGCGACGACACGTCGACCGGCAGCAACTGGGAGGCGTTCAGCCTCGAGTCCCTCGCCGAGGCGTTCGAGGACTTCGACGAGCGGTACGCGATCGCCGGCAACCACGACAACGGCGACTTCGTCATCGAGCAGTACGACGACCTCGGGTTCACGCACCTCGAGGGCGAGGTGATCGACGGTCCCGACGGGATGCGGCTGCTCGGGATCGACGACCCGCGCAGCAGCGGCCTCGGCAGCTGGCGCGACGCCGGCAAGGTCACCTTCGCCGAGCAGAGCCAGCACCTGGCAGATCTCGCCTGCGAGCACCAGGAGGACGGCGACCGGATCAACACGCTGCTCGTGCACGACGCCAACAGCGGTCAGGAGGCGCTGGAGCGAGGCTGTGTCGACCTGGTGCTCGGCGGCCACATCCACGCCCAGCTCGGGCCGACACTGGTGATCGGGGACAACGGCGAGCGGGGCTACACCTACACCAACGGGACCACGGGCGGCGCGGCGTACGCACTCGCCATCGGGAGCAAGCTGCGGCGCGACGCCGAGGTCACGCTCGTCACCTACCGCGACGGTCGGCCGGTCGGGATCCAGCCCGTCACGGTGCGCACCGTGGGTGACTTCCGGGTCGGTGGCTACATCGGGCTCGACCTCTCGACGCCTCCCGTGCTGGCACCGTCGGGCGGGGTGTCGATCCCCGGGATACCGAACAGCCCCTCCGCGGAGGGGTCTCCGTGAGGGGCCGATCGCGTCTGGCGGAGGTGGCGGGATTTGAACCCGCGAGAGGGGTTTGCCCTCAACCCGCTTAGCAGGCGGGCGCCATAAACCGGACTAGGCGACACCTCCAGACAGCGTGCACAGGTTACCGGCAGCGGACGTGCCTGAGCCAATCGGGGACCCGGGCGCTGCCAGCGCTGCTCAGTTGATCCGGCGGTACCCGTGTCCCTGGTTCAGGTGCTCCTGCAGGTCCCGCACGAACGTGTCGGTGTCCCCGGCCAGTGCGCGGACCGGCAACGTCGTCGTACCCCCGTCCCTGAGCCGGATCACGATGCACCGCTCGCCCGCCACCGTCGTGGCAACCACGTCCTCGACGTCCCTCCACCGGGCCTGCATCACGCCGGCACCGCGGATGAACCGGATACGGTAACCCCCGTCCTCGAGGCGTACGACGAACGCGCGGCGAGTGACCGCGAGGCCGACGACGAGGATCGCGACCACGGCCAGCACCACGCCGATCGTCAGCACGGTGGTCGGCAGCGAGAACACCGCCACCGCCACGGTCAGCAGGAACACGGCGACGCCGAGCGCCGCGAGGAAGAACCCCAGCATCCGGGCAACCAGGGCCTGGGAGAATCGATAATCGGAGGGCACCACTCGATTAGACCCAATCGACGTGCCCGGGACCAAATAGCCGTCCGGTGGCTCTTGTCACCGGCATGCGACGCGGGTCACACTGACAAGTCCACCCCATCGCAGTATCCCGGGCCGGAGGTGGCACCGTGACCGGACTAGAGCATGCGATCGTCGGGCTGCAGCAAGCCCTGGACACCCCGCGGCGCCATCACATGTGGCGTTGGCTGGTGCGCCACAGGATGGCCGGCGTGAAAGAGGCGCTGGCCCTCGAGCACTCGCGCGCGGGCGACGCCTGGCTCGCCGCCCGGCAGGGCATGCTGATCCGGGAACGGGACAGCCTGGTGCGCAAGCTCGCGGCTCTCGGTCCGCAGGTTCTGGAGGCTCCCGACGTGGAGCCGGTGCGCGCGGAGCTGCGGCGGCTCGTCGCCGAGCTTGACCGGCACCGCCAGCGGCTCAACGACCTCGCCTACGACACCGTGTCGTTGGAGCTCGGCGGCTCCGAGTAGCACGCTCAGCGAGCTCGGCAGAGGGGGCGGGATTCGAACCCGCGGCTGACATCTCTGCCAGCGACCGCTTTCAAGGCGGTTCCGATCGGCCACTCCGGCACCCCTCCTGGGCCGTCGTCGCTCCCGGCGCCGGCGGCCACGGTCGTGAAGTCTAGGCGACGGCTTCGGAGATCGGGTCGCGGCTCAGAGATCGACGGTGACCAGGATGTCGCCCTCCTGGACCACGTCACCCTCACCGACCTTGACCGCCGCCACGGTGCCCGGGGTCTCGGCGAGGACCGGGATCTCCATCTTCATCGACTCGAGCAGCACCACGGTGTCGCCGGTGTCCACCGTCTCACCGGGCACCACCACGACCTTCACCACGTTCGCCACCATCTCGGCGACGATGTCCACGCTTTTCTTCTCTCGAGCCATGCCCGCGACGCTACAGCAGCGGCTGCATCCGTCCGGGCTCGGGACGGTGCGCGGCGGCCTCCTCGAGCCGCCGGGCCCGGCGGCCACGGGCACCGGTGAGGAACGTGTCGGCGCGGACCACCAGGTAGCCGAGCGCCAGGCCGATCAGGACGCTGTAGAGCAGGCTGAGCCCCGACTCGAGCAGCGAGACGGCCGGATCGAGCAGGGAGACGGTGACCACCGCGAGACCGACCGCGCCGAACGCGCTGACCCACCAGCCCTGGCGACGGCGGGCCCGGGTGGACACCCCCCACGCGAGGGCCGGGAAGCCGATCAGGAACGCGATCGGGCTCGGGACGGCGCCGAGTGCCGCGCGGATGTCACGCAGCGTGCGGTCGAGACCGTCGGCGAGCGCTGGGGAGCCCCACCGGGTGAGCGCCTCGGTGTAGGCGAGGCTCACGAACAACAGCACCAGCCCGCTGACCAGCATGATCACCCCGCGCCGGCCGAGCCCGTGCCAGCCGGCGCCGAGCCGGAACACGAGACCCAGCGCGCCGAGCAGCGACAGGCCGAGCACCAGGTAGCCACTCCGCTCCAACGACACCTGCGGCCGGAAGGCCTCCACGGCCACGGCGCCGATGCCGGCGACCAGCGTTGCGACCAGGCACTCCCGGACCACGGTGACGTAGCCGGCGGCCGGCTTGGTGGTCATCACCGCGAACACCGCCGCCAGTGCCGCCGTGCCGACCGCCGCGCCGGCGAGCAGCACCGGCAGACCGGACAGCACCGTGCCGAGGCTCAGCCCCAGCGCCAGTGCGCCGCTGATCACCGCTCGACCGCCGGTGCGGTAGGCCAGCCCGAAGGCGTAGAGGGTCGTGATGGCGACGGCGCCGGCGGTGGGTACCCAGTCCGGGGCGGCCAGCGGCGTCCAGCCGACCGCCAGTGCGGCCGCCGCGAGGATCACGAGCAGCGACCAGACCACCCGGGCGGCGCGGCCCGAGGCGGGCCGGACCGGTCGGCCGCGACCGAGCCGGAACGCACGACGCCGGGGTTCGGGGACCGCGCGACGGCGACCAGGCCGCTGGTCAGCACGAACCACGGTGATACCCCTGCTCAGAGTTGCCTACGTCAGTGACCCGGCACGAACCACCGGAGGATACCAACGGCCGCTCAGAGCCGGCGGTTGGCCAGCGAGGGGTTCTGCGACCTCGCCTTCTCGACGACGCGGCGCTCGACGGTGGCCTCCACGGTCTCCTCGCCGTCGGCGGCCTCGACCAGCACGTCTCCGAACGGGTCCACGATCATCGAGTGCCCGCAGTATCTGGGCCCGGGCTGGGCGGCCGCTGCGACGTACACGGTGTTCTCGATCGCGCGGGCCTTGACCAGCGTGCGCCAGTGGTCGACCTTGCGGTCGCCGGCGACCCAGGCGGCGGGTACGACGAGCAGCTCGGCGCCGCGGGTGACGAGCTGTCGTGCCAGCTCGGGGAACCGCAGGTCGTAGCAGGTCATCAGCCCCACCCGGATCCCGCCCACGTCGACCAGCACGGGCTCGAGGTCGCCGGCCAGGAGCCGGTCGGACTCCTTGTAGCCGAAGGAGTCGTAGAGGTGGATCTTCCGGTACGTCGCCTCGACGCCCTCCCGCCCTGCGACCACCAACGTGTTGTAGGGACGTGCCGGGTCCCCGCTCCGCTCGAACATCCCCGCCACCAGGGTGCCGGCGTACTCGTCGGCATAGAACGTCATGCTCTTCACGAACGGTCCGTCGAGATCCTCGGCGTGCTCGGAGATGTCGGTGCCGGGTGGACCGAAGTCGCATGCGTACGCCTCCGGGAACAGCACCAGACCCAGCGAGTCCTCGGCATGCGCGGCGCCGAGGGCGTCCATGGTGAAGCCGAGCTGCTCCCGGTTCTGCTGCGGGTCCAGCCCGGACGCCTTCTGGACCAGGGCGATGTTGAGTGCCGTCACGTGGCCCAGCCTGCCACCTGTGATGGGAGACTTCGAGCCGTGAGCACGTCGGCGCCCCTCCCGCAGCAGCGGCTCGCGGCCGTCGTGCTCAGCGGAGGCGGCGGTGTCCGGCTCGGCGGCGTCGACAAGTCGTCCATCGAGGTCGGCGGCGTCACCTTGCTGGAACGCGCGATCAGCGCGACGGTGGCCGCCGAGGAGGTCGTGGTGGTGGGCGAGCGGGTGCCGACGACGCGACCGGTCACCTGGGCCCGCGAGGACCCGCCAGGCGGTGGACCGGCGGCAGGGCTGCTCACCGGCCTGGACGCCTTCTCCCGACCGCCCGAGCTGCTGTGCGTGCTCGCGGTGGACATGCCGCGGGTGACGCCGTCGACGGTCGTCCGGCTCGTCGACGCCGTGGCCGCGGACCCCAGCGTCGACGGGGCGATGCTCGTGGACGAGGCCGGACGGCGACAGGTGCTGGCGGCGGTGTACCGGTACGGCGCCCTGGTCTCCGCCCGCCCGGCCGACCGGGAGCAGGAGCACGGGATGTCGATCCGGCGGCTGGTCGCGCGACTACGGGTCGCCGAGGTGGCGGCGGTCGGCAAGGAGGCCCGTGACGTGGACACCTGGGAGGACCTGCGGGAACTCGAGGAATGACCCGACGGGTTCGGCCGAAACGGTTGCGAACTCCGGCGCGGCGATGGAGTCTGGGACGGTGACTCTGCACGACTGGATCGACGAGCTCTGCGACATCCTCGAGCTGGAGGACGCGGAGATCGACGAGGCGCTGATCCTCGACCTGGCGCGCGACGCCGCGCACTCGGTGGAGCGGCCCGCCGCGCCGATCACCACGTTCCTGGTCGGCTACGCCGCTGCCCTGCGTGGCGGCAGCGTCAAGGACGTCGAGCTGCTCGCCGGGCGGGCCCAGGTGCTGGCGGAGAAGTGGGGCGGCGACCAGGTCTCGCCCGACGACTTCAACGAGGAGGACCTGGTCGGCACCGAGTAGGCGCACGCAATAGCCTGAAGCCATGCGCGCCGTCATCGCCACTGCTCCCGGAGGGCCCGAGGTCCTCACCGTCTCCGAGGTGCCCAGCCCCGAACCCGGCCCCGACGACGTCGTCATCGACATGGCGGCGACGGCGGTCAACCGTGCCGACACGTTGCAGCGGCAGGGCAACTACCCGCCACCGCGGGGCGCCTCGGAGGTGCTCGGGCTGGAGTGCTCGGGGACCATCGCCGCGGTCGGCTCCGAGGTCTCCGGCTGGTCGGTCGGCGACGAGGTGTGCGCGTTGCTGGCCGGCGGCGGGTACGCCGAACAGGTGGTCGTTCCTTCCGGGCAGGTGATGCCCGTGCCGGCCGGCGTGGACCTGGTCACCGCCGCTGCGCTGCCCGAGGTGGCCTGCACGGTCTGGTCGAACGTGTTCATGATCGCCGGACTGCAGCCCGAGGAGTCGCTCCTCGTGCACGGGGGCGCCGGCGGGATCGGCACGATGGCGATCCAGGTCGCGCATGCGCTCGGCTCGCGGGTCGTGGCCACCGCCGGCTCCGCGGAGAAGCTCGAGCTGTGCCGCTCGCTCGGCGCGGACACGGCGATCAACTACCGGGAGGACGACTTCGTCGCGGCCGTCAAGCAGGCCACCGACGGGGACGGGGTCGACGTCATCCTCGACATCATGGGTGCGGCGTACCTCGGCAAGAACGTGGACGCCCTGGCCACCGAGGGCCGCTTGGTGATCATCGGGATGCAGGGCGGCGTGAAGGGCGAGCTCGACATCGGCAAGCTGCTGCGCAAGCGGGGCGCGGTGATCGCCACGGCACTGCGCTCACGGCCGGTGCCGGAGAAGGCGGCGATCTGCGCGTCGGTCGTGGAGCACGTGTGGCCGCTGGTCGCGGACGGCAGCGTCCGGCCGGTGGTCCACACCGCGCTTCCGCTGGAGCAGGCGGCCGAGGCGCACGCGATGATGGAGGGCGGGGACCACAGCGGGAAGATTGTCCTGACTGCGTAAGGTGAACGGTATGACTGAACAGAGCCCACCTGCTTCCGGCGGCGGCGACGGCGAGGACCCCAGGGTCGTCGTGATCGGACCCGACGGCATGGCCTCCGCGCAGGCGCCGTCCTCCGACGAGGACGGTGGCGACGGAGAGCGCCACATCACCGACCTGGTCGAACAGCCGGCCAAGGTGATGCGGATCGGGAGCATGATCCGGCAGCTGCTCGACGAGGTGAAGGCGGCCCCGCTCGACGAGGCCAGCCGGGCCCGGCTCAAGGAGATCCACCAGTCGTCGATCAAGGAGCTCGAGCAGGGACTGGCCCCCGAGCTGGTCGAGGAGCTCGACCGGCTCGCGTTGCCGTTCACCGACGAGACCCCGTCCGAGGCCGAGCTGCGGATCGCACAGGCGCAGCTCGTCGGCTGGCTCGAGGGCCTGTTCCACGGCATCCAGACCGCGATCTACGCCCAGCAGGTGGCTGCCCGCGCCCAGCTGGAGCAGATGCGGCGTGCGCTGCCTCCCGGGATGGTCCCCGAGCAGGCGATGCAGGCCGCGCAGCAGGCGGCGCAGCAGGCGGCCCAGGGCGGGCAGAACCCGCAGGGTGAGGAGCCCCCGGGCCGCGGGGGCATGTACCTCTAGCCCGAAGGTAGGTCAGACCTCGTCGCGTGCCGCCGTGTCCCCGCGGCGGAAGATCTTGGAGCCGAGCCAGACCACCGGGTCGTACTTGCGGTCCACCACCCGCTCCTTCATCGGGATGATCCCGTTGTCGGTGATGTGGATGCCCTCCGGGCACACCTCGGTGCAGCACTTGGTGATGTTGCACTGGCCGACCCCGTGCTGCTCGCGCAACATCGCGCGCCGGTCGAGCGTGTCGAGCGGATGCATGTCCAGCTCGGCGTGCCGGATGAAGAACCGCGGACCGGCGTAGGACACCTTGTTGTCCTCGTGGTCACGGATCACGTGGCAGACGTCCTGGCACAGGAAGCACTCGATGCACTTGCGGAACTCCTGGGAGCGGCCGACGTCCTCCTGCATCATCCGCCGCTTGCCGTCGGCGTCGCGGGGCCCCGGCGTGAAGGCCGGGATCTCCCGGGCCTTCTCGTAGTTGTAGGACACGTCGGTGACCAGGTCCCGGATCACCGGGAACGTGCGCAGCGGGGTGACCGTGATCGTCTCGCTCTGCTCGAACGTGGACAGCCGGGTCATGCACATCAGCTTCGGGTGGCCGTTGATCTCCGCGCTGCACGAGCCGCACTTGCCGGCCTTGCAGTTCCACCGGACCGCGAGGTCACCGGCCTGGGTCGCCTGGACCCGGTGGATCGCGTCGAGGACGACCTCGCCCTCCTCCACCTCCACGGTGAAGTCCTGGAGCGCGCCACCGGTCTCGTCGCCGCGCCAGAGTCGCATGCTCAGGTCGTAGCCCATCAGCTCTCCTCGAACAGGGTCTTGAGGTCGTCAGGCATCTGCGGGAGCGGCTGGTGCTTCAGCTCGACGGTCTCCCCGGGCAGGGTGAGCACCAGGTTGACCTCACCCCACTTCGGGTCCGGCCCCGGGAAGTCCTCGCGGGTGTGCCCGCCGCGGGACTCCTCTCGCTCGAGCGCGGCCTTCGCGATGCACTCGGACACGATCAGCATGTTGGTGAGGTCCAGGGCGAGGTGCCAGCCGGGGTTGTACTGGCGATGCCCCTCGACGACGAGCTTCTTCGCGCGTTGCTTGAGCTTCTCGATCTCGGCCAGGGACTCCCGCAGCTCGTCGGCCTTGCGGATGATGCCGACCAGCCGCTGCATCACCGTCTGCAGCTCCTTCTGGATGGTGTACGGGTTCTCGGCGCCCTCGAGCTCCTGGTTCGCGAACGGTGCCAGGGCCGTCTCCGCGGCCCGTTTGACCTCGTCGTCGGGAAGTGCCACCGGATCCTTCGACCGCTTCTGCGCGTAGTAGGCCGCGTTGTGCCCGGCGCGGCGTCCGAACACGAGCAGGTCGGACAGGGAGTTGCCTCCGAGTCGGTTGGAGCCGTGCATGCCGCCGGAGCACTCACCGACCGCGTAGAGGCCCTCGACGATCGACTGCTCGGTGTCTGCCTCGACCTCGACCCCGCCCATCACGTAGTGACAGGTCGGTCCGACCTCCATCGGCTCGGCGGTGATGTCGACGTCCGCGAGCTCCTTGAACTGGTGGTACATCGACGGCAGCCGGCGCCGGATGAACTCGGCGTCGCGTCGCGACGCGATGTCGAGGAACACCCCGCCGTGCGGTGACCCGCGGCCGGCCTTGATCTCGGAGTTGATCGCCCGGGCGACCTCGTCGCGCGGGAGCAGCTCGGGGGGCCGCCGGTTGTTCTTCTTGTCCTTGTACCAGCCCTCCGCCTCCTCGATCGTGTCGGCGGTCTCGGACTTGAAGTACTCCGGGATGTAGTCGAACATGAACCGCTCGCCCTCGGAGTTCTTCAGGACACCGCCGTCACCGCGGACCGACTCGGTGACCAGGATGCCGCGCACCGAGGGCGGCCAGACCATGCCGGTGGGGTGGAACTGCACGAACTCCATGTTGATCAGCGACGCCCCGGTGCGCAGGGCCAGCGCGTGGCCGTCGCCGGTGTACTCCCAGGAGTTCGAGGTCACCTGGTAGGACTTGCCGATGCCGCCGGTCGCGAGCACGACGGACGGGGCGGTGAACACCACGAAGCGACCGGTCTCGCGCCGGTAGGCGAACGCACCCGTGACGGCGGCCCCGCCGGAGCTGCCGTCGGTGAAGATCTCGGTGACCGTGCACTCCATGAACACGTCGATGCCGAGGGCCACCGTCCGCTGCTGCAGCGTCCGGATCATCTCCAGGCCGGTGCGGTCGCCCACGTGTGCCAGGCGCGCGTACCGGTGGCCGCCGAAGTCGCGCTGGGAGATCAGCCCGTCCGGGGTGCGGTCGAACAACGCGCCCCAGTCCTCGAGCTCGAGCACCCGCTCGGGCGCCTCCTGGGCGTGCAGCTGCGCCATCCGCCAGTTGTTGAGCATCTTCCCGCCGCGCATGGTGTCGCGGAAGTGCACCTGCCAGTTGTCGTCGGGGTAGTAGTTGCCCATCGAGGCGGCGATCCCGCCTTCGGCCATCACGGTGTGCGCCTTGCCGAGCAGTGACTTGCAGACGACGGCCACCCGGGCTCCCGCGTCGTGGGCGGCGATGGCCGCGCGCAGCCCGGACCCACCCGCGCCGATCACCACGACGTCGTACTCGTGGGTCTCGAAGCCGTGTGCGGCGGTCTCCGCCGCCGGGTCCATCCGGTTCCCGGTCATCGGGTGTCGGGTCCCGCTTCCGGACTCAGCAGTAGGCATCTAGAAGAACCTCAGGTCGTTGATCGTGTCGGTGGCCAGCAGGTAGACGTAGAAGTCGACGAGCGCCACCGAGCCCAAGGACAGCCAGGCGTACAGCCCGTGGCGGGCGTTCAGCTTCGAGACCATCCCCCAGGCCCGGTAGCGCACCGGATGCTTGGAGAAGTGCCGCAGCCGGCCCCCGACGATGTGTCGGCAGGAGTGACAGCCCAACGTGTAGAGCCAGATGAACGCGATGTTCGCGATCATCAGCAGGGTGCCCAGCCCCATGTGACCCCACTCGCCGTCCTCGTTGCGGAAGCCCAGCACGGTGTCGAAGGTCAGCACCAGCCCGACCAGGACGGCGGCGACCCAGAAGTACCGGTGGATGTTCTGCAGGATCAGCGGGAACCGCGTCTCCCCGGTGTACTTGCCGCGCGGCTCGGGGACGGCACACGCCGCCGGCGAGAGCCAGAACGCCCGGTAGTACGCCTTGCGGTAGTAGTAGCAGGTCAGCCGGAAGCCGAGCGGGAAGATCAGGATCAGCAGCGCCGGGGACAGCTTCCACCAGTCCCCGACCGGCTGCCCGAAGTCGGAGGCCTCGGAGACGCAGCTGGTCGCCAGGCACGGTGAGAAGAACGGGGACAGGTACGGCGAGGAGTAGTAGTGGTCGCCGGAGAACGCACGCCACGTGGAGTACACGACGAACGCGGTGAATCCCAGGAAGACCAGGAGCGGGTTGATCCACCAGTTGTCCTGGCGCAGGGTCTTCTCATGGACCTGGGCTCGTCCAGGACTGGTCACGCCTGTCGACATGCAGCGTTCTCCTTAGGGGGCGTGCTGGGCCTCGGACTGGGCGTCTTGCCACATGCTCTCGTCGTAGGGGTCGTCGGGGATCTCGAGCAGATCCTCCTTGTTCGGTCCCGGACGGTGTCCCGGTGCCGGGTCGCCGAGCTCGTCGAGATCCGCGTGCAACCGGTCGACGTCCGAGGTCAGCCGGCGCACACCCAAGGTATCGCCGTACTCGTCACGCACCCGCAGCACCGCGGCCGCCAGCGCCGTGAGTGCCTCACGGGTCGCACCTACTGCATCGTGTGAAGACATTTGCGTTCCTCCGGTGAGCGGGATCACGTCAGTCAATGCCCGAGTGTTGCGCGGATTGCCCGTTTCCGGAAGGGGGCGCGCTGGGACTCACAGCCCGAACAGCTCCTCCAGCGTCGCGGCGACCCCGTCGTCCTCGTTGGAGGGGGCGACCCGGTCGGCGAGCTCGCGCACCATCGGGTGCGCGTTGGCCATCGCGTACGACGTACCGACCCAGGCGAGCATCGGAAGGTCGTTGGGCATGTCACCGAACGCCACCACGTCCTGGGCGCCGAGACCCCGCTCGTCGCACAGCAGCTCCAGCGTGCTCGCCTTGGTGACGCCGGCGGCGCTGATCTCCACGAGCGCGCCGGTCGAGGACCACGTGGTGGTGACCAGGTGACCGACCTTCGACTCGACCTGCGCCCAGAATGCCTCGGGCTCCAGCTCCTCGTGGCGGGCCAGGAGCTTCACGGTCGTGCCGTCGAAGATCTCCTCCAGCGGGCCGACCGTGAGGTCCGTGGGAGGCACCCGCGGCATGAACCCGGGCTCCTTGGCGAAGCCGTCGGTCTTCTCCACCGCGAACGTGGTGCCCGTGATCGCCTCCCGCAGGACGTCGGCGACCTCGATGCCCACCCCGACCGGGATCGTCCTGGCCCGGCTCACGGCACGCGCGTGTACGTCGTACACGATCCCGCCGTTGGAGCAGATCGCGAGGCCGTGCCCACCGACGTGCTCCCACAGGTCGTCCATCCAGCGGATCGGCCGGCCGGTGACGAACACGACCGTGACTCCCATGTCCTCCACCGCCGTCAGCGCATCGCGAGTCCGCGCGGTAACCGTGCCGTCCGTGTGCAGCAGGGTCCCGTCGAGGTCGGTGGCCACCAGCTTCAGCACCCGCTCAGGCTAGGCCATCGCCTCAGAACCAGCGGTTGAGCTCCTCGGCTGCGCCGTCCTCGTGCACGGTGCCGGCCACTGCGTCGGCGGCCGCCTTCACCTCGTCGGGGGCCTGACCCATGGCGACGCCGTGACCCGCCCACTCCAGCATGTCGATGTCGTTGCGGCCGTCGCCGATCGCGAGCACCTCCCCGGCTGCGACGCCGAGCCGCTCACACACCTCGGCGAGGCCGCTCGCCTTGCTGACTCCTTCGGGGGCGAGGTCGAGCCACGCGGTCCAGCCGATGAAGTAGTTGGTGCCCTGCAGGCCGAGCTTGGCCGCGAGCGACACGAAGTCCTCCGGCGTCGACTCGGGGTCGCGGATGATCACACGACTGACCTCCGAGGCGACCATCTCCTCGACCGGGGTCAGGATCATCTCGCCGTCGAGCTCACCCTCGGGGAAGTGCCGGTTCACCCGGTAGCCCACGCCGTGCTCCTCCACCGCCACGGCCGCGCCGGGCACGTGCTCGAGCACGGCACGCACGGCCTCACGGGCGTCGAAGGTCACCTCGCTGAGCACCGTCATCGGCGGGTAGGAGAACACCACGGCACCGTTGGAGGCGACGACCAGCCACTGCTCGCCGCCGGCGATGTCGCGGGGCAGCTCGAGGTGTCGCAGCACGCCGGTCATGCTCAGCGGCGACCGTCCGCTGGCCAGGACGACGTAGACCCCCGCGTCGACGGCCCGGTCGATCGCGGCACGGACCGCCGGGGTCACCGCGTCGGCGCTGAGGCCGTCGTCGGGCTCGGGGATCAGCAGGGTGCCGTCGACGTCGAGCGCGACGAGCTTCGGTGTGAACGTCACCTGGCCGCACCGGCCCCGGCGGCGGGCTCGAGGACCTCACGGCCCTGCAGGTAGGGCCGCAGCGCCTCGGGGACCCGCACCGACCCGTCCTGCTGCTGGTGGGTCTCCAGGATCGCCACGATCGCCCGCGCGAGCGAGACCAGTGTGCCGTTCAGCGTCGCGACCGGCCTGACTCCGCCCTCGAACCGGGCCCGGATGTCGAGCCGTCGTGCCTGGAAGTCGGTGCAGTTCGACGCCGAGGTGACCTCGCGGTACCTGCCCTGCGACGGGAACCAGGCCTCGATGTCGAACTTCCGCTCCGCCGAGAGGCCGAGGTCACCGGCGGCGACGTCGATCACCCGGTAGGCCAGCTCGAGCTTGTCGAAGAACTCTTTCTCCCAACCCAGCAGTCGCCGGTGCTCGTCGTACGACTCCTCGACCGTGGTGTAGGAGAACATCTCCACCTTGTCGAACCAGTGCACCCGGAAGATCCCGCGGGTGTCCTTGCCGTGCGAGCCCGCCTCCTTGCGGAAGCAGGGGCTGAACGCGGCGTACCTCAGCGGAAGCGAGGACGCGTCGAGGATCTCGTCGGAGTGGTACGCCGCCAGCGGCACCTCCGAGGTGCCGACGAGGTACATGTCCTGGCCCTCGATCCGGTACACGTCGTCGGCGGCCTGGCCGAGGAACCCCGTGCCCTCCATCGCCCGGGGCTTGACCAGGGTCGGCGGGATCATCGTCGTGAACCCGGCGCCGCGCGCCTGGTCCATCGCCATGTTGACCAGAGCGAGCTCGAGGTCCGCACCCGCGCCGGTGAGGTAGTAGAACCGCGAACCCGAGACCTTGGCGCCCCGCTCGACATCGATGGCACCCAGGATCCGGCCCAGCTCGACGTGGTCCTTGGGCTCGAAACCCTCGTCGGCGAAGTCGCGGGGGGTGCCGACCTCCTCGAGCACGGCGAAGTTGTCCTCGCCGCCCTCCGGGGCCTCGGCCGCTGCCAGGTTCGGGATGTCCATCACCAGGTCGCGGTAGCGCTGGTCGGCCTCTCCCTGCGCCGCCTCGGCCTTCTTCACCTCGGCGGCAAGCGTCTTCGTGCGCTCGAGCAGCGCCTGCTTCTCCTCGCCCTGGGCCATGGCGATCTTCTTCCCGAGCTGCTTCTGCTCCGCGCGCAGCTGCTCGTACTCCGCGATCGAGGACCGCCGCTGCTCGTCGGCGGCCAGGGCTGCGTCGACGACGTCCCCGGACAGTCCACGCTTGGCCTGGGCTGTGCGCACGCGGTCGGGGTCGTCACGGAGGAGTCGGGGATCAATCACTCTGCGAGGATATCTGCCGCCTGTGTCCGCTCTTCATCCGCGGCACGCGGGTGGTTTTCCGGCACCTGATGCCGGCGCGCCACCCGCCAAGAGGCGGTCCGGACCGGGCGTCGTCATAATGAGCCACGTCGTTGTCCACGCGAGTCGAGGGAGCACCGTGGCCGTCAGCACCCGCACCCGGGCGCCCCTGCTCGTGTGGGCCGCGCTCTGCCTGCTGGTCGTGGTGACCCTGTCGGTGATGGTGCGGACCGACTGGCCGCCGCTGAACGAGCTCGACCGGTGGACGGGGGCCGAGCCGCAGGGCTGGACGTTGCGCCACGCGACGGCGATCCACTTCTTCGAGGCGGTCGAGCTGGTCTTCGACACCGTCCCGATGACGATCTACACCGCCGTGCTCGCGGTGGCCCTGTTCGTGCGACACCACCGCCGTGCGGCGTACTGGGTCGTCGGGGTGATGCTGGTCTCCTCGCTGACCACCTACTTCCTGAAGCGCTTCTTCCAGCGAGACCGGCCGGTCTGGGACGACCCGGTGCACGTGCTGGACAGCTTCGCGTTCCCGTCCGGCCACTCGACGGGGATCGCGGCGGCGATGGGCGTGGCGATCGTGCTGACGTTGATGCTGGTACGGCGACGAGGGCTGCGGCGGGGGCTGGTCTCGCTGTGGCTGTTCCTGGTGCTGCTCGTCGCGGCGGACCGGATCTTCCTCGGCGTGCACGGCATCTCCGACGTGGCGGCCGGACTGGGCGTCGGGACGTTCTGGGTCCTGGTCGGGATGGTCGTCTACCACCCGGCGCCGCGGGCCAGGGTGGTAGAGCAGTTCACGAGCCCGGTGCCCAGCACGAAGCAGCTGGCCGTCGTGCTCAACCCGGTCAAGGTCGAGGACGTCGGCGCCTTCAAGGCGATGGTGGACCGGATGGCGCTGGAGTCGGGGTGGACCCGTCCGGAGTGGTACGAGACCCGGGTCGACGACACCGGCAAGTCGATGGCCGAAGAGGCCGCGATCGCAGGTGCGGAGATGGTGCTGGTGTGTGGCGGTGACGGCACCGTCCGCACGGTGTGCGCCGAGCTCGCCGGCACCGGGATCCCGGTCGGGGTCATCCCGGCCGGCACCGGCAACCTGCTCGCCCGGAACCTGGGCATCCCGCTGTACCTGCAGGCAGCGATCGACGTGGCCCTCAACGGGCAGGACCGGGCGATCGACCTGGTGGCCATCAGCGGCGACGGACTCGACGACGACGAGCACTTCATGGTGATGGCCGGGATGGGCTTCGACGCCGCGATCATGGAGGGGGCCAACGAGCAAATCAAGGCCCGGGTCGGCTGGCTGGCCTACGTGGTCTCCGCTCTGCGCAACCTGATGTTCCCCGCCGTCCGGCTGGAGATCTCGATCGACGGTGGGCCGTTCACCAAGCACCGTGCCCGCACCGTGGTCGTCGGGAACGTGGGCTACCTGCAGGCCGGGATCCCGCTGCTGCCCGACGCCGCGATCGACGACGGCGTCCTCGACGTGGTGCTGGTCTCGCCGACGAGGTTCCTCAGCTGGGTTCCGCTCGCGGTCCGGGTGCTCAGCAAGAACAAGCGCACCGACGAGAGCCTGAACCGGATGACCGGCCGCACGGTGACGATCCGCGCGGCCCACGACACTCCTCGCCAGCTCGACGGGGACTCGATCGGGATGGGCCGCGAGCTGCACGCCGAGTGCATCCACGGTCGGCTGCTGGTCCGCGTCCCCCGCTGAGGGCCCGGCGCGCGGAGCCCCCGGTACGGTGGCGGCATGGAGCAGCTGCGCACCTTCACCTCGTCGGTGCTGCCGCCCTACGAACGCGGACACGAGTTCGGCGACCACCACCGGGCCCAGCTCGAGCGGACCGTCACGGCGTACCGACGGCTGTTCCTGGCCCGGGCCACCGGGCCGTTCGACGTGGACCTGTGGGCCGACCGTGCCTGGCAGGTGATCTGTGCCCTCGCGCCCGAGGCCTCCCAGGAGATCCAGGGCATCGCCGACGGCGCCGGCAGGCCGGTGCGCGAGATCGCCGCCCTGAACGCGCGCACCGAGCTGCTGGCGATCGCGAACCCGACCGGAGTCGACGAGTGCTCGACGGTGGTGTCGCTGCCGGCCGGTCGCGCGCCGGTGGCGGTGCAGACCTGGGACTGGTACGCCGCGATGGGCGAGGACTGGCTGCACTGGACGATCCCGCATCCCGACGGCCGGGTCGTCGAGACGGTCACCGAGTACGGCATCCTCGCCAAGATCGGCGTGAACGGCCACGGCGTCGGGGTGCTGCTCAACATGCTGCACCATCAGAACGACGCGCCCGGCGGTCTCGGCTACCCGGTGCACCTGCTGAGCCGGCACCTCTTGGACACTGCGACGACGCTGGCCGAGGCGGTCGCGCTGGCGTCGGCGGTGCGTACGTCGGCCTCCACGTCGCTGACCGTCGTGGAGGGCGGGCCCGAGGGCGGACGGGCCCTGTCGATCGAGCTGTTCCCCGGCGGGCCGGGCTTGCTCGAGCCGGAGGACGGGGTGCTGGTGCGCACCAACCACTTCGTGTCCGAGGCGGGACGCGGCGGTTGCCTGGCCAGCAGCATCGGGCCGGGAAGCGAGATCCGGCGCGACACGCTGCTGGCCGCGTTCGCGGGCGGGCCGCCGTCCTCGGCGGACAAGGTCGTCGCCGCGATGCACGACCATGCCGACGTCGGCGGGGTCTGCGCGCATCCAGACCTGGGCCTGGAACCCGTCCTGCAGCACGCCACCCTGGCGACGGTGGCGATCGACACCGTGGGCCACACGCTGCAGGTCACCGCCGGCGGCCCGTGCGGGAGTGCGTCGCGACGCTGAACGGCGGGACACTCTCTCGTTGCACGATAACCGGACAATTCCGACGGTTCCCGTTTGGCCAGGGGGCCCGTGGGCACGACCGCGAGTACCGGTTCGAGTGACGAGCAGTCGCGAAGGACGCGACGCGAGAAGGGAACGACCTGCGATGACCGAACACAACCGAGTTTCAAGGGACGAGCTCGAGGCAGAGGTCGGCACCCAGCTGCCGGACAAGGAAGTCGTCTCGCTGCTGGACCTCTTCGTCAACATCGACCTCGCGCTGGACCTGGCCGCGCCCGTGGACCTGGCGGTCGCCGCCAACGCCAACGCGGCGGCGCCGATCGACGCGGCTGTCACCGCGAACATCCTCTCCACCGGGTCCACCGCCCAGGCGCTGAGCTCCCAGGCGGTGATGATCGACCAGCACCTCGACGCCGACGCGATCGCGCACGCGCCTCAGGACGCCTCGATCGACCAGTCCGACGACACCATCGGCGGTGCCGCCGCCGACACGCAGCCCGCGGCGCAGGACCAGGTCGTGGACCCGGGTGCCACCACGGCTGACACCGGCACCGCGGCCACCACCGCCGGTGGCACGGACAGCACGGCTGGTGGCAGCACGGCCGGGACCGGTGGTGTGACCGGCGCGGTGGACGACGCTGCCGGCGACGCCACCGACGGGGCCACCGACGGGGCCACCGACGTGGTCAGCGGTGTGACCCAGGGCGGCCTGCTCGACGACGGCCTGCTGAACGTGAACGTCGACGTCAAGCTCGATGCCGACATGGCCGCACCGATCGCCGGCGCGGTCGCCGCCAACGCGAACGTGGCCGCACCCATCGACGGTTCGGTCTCCGCCAACATCGCCTCGGTCGACTCCACCTCGGTCGCGGTGGCCGACCAGACCGCGCTGATCAGCCAGAACATCGAGGGCTCCACCGCCGAGGCGACCGCCGCCCAGGACGCCGAGATCACCCAGTAGGTGACTCGGTGACCCTGACCAGGGTCGCCGTACCCCGCCGCGCCGCAGGAGTGCAGCTCCTCGGCGCGATGGCGGGGTCCGGCTACCGCGAAGCGCCGGCGCTCGTACGACGGGCGGACGGCCAGACGATCACGCTCACACCGTTGCTGCACCTCACGCTCCAAGCGGTCGACGGTGTCCGTGACTACGACGAGATCGCCGAGGTGGTCACCGGGCAGATCCCGAAGAGCGCCACCGGCGAGGACATCGAGTACCTCGTCGAGCACAAGCTCCGACCGCTCGGGCTCGTCTGCACCGGCGACGATCCCGAGCCGACCACCCGCAAGGTCAACCCGTTGCTGGCGCTGCGGCTCAAGGTTGTCGTCAGCGACCCCGCGTTGACCCGCCGGCTCACCGCGCCGTTCGGATGGCTGTTCCGGCCGTGGGTCGCACTGCCGCTCCTCGTCGGGTTCATGTTGGCGTCCTGGTGGATCCTGGTCGACAAGGGGCTGGCCTCGGCCACGCACCAGGCGTTCTACGAGCCCGGCATGCTGCTCGTCGTCTGGGCACTGGTGATCGCCTCCGCGGGCTTCCACGAGATCGGCCACGCCGCGGCCTGCCGGTACGGCGGTGCTACGCCGGGCGTGATGGGAGCCGGCCTCTACCTGGTGTGGCCGGCGTTCTACACCGAGGTCACCGACTCCTACCGGCTCGGCCGGGGCGGGCGGCTCCGGGTGGACCTCGGCGGCCTGTACTTCAACGCGATCTTCGCGATGGCGACCATGGCCGCATGGCTGGTGCTCCGCAGTGACGCGCTGCTCCTCGTCGTCGCCGCCCAGCACCTGCAGATGGTGCGGCAGCTGGCCCCGTTCATCCGTGCGGACGGCTACCACATCGTCGCGGACCTCACCGGCGTCCCGGACCTGTTCGCCCACATCAAGCCCACCCTGCTCGCGCTGGTCCCGAAGCGGTGGGGCGGCCGTCGGCACGCGACCCTGAAGCCCTGGGCCCGGTTCGTGGTCAGCGCCTGGGTGCTCCTGGTCGTCCCGCTGCTGCTCACCCTGTTCGCCGGCGCGGTGCACCTGCTGCCCCGGCTGGCGGCGACCGCCTGGGACAGCATGGGCGTGCAGTGGCACGCCGCCACCGTCTACTGGGCCGACGGCGCGGTGGCAGCCACCATCGTCCGGCTGCTGTCGATCGTCCTGGTCGCCCTCCCGGTCGCCGGCATCGTCTACCTGCTGGCGCGGATCGCCCGACGCACCGGCGTCCGGGTCTGGACGATGACCTCCGGACGGCCGAACGCACGCGCGGTCACCGTGCTCGTCGCGGCCGTGGCCGCCGGGGTGGTCGCGTGGAGCTGGTGGCCCTCAGACCAGTACCAGCCGATCCAGGGCGACGAGGGCGGCCGGATCACCCAGCTCGTGGACACGGTCGGCGGTCCGCATCCGTCCGGCCCCCCGTCGTACTCACTGGCCCGGACACCGGTCACGACGTCCGGCCTCGCGGCGCCGCCTCCCGCACTGCCCCGTCCGGCCGCCCAGCCCGTCACGGCGACGGACCCGGTGGCACCCACCTTCTACCTCATCCGCCCCACGACCACCGCAGCGGCGACCACGACAGCGACCGCGACGACCACTGCACCGCCCGTCGTCGACCAGCCGGACGCGATCGCGGTCGCGGAGCTGCCGGGCGAAGGCACGTGGGTGTTCCCGTTCCCCGCTCCCGCCCCGCGTGAGGACGGCGACAACCGGGCCACCGCGGTCAACACCGACGACGGCGAGCTGTACACCGCGCTCTCCGTCGCGCTCGCGATCGTCACCGGCGAGGAGGACGTCGACCAGCGCAACGAGGCGTTCGCGTACGCCAGCTGCACCGACTGCACCACGACGGCAGTCGCCTTCCAGGCGCTGCTGATCCTCGGGCAGGCCGATGTGATCACCCCGGTCAACACCGCCGTCGCCGCCAACTACGAGTGCGTGCGTTGCCACACCGCGGCGATCGCCTCGCAGCTCGTGGTGTCGCTGACCTCCATGCCCAGCGACGAGGCGCTGCAGAAGGTCCGCGCGGCCCTCGACCGGCTGCGCGGGATCGAGGACGACCTGGACACGCTGAGCGT
Organism: Nocardioidaceae bacterium; assembly: GCA_035699065.1. Classification (GTDB taxonomy): domain Bacteria; phylum Actinomycetota; class Actinomycetes; order Propionibacteriales; family Nocardioidaceae; genus Nocardioides_C. The sequence goes on from DASSBE010000039.1 coordinate 24,353, forward strand.
CGAACAGGTCTACCAGGTGCTGACCGCGACCAAGGCCGAGATCCTCCAGATCCTCGAGGAAGACGGCACGATCCCGACCGTGCTCACCGACACCGCGGCAAGGGCCGAGACGTCCGGCCCCGTAGCGGACCCGTCGTCGTCGACCTCGCCCGCTGCCTCCGCCTCGGCCTCGTCGGCCCCCGACGCGGGCATCGCCGCGGACTCGGACGACCCGAGCAGCGAACCGAGCACCGAACCGTCGACGGAACCCAGCTCGAGCCCGTCGCCGGAGCCGACCACCTCCGACTCCCCCAGCCCCACGCCCAGCCCCAGCCCGAGCCCGACGTCCAGCCCGTCCGCAAGCCCGAGCCCGAGCCCGACGGCGACGTCGAGTCCGTGAGCCTCAGGCGTTCTTGGCGAACTTGACCGCTTCTTCTTCCTCGGGCGAGAGCGCCTGGTCACAGGTCCAGCCGGAGACGTTCTTGGCGTAGGTGCGCGCCTCGCTGCGGCCGTGGATCGAGGTGAGCACCACGCCGTTGCCGCCGTCGTCGAGCAGCGCCATCGACCAGGACAGGTGGCCGCCCATGTCGCCGAACGCGTCGTAGCGCACCACGGCGAGGTGCCGCAACGCGTCGGAGACCTCCACGCGCAGGGCCTGCACCTCGCCACGCAGGCCCTCGACGTCGGTGGGCAGGTTCGCGGCGTTGCGCCGCGCGGACGTACGGCGGGCGCCGGATGCGCTGCGTCGAAGCACCACGACGGCCATGGCCAACGCGGCCGCGGCCAGGACGAACGCGACGACGGCGAGGGTGACGGCGAGCTCAGAGGTACTCATCGCCGCGAAGCCTAGTGCTGAAATCAGTGGCCGTTGCGCAGACGCGCGAGCCATGCCGCCGCGTCGTTGAACTCCCGGTCCGAGGTCCCGAACCGGACCGTGGGCTCGACCCCGTCGTGCCGCTCGTAGGAGCCGAGGAACCGGACGTCGGCGCACACTCGCCGCAGGCCCATCAGTGCCTCCCCGACCCGGGCGTCCTCGATGTGGCCCTCGCAGTCGAACGAGAAGCAGTAGTTGCCCAGCGCGGCACCGGTCGGCCGGGACTCGATCCGGGTCAGGTTCACCCCGCGCATGGTGAGCTGCTCGAGGATCTCCAGCAGCGCACCGGGGTGGTCCTCGCGCATGAACGCGACCAGCGAGGTCTTGTCTCTGCCGGTCGGCGGTGCCGGCACCCCGGGACGGGAGACGAGCACGAACCGGGTGATCGCGTCGGGGTTGTCTCCGATGCCTTCGGCGAGCACGGCCAGCCGGTAGTGCTCGGCGGCCAGCGGAGCCGAGATCGCGGCCTGCCAGTCTGCGTCGGGCCGGGTCAGCATGAACGCGGCCTGCGCGGTGGAGCTCACGTGCACCACCTCGGCCCCGGGCAGGTGCAGCGCGACCCAGCGCCGGGTCTGTGCGGCGGCATGCGGATGGGTCGCCACCCGTCGTACGTCCTCGGCCACCACGCCCCTCTGCGCCAGCAACGAGAACGCGATCGGCACCGTCATCTCGCGGGTGATCATCAACGGGTCGCCGGTGGCCAGCTCGTCGAGGGTGACCGGCACCGAGCCCTCCACGGAGTTCTCGATCGGCACGACCGCACCGTCGGCCTCGCCGTTGCGCACCGCGTCGAGCGCCACCGTCACCGTCGCGCACGGCTGCAGGTCGGCCTTGGCGGCCGCGGAGATCGAGCGCAGCGCCTGCTCGGTGAACGTCCCCTCGGGACCGAGATAGGCGTAGCGGGCGGGCGGGACTCCAGGCACGAGCACCACCTTAGGGGGCGATAGATTCAGGCCCATGACCGACAAGCCCGTCACCGACCTCGGCTACGCCCGGATCGACACCGACCGCGCCACCCGCACCGGCGATCCCGAGGTGGTCTACGGCGCCGGGAAGACACCCGCGCAGGTGGTCGAGATCCTGGCCACCCTGCACGCGGCGCACCCCGACCGCGCAGTCCTCGCCACGCGGCTCACCGACGAGGCGGTCGCCGCGGTGGTCGCCGCACACCCCGACGCGGTCGTGGACCAGGTCGCGCACGCGGTGACCCTCGGCGACCTGCCGTCCGCCCAGGGCACGGTCGCGGTGGTGTCGGCGGGTACGTCGGACGCCCCGGTCGCCGCCGAGGCCGCGCTGACCGCCCGGGTCTACGGTGCCGGGGTGCGGGCGATCAACGACGTCGGCGTGGCCGGCCTGCACCGGGTGCTCACCGCACGCGAGGAGCTGGCCGCGGCCGACTGCCTGGTGGTGGTGGCCGGCATGGAGGGGGCACTGCCGAGCGTGGTCGGCGGGCTCACCGGGGTGCCCCTGGTCGCGGTGCCCACCAGCGTCGGCTACGGCGCCTCGTTCGGGGGCCTGGCCGCTCTGCTCGGGATGCTGAACTCGTGTGCGCCCGGAGTCACCGTCGTCAACATCGACAACGGCTACGGGGCAGGCGTGTTCGCGGCCCGGGTGGCGCGCAACGCCCGACCGCGCCCGGAGACGACTCGGTGATCGGCTGGGTCGACGCATCCTCGGGGGCGAGCGGGGACATGCTGCTCGGCGCCCTGGTCGGCGCCGGTGTCCCGGTCGACGTAGTGTCCTCGGCGGTGACGGCGGTCGCTCCCGAGCACATCGCGCTGCGCCCGGAGACCGTCAGCCGCAACGGTTTCGCGGCCACCCGGTGCCACGTCGAGGTCGCCGACAGCCGGACCCACCGGACCTGGCACGACATCGCGGCGCTGCTGGCCGGAGCCGCCCTGGACGAAGGCGTGCGCCGCCGCGCGCAGGCGACGTTCGAGCGGCTCGCCGCAGCGGAGGCGAAGGTGCACGGCACCGCCGCAGAGGACGTGCACTTCCACGAGGTCGGCGCGCTCGACGCGATCGCGGACGTGGTCGGTGTCTGCGCGGCCCTGGAGCACCTCGGGCTCGACGAGCTCGTCGTGTCACCGGTCGCCGTGGGCTCCGGGACGGTCACCGGTGCACACGGCACGATGCCGGTGCCACCTCCGGCAGTCGCGGAGCTGCTTCGGGGGCGCCCGTCGTACTCCGGCGCCGTCGCGATGGAGATGTGCACGCCGACCGGCGCGGCCCTGCTCACCGCGAACGCCACCTCCTTCGGGCCGCAGCCGGCGATGTCGGTGCACGAGATCGGTCTCGGAGCGGGTGGCCGGGACCCGGAGGGGCATGCCAACGTGCTGCGGCTGTTCGTCGGGGAGCCGCTCGCGGTCGGGCCGCACGGAACCGATGCGCCACGGCTGGTGGAGACCAACGTCGACGACCTCGATCCGCGACTATGGCCGCCGGTGATCGCCGCCCTGCTCGCGGCCGGTGCCTCCGACGCATGGCTGAGCCCGATCCTGATGAAGAAGGGGCGGCCCGCACACACCCTGCATGTGCTGGTGCCCGGCGACCGGGCCGAGGCGGTGCGCACCGAGATCTTCCGGCAGACCTCCACGATCGGGGTCCGCGAGATCCCGGTCGGCAAGCACGCGTTGGAGCGACAGATGCACACCGTCGTCGTCGACGGCCACACCATCCATGTGAAACTTGCACTGCACAACGGGTCGGTGGTGAACGCCCAGCCGGAGTACGAGGACGTGGCTCGAGCCGCCGAAGCGACCAACCGACCCGTGAAGGACGTCCTCGCCGACGCGGTCTACGCGAGCCGTCACCTCGATCGGACCTAGGACACATGGATCTCGCGGTACTCGCCCTGACCTTCGGCGCCATCTTCATCGTCGAGCTTCCCGACAAGACGTTCATCGCCGCGCTGGTGCTCTCGACCCGGTACCGGCCACTGGCGGTGTGGATCGGGGTCGGGCTGGCGTTCGGAGTGCAGACCCTGGTCGCCGTGCTCGCCGGCAAGGTCGCCACGCTGCTGCCGGAGACCGTGATCCAGGGCGCCGCGGCGGTGATCTTCCTCGTCGGCGCGTTCGTGCTGTTCCGGACCGCACCCGGTGCCGACGCCGAGGAGAAGGAGCAGGAGGAGGAGTACGCCGCGAAGGCCACCGAGCCGAAGTCGTTCTTCCGGGCGGCCGTCGCGTCGTTCCTGGTGCTGTTCGCGGCCGAGTGGGGCGACCTGTCCCAGCTGCTGACCATCAACATGGTCGCCAAGTACGACGACCACGTCAGTGTCTTCCTCGGCGCCTGGGGCGCGCTGCTCACCGTGTCCGGCCTCGCCGTGCTCGCGGGCCGGGTGCTGCTGCGCTACCTGCGCCTGTCGCTGCTGCACTACATCGGCGCCGGCGTGTGCCTCGTGCTCGCCGCCGTCACCGTCTTCGAGCTGCTCTCCTGACCCGTTGAGCCGCGGGAGATTCAGGGCCGGCTCGACGGGGACTCTGCCCCGGGGCCTCCCGACGGATACCCTTCGAGCATGACTGGAACGGCACCGGCACCCTCGGTCAACCCTCTCGGCGCCAACAGCGAGGTGGGCCGGCTGCGCACCGTGATGCTGCACCGGCCCGGCCCGGAGCTCAAGCGGCTCACCCCCCGCAACAACGACAAGCTGCTGTTCGACGGCATCCCGTGGGTGAGCCGGGCGCAGGAGGAGCACGACGCGTTCGCGGAGGCGCTCCGCAGCCGTGACGTCGAAGTGCTCTACCTCACCGACCTGCTCAGCGAGACCCTCCAGAGCGAGTCCGCCCGTGAGCAGGCGATCGCCGGTGTCATGAGCGGCCTGCACCTCGGTGACACCCTGCGCAGCTACCTGACCAAGGCACTGCACGACCAGACGCCTGACGAGCTCGCCGCCTTTCTCACCGCCGGTGTGCGCAACGACGAGGTCCAGGGTGGGCACGGGCTGGTCACCAGCCTGCTCGCGCACGACGACTTCGTGATCGACCCGCTGCCCAACCTGTTGTTCACCCGCGACTCCAGCGTCTGGATCAAGGACCGGGTCGCGATCACCTCGCTCGCGATGCCCGCACGCGAACGGGAGACCCAGCTGACCGAGCTGATCTACACCCAGCACCCGCGGTTCGCCGGCACGGAGACCATCCATGGCTGGCAGCACGAGCACGTCGAGGGCGGCGACGTACTCCTGATGGGCCCCGGCGTGCTCGCCGTCGGCGTCGGCGAACGGACCACCCCCGCCGGCGTGGAACGGCTGGCCCGGCAGGTGTTCGGCGCCGACCTCGCGCACACCGTGCTCGCGGTCCCGATCGCGCAGGAGCGCGCCACCATGCACCTCGACACCGTCTGCACGATGGTCGACGTCGACAAGATCGTGATGTACCCCAACGTCGCCGACCAGCTGCAGGCGTACGCCGTCACCTGTACCGACCGCGACGGTGAGTCCGACAAGGACCTCGTGCTGCAGGTCGCCGAGGCGGAGCCGTTCCTCGTCGCGGCGGCGAAGGCGATGAGCATCGACACGCTGCACCAGATCGACACCGGACTCGACCCGGTCACCGCCGAGCGCGAGCAGTGGGACGACGGCAACAACACGCTCGCGATCTCACCGGGCGTGGCGGTGGCCTACGAGCGCAACATCGAGACCAACACCCGGCTCGAGGAGTCCGGCATCGAGGTCGTCGCGATCGCCGGGTCCGAGCTCGGCTCCGGCCGCGGCGGTCCGCGGTGCATGTCCTGCCCGATCAGTCGCGAGAGCCTGTAGCACTCAAGGCGGCCACAAGGAGCTCGCGTGGGTCACCGTCGACCTGGTGGGTCGAGCGTGCTGCCGGCCAGGGCAGGCAGTCATCGCCGTCCTCGGGATAGCGCGGCACGACGTGAAAGTGCAGGTGGTCGACGCTTCGCCCGGAGTTCGGCCCGCTGGCATTCAGGACACAGACGCCGCTCGCACCCAGCTCGATGAGCATCGCCCGACTGACACGCTGCACCAGTGCCATCGTCGCTGCGAGGTCCTTCGGATCGGTGTCCAGGACTCCGTTCTCGCAGTGCTGCCGGGGCACGACGAGCGTCTGGCCCGGGGCGATGGCGGACTCCGGCAACGGGAGGAACGCGACCGCACGGTCCTCCTTGGCGACCCACTCCGCCTTGTCCTCGGCGATGAGGTCGCAGAACACACATGCCGACGGCACTCCGGGTCGCAAGCTTGCTGTCGTCATACGCCGGCGCCCCGCTCCAGCCCGAGGGTGGCCAGCAGGTCCTCATGCAGCTCGAACCAGACGGTGTGGCACGAGTCGATCTTGGGCTCGTCCACCCAGCTCCTCCGGCCCTGGTCGACGTGGGCCAGCGCGGCATCGAAACGACCGCCGTACCCTCCGAACCGGGTCAGCGTCCCGGACAGGCCCTCCTCGATTCGCTTGAGTCTCGCCGACAAGCTCGTCAGCTCACCCAGCACCCGCTCGTCCCACCGCCAGTCGCGATGGTCGTTCGGCGCCATCCGATCCCACGGCGCAGGGCGTAGCTGCCATCGGGTGATCGCCTCGAGGAAGCGGACATTCAGCGGAAGAAACGCCGCGTGCGACGCGGTGACGACATCTCGGGCGGACGCGTTCTCAAGCTCTGCCGCGAGCAACCGCTCGTCCTCGTCGCGGCCGGCTCCGGTCATCGACCAGCCGCGCACCTCGGCGAACTCCACCCGTTGGACCAGTCCGGACGCCTCGTAGTCGAGCAGCTGCTCCTGAACGTCTGCGCGGTCCAAGGCGAAGCGTCCGGAGACGGTCTCGGCATCCGCCATACCCTTGATTCGAACGGCGTGCAGCACGAGCAGTTCCACCGACGAGGAGAAGGGCATGCAGTGAAAGTACAGCGCCACGCTCGAACACGGTCGTCTCTCGCCTCGAGTGCACGTCGCTGCGGTCGCTTGCCGCGTCTAGGCTCGCCTGGTGAGTGAATACCAGGTGCCGTATCGGCGCGAGATCCCGTCGCTCGTGGACCGCCGAGAGGCCGACGGGCCGAGCCGGCAGGAGCAGCAGTGAACCGGCTCTCGGCCCTGCTCGGCACCGGTACGCCGGTCCTGCTCGACGGTGGCATGGGCACCCTGCTGCAGGACCGTGGCCTGGAGGACGGCGGAGCCGGCGAGCTCTGGAACGTGGACCGGCCCGACGTCATCCGGGCGAGTCACGAGGCCTATGCCGCCGCAGGGGCACGGATCCTCACCACCAACACCTTTGGCGGCACCCGTCCGCGCCTGCAGATGCACGGGCTGGAGGACCGCGTGCACGAGCTCAACCAGGCGGCCGCTGAGATCGCCCGGGCGGCGGCGGACCCCCACGCCATCCTGGTCGCCGGAGACCTCGGCCCGACCGGAGAGCTGATGGCGCCGTTGGGAACGATGGACGCGGACCTCGCCAGGGCGTACTTCGAGGAACAGCTCTCCGGCCTCAGGGACGGCGGGATCGATCTCGTGCTGATCGAGACGATGAGTGATCTCGCCGAGGTCGAGGCGGCGGTGGCGGCTGCCCGGGCCGTCGTGCCCGACGCTCCGGTCATCGCAACCATGAGCTTCGACACGAATCTGCGGACGATGATGGGCGTGCGCCCGGCCGACGCCGTACGCCGGCTCGCCGCGGCTGGAGTCGAGGCGGTCGGTGCGAACTGTGGCCGCGGCCCCGAGGAGATGGCCGCCATCGCCGCCCAGATGGTCGAGGCCCGGGCCGAGGGGCTGCTGCTCGTTGCCCAGTCCAACGCCGGACTGCCGCAGGTGGTCGGCGACCACTTCGAGTACGACGCCTCGCCGGACGTGATGGCCGCGCACGCGGCTGCCCTGCGTGAGCTCGGGATCGACCTGATCGGCGCGTGTTGCGGGTCGACACCCGAGCACATCGACGCCATGCGCGACCGACTCGTACCCCAGCCGAACCGGCGCTGACACGACATGGTCGTTCACCGCCTGAGCAAGGATGAGGCCCGCCGGATCGCGATCCACGCGCAGCTGCTCGACGTACCCCGCCCGTCCGACCTCGTCGACGTCGTCGACCGCCTCACCGTCCTGCAGATCGACCCCACCGCGGCCATCGCGCCGAGCGCCGACCTCGTCCTGTGGAGCCGGCTCGGTCCGGCCTACGACCCCAAGGAGCTGACCAGGGCCCTCGAGCAGGACCGCACCCTCGTCGAGACCGTCGCCTACATCCGCTCGCCGCGCGACCTGCCGGCCGTGATCGCCGAGGTCCGGGATGCGGAGCTGTACCCGAGCACGGCTGCGTGGCTCGCGATCAACGACCCCTTCCGCCGCGACATTCTCGCGCTGCTGGAGAAGGAAGGCCCGCTGCTGTCTCGCGACATTCCCGACACCAGCGTGGAGCCGTGGCCGTCGTCCGGCTGGACCAACAACCGCAACATCACCAAGATGCTCGAGATCCTCGCGCTCCGCGGACACGTCGCGATCTCGGGGCGCAAGGGGCGGCAGCGTTACTGGGACCTGCCCGAGCGCGTCTACCCGAGCGACCTCACCACCCTCGACCTCGACGCCGCCGTCCGACACCGCAACGAGCGCCGGCTCGCGGCGCTCGGGATCGCCCGCTCCACCGGAACACAGATGCCCGGCGAGCCCCCCTACGTCGGTGATGCCGGTGAAGAGGCCGTCGTCGACGGTACGCCGGGCACCTGGCGCGTCCACCCGGAATACGTCGGTCTCTCGTTCACCGGCCGCACGGCGCTGTTGTCGCCCTTCGACCGGCTCATCCACGACCGCGTCCGCGGCGAGCAGCTCTTCGGGTTCGAGTACATCCTCGAGATGTACAAGCCCAAGGACAAGCGCCGCTGGGGCTACTTCGCCCTGCCCGTGCTGCACGACGACCGGCTCGTCGGCAAGCTCGACGCCACCGCCGACCGCAAGGCCGGCACGCTCGCCGTCAACGCGATCCACGAGGACGTCCGCTTCACCAAGGCCATGGCCTCCGCTGTCCGAGCCGAGATCGAGGACCTCGCGACGTGGCTCGGCCTCGAGGTCACCGGCGACTGGGCGTAACGAGGCCCATCGCACGGCGACAGGCAGGTTCGCGGTGTGCAGTCCCGGGCTGAGCGGAACGGACCCGTTATCCGGATCGACCTGCCTGTCCGTTCACGAACCAGAGTAAAGCCGCCGGAGGACATGGAAAGCCCGGCCGTTGCTGACGGGGGATACAACAACGACCGGGCATGAGCAAATGTACGGGTGGTTGAGAGCGGGATCAACAACGGGCACGCAATATGACCCACCTCACCGGGACAATGCGGCGATGGTCTAGTCAGATCACCGGATCGTGAGCTGGCGGTTCGCCAGCCCGGACCGCGCGGACCGCTCTTCCGTGGTCAGCGCGGCGTCGTCGGCGAGTGCGACCTCGAGGTCCGCGACGAACCGCGCCGCCGGCTCCTCGAGCACCTCGGCGCCGGTTCCGACGGGCAGGTCCCAGACCGGGACCAGCCGGCCGTGTGCCCGGAACATCCCGACGAACCGCGATGCCTCCGCGATCTTGTCCTTGCCCGAGACGTGCAGCTTCGCCAGCGCGGACAGCAGCCGGTCCTCGTCGTACGGCATCACCCACCGCAGGTGCTCCTTGGTGCCGACGTTCGTCCAGTACGCGGCCTCCACGGATCGCAGCCGTTGGGTCGGCATCGCGGCGGCGTTCGCTGTCTCCAGCGAGGCGCTCATCGCGCCGGTGGGGTCCTCGACGTCGGCGATCCAGAAGTCGAAGCCGTCGTGCACGGTGATGTCGAGCGGTGCGTCCGCCAGCAGGTCCTGGAGCCGTGGCCCCTCCCCCGGCGGGTCGGTCAGGCCGATGATGCTGCCCGGCTCGGCGGCGAGCGCCCTCTGCAGCACGGCGGCGAGGTCACGGCTCGGGTCCCCGAAGTTGTGCTGGACCTGGAGGCCCAGCCAGATCGTGCCGTCCTGCCGCACGAGCGCGGGTGAGGCCATCGGCAGCAGCGAGCAGAGTACGACGGACCGCTCGGTGTCCACCTCGGGCGCCAGGCGCAGTGGGGTGGTTGCCGCGGGGACGATCTCGCGCAGCGCGATCAGGTCGCACTCGCCGGGCAGCCCCTCGAACGGGCGGCCGACGTACACCTGCGGCGGCCCGGACGGGTCACCGTGGCAGGCCTTGTACCGGCGCCCGGAGCCGCACGGGCAGGGCTGGCGTGGACCTACCTGGCCCTCGGCCGCAGGCCGGCTCTCCCCGGTGGCCTTGTGCTTGAGTCGTGACTGCTTTCCCATGACGGGAAGGCTACTGGAGCAGGTTTCTCAGCCCAGCGACAGGACCGCGTGCACCGTGGACCGGGAGCGGGTCCGCTCGGTCGACCAGGACAACGCCAACGACTCCACGATCGCCATCCCACGACCGGCGAGCGCCGAGGAGGGCGTGTGCAGCTTGCGTGGGCGTGTCGCACTGCCACCGTCGCTCACCGAGAGCCTGAGCCCGCGACGCTCCACCGTCCAGGTGATCAGGATGTTCCCGTCCGGAAGCGGCTGGGCGTGCCGGACCGAGTTCGCCACCAGCTCGGAGATGACCACCCGGGCGTCCTCGATGTGTTCACGGGAGCTGCCGTGCTCGCTCATCCAGCGCCTGAGCGTCTGCCGGGCGAGTCCGACCGAGGACGCGGCAAAGGGCACGCGCATAGTCACAGGCGCGTGCTCTGCTTGCACGGAGCGTGTTGCCACGCGGGTCCCACCCCTCCTGTTGGCGTCACCCTCGCGCTGAGTGTGCCCAGCACCCGGCCGGCGCAAACTTCACCGCGTCAGGTGTGTGAGCGCGGTCGCCGGCCGGTCGGTGATGACGGCTTCGACCCCGAGGTCGACGCACAAGTCGATGTCCTCGGGCGTGTTCACCGTCCAGACATGCATACGGCGCCCGTTCTGCCGCAGTTTACTCCTGAACCGGGGGTTGGCCCGGAGCAGATCGATCCCCGGACCGGCGATCCAGTCCTGACCGGCGAGGTTCTTCGCGAGCTGCCACGCGTAGACCCGGTCGATCAGCAACACGATCTCCAGGTCCGGGGCGAGCTTCTTGACCCGGTTCAGCGCCACCCACGAGAAGCTCATCACCCGTGCGGGCGAGCCCTTGCCGGCCCAGCCGAACGTGTCGAGCAGCTCGACCAGGCGCTGCTCGACGAGCCCGCCGTAACGGGTGGGATGCTTCGTCTCGATCGCGAGGTCGATCGGCCGGTCGTAGTCGGCCGCCGCCTCCATCAGCCGTTGCATGGTCAGCACCCGACGCCGCTCGTCGTCGACCTCCGGCGCCTCGTCGTCGAGGTCGCCCCAGGGGTTCTTCCAGGACGCGAAGTCGAGCTGGTCGAGCTGCGCGAGGTCCATCGTGGACACGATCCCCCGCCCGTTCGCCGTACGGTCGACCCGGCGGTCGTGCACGCAGACCAGGTGCCCGTCGGCGGTCAGCCGGACGTCGCACTCGAGCGCCTCCGCTCCCTCGTCCAGCGCGGCGAGGTACGCGCCGAGCGTGTGTTCGGGGTTCTGGTGACTCGAGCCGCGGTGCGCGACGACCTGGGGGCGCCCGGATGCGCTGTGGTGCATGCCACCATCGTGGCACCTGAGCCGGCGCCCGCCCGCACGCGACCCGGGTCGACGCCCGTCCAGCTTCAGCCGTGTGCCCGCAGGAACTTGCCGAAGTGCGGCACGGTGAAGGCGACCGTGCCCCGCTCGGAGGAGTACACCAGTCCCTTCTTGATCAGCCCGTCGCGCGCCGGGGACAGGCTCTGCGGCTTGCGGCCCAGCGATCGCGCCACCTGCGCGGTGGTCACCGAACCGTCGTCGTTGTTCGCGCCGAGGTCTGCCATCGCGCGCATGTAGTCGCGTTCGGCCGGCGTCGCGCGGTCGTAGCGGGCTCCGAAGAACCCGATCGCGAGCTCGGCCTCGGCCTCCGGTGACGCCTCGTGTACGTCGGACGCCCGGATGGGGCTCCCGAGCGCGACGTCCCAGGTGACCTTGCCGTAGGCCTGCACGAAATACGGGTACCCGTCGGTGAGCCGGTAGAGCTCGTCCAGGGCCACCGCCTCGTAGTCCACGTCCTCGGTGCCGGCCGGCACGAGGAGCGCCCGGTCGGCCATGTCCCGCGGCAGCCGGTCCACCACCACGTAGCGGAACAGGCGTTCGGCGTACGACTTGCTCGCCGACAACGCGACGGGCAGGTGCGGGAGTCCGGCGCCGACCAGCACCAGCGGGGCGCCCTGCTGGCTGATCTCGTGGCAGGCGCCGCACACCGCGGCCAGCTCGGCGAGCGGGATGTCCTGCATCTCGTCGACGAACAGGGCGATGCCGACGCCGAGGTCGCCGGCGAGCTCCGCGACGTCGGTGAACAGCTCGATCATGTCCAGCTCCAGGTCGCCCGAGTCCGCGCGGCCCTTGGCGGCCGGGACGTCGGCCCCGATCACGGTTGCCGGCTGCCACCGCGAGCCTTTCCGGTCCTCGAGCCGGGTGCGCAGCGCGAACGCCTTGAGCACGCCGGCGACCGCCTCCACCCGTTCCGGGTCCCGATGCCGGTGCGCCAGCTCCCGCACCGCCGCGTGCACCGCCTGGGCCAGCGGCAGCCGCAGCGACTGGTCCGGGCGGGCCTCGATCTTGCCGGTGCCCCAGGCGCGCTTGACCGCGAGACTGCGCAGCGCGTTCAGCAGCACGGTCTTGCCGACCCCGCGCAGCCCGGAAAGGACCATCGACCGCTCCGGTCTCCCGGCCGCGACGCGCTCCAGGGTCACCTCGAACTGGCGCAGCTCACGGTCCCGGCCGGCCAGCTCGGGGGGTCGCTGACCTGCGCCCGGGGCGTACGGGTTCCTGATCGGGTCCACATGAGGACACTATCCGGGCATCTAGCGGAACCCGTAGATTTCCCTAGCGAGTCGTATCGACGTGTAGCGGGCCGAGGACTGGAGACAGCGAGCCCATGACTGGGCTGCAGATTCTGTGGGGCGTCGGCCTGCTGGTGACCCTGGCCGCGCTGCCGATGGGGGCGATCCGGATGCTGGCCTACCGCTCCGGCGAGATCGACCACAGCCCGACCATGCTGACCGCCGCGTGGGTCGCGCTGGGGATCGGGCTGCTCGGCCTGGTCATCCTGGTGGTGACCTCGGTGCTGCTGCTCTCCTGAGCGGCGGGTGTGCTCAGCAGACCAGGTCGTCGGCGTCGCGGGTGCCGCCGGCGAGGTGCAGTCGCGCGTCGTCGTACGCCTCGGCCAGCCCGGCGCGGAGCACGTCGATCAGGTCCGGCACCTCGTCGAGGCGGAGCCGGAACGTCGCGGCGCAGGTGCCGTCACGCCACAGCGAGAGCACCACCACGCCGGCCTCGGTGTGCCAGGAGACCCGCATCGAGCGCGCGCCGCCGCGGGCGTCGAGGAAGACCTCGCCGACGCTCGGCAGATGCGACGCGCTGTGCACAGCAGCCATTCTCCCCGCTCGGAGGCGAATTGTCAGCGGTCTGCCGCTCCGGGTTCCCGGCCCTAGACTTGGCCCGTGCCCGAGCTTCCCGAAGTCGAGGCCCTGTCTCAGGACCTCGGCGGCCGCCTGCAGGAGCGCGCGATCGTGCGCGTGGACCTCGCGGCGTTCAGCGCCCTCAAGACGTTCGACCCGCCGCTGAGCGCACTCAGCGGCAGCTTCGTCGACCAGGTCACCCGGCACGGCAAGTTCCTCGACATCTCGGCGTCCGGTCTGCACCTGGTCATGCACCTGGCGCGGGCCGGCTGGGTGCGCTGGCGCGACGAGGTGCCGGCGCTTCCGCCCAGACCCAGCAACAAGTCGCCGCTGGCCGCGCGCGTGGTGCTCGACGACGGCTCCGGTCTCGACGTCACGGAGGCGGGCACGAAGAAGTCGCTGGCGATCTACGTCGTCCGCGACCCGGACGACGTGCCCGGGATCGCCCGGCTGGGCCCGGACCCGCTCGACGAGGCGTTCACCTTCGACGTCTTCCGCCAGATCCTCGCCGACGCGGGCCGCGCCCAGATCAAGGGCGTGCTGCGGCACCAGGGCACGATCGCCGGGATCGGCAACGCCTACTCCGACGAGCTGCTGCACGCCGCGCGGATGTCGCCGTTCAAGCCGGCCTCGAGCATCGACGGTGACGACCTGCAGGTGCTCTACGACGCGATCCGGACCGTCCTGGGTGAGGCCGTCGAACGCTCCCGGGGGCTGGCCGCCGCACAGCTCAAGGGCGAGAAGAAGAGCCACCTCGCCGTGCACGGACGCACCGGCGAGTCCTGTCCGGTCTGCGGCGACACGGTGCGCGAGGTGTCCTTCGCGGACTCCTCGCTTCAGTACTGCCCCACCTGTCAGACCGGCGGCAAGCCGCTCGCCGACCGCAGGATGTCGAAGCTGCTCAAGTAGCTACATTGGAGGCATGAACTACGGCCCCATCCCCACCGTCGACATCTCGGCTGTCCCGGACCCGCTGCCCGAGGGCCTGCACATCCTCGACGTCCGGGAGGACGTCGAGTGGACCCACGGGCACATCGAGGGCGCCCGGCACATCCCGCTCGGCCAGATCCCGGCGCGCCTCGAGGAGGTTCCGGTGGAGCAGACGCTGGTGGTGTGCACGGTCGGCGGCCGGTCCGCGCGGGCGGTGGCCTTCCTGCAGCAACAAGGCCGCGACGCGGTGAACCTCGACGGCGGCATGCTGGACTGGGCCGGGGCTGGCCGCCCGATGGTGAGCGAGACCGGCGCCGAGCCGCAGGTGGTCTGAGCCGCGGCTCAACCGAAAGCGGCGGGCAGGGGGACGTCGAGGGTCTCGCGCAGCCGGAGCAGGTACGACGGGCGGGGCAGCTCGACCACGCCCAGCGAGGCGAGGTGCTGGGTCCGCCACTGCACGTCGAGCAGCCGCTGGCCGGCGTACTCGTCGCGAAGGATCTCGACCAGGCCGACCAGCGCCACCTTCGAGGCGTCCCGGACCCGGTGGAACATCGACTCCCCCGCGAACAGGCCGCCCGTGGCCAGGCCGTACAACCCGCCGACCAGCTCGCCGTCCCGCCAGGCCTCGACCGAGTGCACCCAGCCGAGCTCGTGCAGGCGCGTGTAGGCGGCGATCACGTCGCGGTCGATCCAGCCGGACTCGCGGGCCGGGTCGGCGCAGGCCTCGATCACCTCGGGAAAGGCGGTGTCGACCCGGATCTCCATCTTCCGCACCGACTGCCGCAGCGACCGGGAGACATGAAGCCCGTCGAGCGGGAGCACCCCGCGCTGCTGGGGCGACCACCAGAGCATCGGGACGTCCTGCTCGTCGGCCGGCATCGGGAACAGGCCGCGCCGGTAGGCCGCGAGCACGGTGCCCGGTTCCAGGTCGGCGCCCATCCCGACCAGGTCGTCGTCGGCGGTGCCCGGGTCCGGGAAGACCCAGGCCGGGGAGGGTGGTTCGGTCGGCATCGGTCCATTCAATAGCAGTTGGGTACCGTCGTAGGGTTCCACTCACCAGCCAACGGCAGACGGAGGACGACATGGGTATCGGCGGCTCGCTGGCCGGATCACTGGGCAAGGCGCTCGCGCCGCGCGTGCAGCAGCTCGCCCCGGACCTGACCGCGAACTTCATCCGTGAGGCGCTTCAGCGCGCGATCCACGGTGCCGGGCCGCTGCCGAGCGCCGCCGCGGCCGCAGACAAGCAGCTCGATGAGCAGCACGGCGACGTGGACAAGGCCATCCACGAGGTGATCGAGAACCACGTCCGGTACGCCGGTGCCCAGGGCTTCGTGACGAACCTCGGCGGCCTGGTCACCGCTGCCCTGACGATCCCGGCGAACATCACCGGACTCGCCCTGCTGCAGTGCCGGATGGTGGCCGGAATCGCCCACCTGCGTGGCTACGACCTCGACGACCCGCGGGTGCGCAACGCGATCCTGGCCTGCATGCTCGGCGAGGACGCCGTCACCGGCCTGGTCAAGAAGCGGAAGCTGCCCGCCCCGCCGATGGCGATCGCGACCGCACCGGCCCATGACCCGCACCTGGACCAGGTGATGGCCGCAGAGGTCACCTCCGAGCTGCTCACCAAGGTCGCCGGCAAGCGGATCGCCACCACGGTCGGGCGTCGGGTGCCGGTGGTCGGCGGGGTGATCGGTGCCGGCGCCGACGGGTACTCCACCTGGCAGATCGGCCGTTACGCCGACCGGGAGCTCCGTCCCCGCACCCTCCGGTAGCCCGCATGGACCGCTCGGCCGGCGGCACTGTCGTCGGCGAGGCGGACCAGCCGCTGCTTGGTGCGGTAGACCAGCCGGCCACCCGCGGCTGCCCAGGCCTCGTCCCGCTCGCGGCGGGCCTGCTCAAGCTCCGCGCGCAGTGAGTCCTCGACCTCACGCAGCCGCGCGGTCTCGCTCAGCAGTGCGACGATGCCCTGCACCGCGGCGTCGCCGACCCGCTTCTCGTTCGGCGCGTCCGGGTCGCGGAACGTCGCGGCGTCCGCATCGGGCCGCAGGTCCTCCAGGGTGCCGACCACGTCGTAGCCGCGGGCTGCCAGCGCGGCGATCCAGGTCTCGGACAGGTCCACCGCCCAAGACCGGACGTCCGGGGGCAGCGCGAGCCTGGCCGAACCGGTCCGGGTCGACAGTGTCCGGTGTGCGAGCAGCTCGCGGACCAGCGCGCGGTAGTGGTGGTTGGCGAGCACACCGTCGTTGACCCGGGCGTTGATCCGCCGGATCAGCGC
The DNA here is from genome assembly GCA_035699065.1 of Nocardioidaceae bacterium. Lineage (GTDB taxonomy): Bacteria > Actinomycetota > Actinomycetes > Propionibacteriales > Nocardioidaceae > Nocardioides_C. The sequence continues at coordinate 40,846 of DASSBE010000039.1, forward strand.
CGACTCCGGCACGCCGAGGGACGGGTTGGAGCGAGTGCTCTCCGGCTCGAACTCCCGCGGGTCGATCCCGAAGACACCGGCGAACCGTTCCCACAACAGGTTCCGCGGCGCACCGGGCTTCGGGACGGTCACCAGGTGCACGCGTTCCGGCGGGATCGTCGACCCCCACCGGTCCAGGATGTCGGGCACCTCCTGCACCGCCCAGAACCAGGAGGCGAGCTTGCCGCGGCGGCGGGGGTCGGTGATCTTGCGCAGGAAGTCGGCATAGGTGACCGTGCGCCGGTGCTTGACGTTCTCCTGCCACTCGGCCGGGATCTGCCGGACCAGGTCGCGGGCGGAGAGCACGACGTGCACCTCCACGTCCCCGAACGAGTCGAACGCCCGTCGTACCTGCGAGCGGGACGCCCGGGCCAGGATCTCGTGGGAGATGATCGAGGTGCCCTGCCAGTCGCGCACCTGGGCGGCGAGCCGGTCCCAGGCGCCGACGGCCTCCTTCTCCAGGCCTCCCCAGGGCAGCTCCATCAGGTCCAGGGCGGCCAGGAAGTGGTCGTCGAAGCGGTCGGCGGGGTAGAGGATCCCGTGCGCGGCCAGCGAGGTGCGGTGCCGGAAGAGCAGGTCCTGGACGAACGAGGTGCCGGTCTTCGGGGTGCCGACGTGGACCAGGAGCTTGCGTTGCTCCGTCATCGCCGTGGCACCTTCCCGCCGTGTGCTGACTGCTCCGCCGCGCGTAGGCACGCGTCCAGCGCGATGTCGAGGACGTCGGCTGCGTGGACCCGGTCCGGGTCGCCGTCCCGGCGGGACGCGACCTGCCCCGGCTCGCCGTGCACAGCGTATCGGCCGGCCCGCAGGTCCTGGGCCATTCGCCGGGAACGCTCGGCGGCCCACGCGGCCTGCCGGTCCGGGACCACCAGCGCCGGTCCCGGGCCTTGCAGCACAGCGGAGCCCGCGCGCACCACGGCCGGAAGCCGAGCAGGATCCACGCGGACGTTGAGGACCTCGTTGACCCGGCGGAGCACGTCCGTTGCCCGGGGGCTGAGGTCCGCCACGTCGCCGGGGGCCGGCTCTGCAATCGGCGGGACGGGGCCGCCGACGATCTGTGCGGCGGTACGCCAGACGCCGGGATCGGCACCGCCGATGATCACGTGCACCCGCTCCGCGCCGACCCGGTCCGCCCACTGTCCGGCCAGCCGCGGGAGGTCCATCGCGAGTGGGACGCGGTCCTCGCGAGCGAGCCTCCGGACGAGCTTCGGCCACGGCAGGGTCGACCCGCGCTGCACCCGCGAGGACCAGATCTGGAGCAGCATCTCGTCGAACGCGCCGGCGACGAGGAGCACCCGTGGCCGGCGACCGCCCTCGACGTGTCCCGCGGCGGCCAGCGACGCGCGGAGCCGGGCGCCGGCCACCGGCGGACCGGCGATCCGGAAACCCCTCTCCCAGGGCCGGCGCCGCGCGGTCATCCGGCTCGGCCCCGTGTCCGTCGGGTCGGTGGCCGGCGTCTCGATGAGCAGCTCGGCCAGTGCCCCGACCGCGACCCGGACCAGCTCACCGTCCGGGACCAGTCCCGGGTCACTCGGCGGGGTCCCGATCCGGGGCGTTCCGGTCCGGCCGGTGCCGGCCAGCGGGATGTCGACCAGGCCGCGCCCCGGCCCGCTGCGTCGCAGGACCAGGTCGGCGACGGCCGGGAAGTCGATCCCGTGCCGCGGTCGGGTCGCCAGCCGCCGTACCACCTCCAGCTCCGCGGCGGCCGGCAGCGTCGAGCCGTCCTTGCCGGGCGGTGCGGGCTGCCCGGTGGCCGGGGCGCTCCAGTCTGCCCACGGTGTGCTGCCACCGTGCCGCAGGTGGTCCACCCACGACCATGCGGCCCGGTCGAACGCCTCGGGGGGTGCGGTCACTGTCCGCGCAGCCGCCGCGCGGCGCGACCGATCTTCGCGGTGATCTGCTCCGCGCGGTCGGGTCGCTCGGCCGCCTCGTGGGTCAGCGCGACGAGCGCGTCGAGCGCCGCGTCGACCATGTCGGTGCGCTTCGGGCGGTCCGGGTTCACCCACTTCATGCCGGGCGCGGGCGGCCTCGGGCGCAGCTCGTCCACGTCACCGACCACGTCGATGCCGGACCCTTCGATCCACTCGATCCACTCCTCGGCGACCTCACCGGCCCACGGGTACATCGCCGGTGGGAGCGTCGCCCGCTGCATGCCGCCGCGGTGCGCGAGCGTGTCGTGCACCACCATCTGCCGGACCAGCGTGCGGTAGTCGTCGTTTCCGAGCTTCTTGCCGAACCGGCGGTTGAGCTTGCGCAGCAGCGTGGTCTCGGCGATGCCGATGGAGTTGTTGATCCGTTCGCTGTCCTCGGGCGCCCAGGAGGGGTCGATCCCGAAGACCTGGCAGAACCGGTCCCAGAGCAGGCCGCGCGGAGCGCCCGGCTGGGGCAGGGTGACCAGGTGCACGTTCTCGGGCGCCATCCCTCGGCTCCAGCGCGAGAGCACGTCGGGCAGGCCCTGGACCCGCCAGAACCACATGTTCGACTTGGCCCGCGGGGAGGACTGGACCTGACTGAGGAAGCGGCCGAAGGAGCGGCTCCGGCGGTGCTTGACGCCCTCCTGCCACTCGGCGGGGATCTGCCGGGCGAGGTCGCGGGCGGAGTAGACCAGGTGCACCTCGCTGTCCGCAAAGGCTGCCATCGCCCGCTTGACCTGGTTCGGCTTCGCGGCGGCCAGGATCTCGTGGCTGATGATCACCGTCCCGCTCTGCCGCTGCGCGCGGGCGACCAGGGCGTCCCACTCGCCGCGGGCCTCCTCGAGCTGACCGCCCCACGACACGTTGATCAGGTCCAGTGCCGCCTTGAAGTGGCTGGCGTACATCCCGAGCGGGTAGTGCACGTCGTGCTCGGCGAGCGTGCTCCGGTTCAGCGCGAGCCGGTCCTGAAGGTACGTCGTCCCGGTCTTCGGCGCACCGACGTGGAGATAGACCTTCTCGGGGGCGGGGCTCATGCGGGAATTGTGCCCTATCCGCTCAGGCGCCGGACAAGGCGGCGACCACCCGCGACGGGCTCGGCCGGCCGAGCTGTGCGGCCATCCACGCACTCGTCGCGACCAGCTTCTCCAGGTCCACACCGGTCTCGATGCCGAGCCCGTGCAGCATCCAGACCAGGTCCTCGGTGGCGAGGTTCCCGGTGGCGCTCTCGGCGTACGGACAGCCACCGAGGCCACCCGCGGAGGCGTCGAAGGTGGTGATCCCGGCCCGCAGGGCGGCCATCGCGTTGGACAGGGCCTGGCCGTAGGTGTCGTGGAAATGCACCGCGAGATGGTCGGTGCCCAGCCCGGAGGCGCCGAAGGCGTCCAGCAGCGCGGTGACGTGCCCGGCGGTCCCCACTCCGATCGTGTCGCCGAGCGAGAGCTGTGAGGCGCCGAGGTCGAACAACCGCCTGCCGACGTCGACGACCTGGTCGACCGGGACGTCACCCTCCCACGGGTCGCCGAAGCACATCGAGACGTAGGCCCGTACGTCCATCCCGGCCTCGCGGGCGCGGCGGACGGTCGGCTCGAACATCGCGAACTGCTCGTCGAGGGACCGGTTCAGGTTGCGTCGGGCGAAGGTCTCGGTGGCGCTGCCGAAGATCGCGATGTGCTTCACGCCCTTCTCCAGGGCCCGCTCCAGGCCGCGCTCGTTCGGCACCAGGACCGGCATCGGCACCGGTGTGTCCCCGGTCGGCCCGGCCACCAGGTCCCACAGGTCTGCGGCGTCGGCGAGCTGGGGCACCCATTTGGGATGCACGAAGCTGGTCGCCTCCACAATCGGCAGCCCGGACGCCACCAGCCGGCTGACGAACTCGGCCTTGGTCGGGAGCGGGACCACCGTCTGCTCGTTCTGAAGTCCGTCGCGGGGACCGACCTCGTAGATCGTCACCCGTGCCGGCAGGCTCGGGTCGCGCACGACCTGTGGCTCACGCATCGCCTTGCTCCTTGTCCTCCACCACGAACAGCGTCGCACCGAGCGCCACCTGCTCGCCGGCGGCGGCGCCGACGGTGGTGACCGTCCCGGCGGCCGGGGCCTTCAGCGCGAGCTCCATCTTCATCGCCTCCATCACGCCGAGCACGTCGCCCTCCTGCACCACCTGGTCGACTGTGACGCTGACGCTGAGCACGGTGCCGGGCATCGGGGCGACAACCGTCCCGTCCGAGGAAGCGGCGCTGCCGGCGGGACCGAAGGCGTCCGGCCGGTCGAAGCCGAAGGTGTTCCCGACGTGCGCGACGTCGACCCGGTGGGCGGTGATCCGCACCGCCCCCTCGTGCACGAGGTCGTCGATCTCGAGCCGCAGCATGCCCGGGTCGGACGCGATGGGGTGCACCCGCCAGGTCTTCTCGCCGGAGCTGATCGTGCCGCGGGGGTCGACCCGGAACAGTCGCTGCTCGCCGTCGACGAGCAGCTCGACCGGGGTGGCCGCTGGCGGACCGGCGAGCCGCCAGCCGTCGGCGATCCCGAACGGATGCGTCGGGTCGTCGTCCTGGGAAGTCGCGAGCGCCCAAGCGCCCAGCACGGCGGCGGCCTCGGCGCCCTGCGGCGTGATCGCCTCCGGATGCGTGTCCAGGTAGGCGGTGTCGATCGTGGTGTCACGGAACGCATCGCTGGCGGCGAGCCCGCGCAGGAAGCCGAGGTTCGTGGTCAGCCCCAGGATCGCGGTGTCGTCGAGCGCCGCCACCAGGGCACGCCGCGCCGCCTCCCGGGTGGAGCCGTGCACGATCACCTTCCCGAGCATGGGGTCGTACGACGTACTCACCTCCTGCCCCGACTCCAGCGCCACGTCGTTGCGGGCCCGCGGTGACCAGCGCACCGACTCGGCGACGCCGGCCTGCGGCAGGAAACCGTGGAACGCGTCCTCGGCGTAGACCCGCGCCTCGATCGCGTGGCCGGTGAGCGTGACGTCGTCCTGGCCGAACGGCAGCGGCTCGCCCGCGGCGATCCGCAGCTGCAGCCGGACCAGGTCCAGCCCGGTGACGAGCTCGGTGACCGGGTGCTCGACCTGGAGCCGGGTGTTCATCTCCAGGAAGAACACGTCCTCACCGGAGACCAGGAACTCGACCGTGCCGGCGTTGGTGTAGCCGACCTGCTTGGCGAGCGCCACCGACGACTCGGTGAGCACGGTGCGGACTCGCTCGGAGATGGTCGGTGCCGGCGCCTCCTCGATCACCTTCTGGTGCCGACGCTGGGTCGAGCAGTCGCGCTCGAACAGGTGCACCACGTTGCCGTGCTGGTCGGCGAGGACCTGGACCTCGACATGGCGCCCGTGCTCGACGTACCTCTCGACAAGGAGGGTGTCGTCGCCGAACGAACTCTGCGCCTCCCGGCGGGCGGAGGCGAGTGCCTCGGCCAGGCCGTCCGGGTCGCGGACGATCCGCATCCCCTTGCCGCCGCCGCCGGCCGCCGCCTTGACCAGCAGCGGATATCCGACCGAGTTGTCAGGGTGTAGATCCCCCGGGGGGGCCGTAGACCCTGACAACTCGGCGGCGGGTACGACGGGCACCCCCGCCGCCTGGGCGATCCCGCGGGCCACGTCCTTGCGGCCCATCTGCTCGATCACCTCGGCGGTCGGCCCGACGAAGACGAGTCCCGCCTCGGTCACGGCCCGGGCGAAGGCGGCGCGTTCGGAGAGGAAGCCGTAGCCGGGATGGACCGCGTCGGCGCCGGTCTTGCGGGCCGCCTCGAGGATCGCCTCGATGTTGAGGTACGACTCGCTCGCGGGCGTGGGCCCGATCCGGATCGCGGTGTCCGCGGCGCGCACGTGCGGTGCCTCGCGGTCGGCGTCGGAGTAGACCGCGACGGTGCGCAGGCCCATCTCACGCGCGGCCTTCATGATCCGGATCGCGATCTCGCCGCGGTTCGCGACGAGGAGGGTGGAGAGCGGAGACCGGGCTGGCTTCGAGACGGGTTTCGAGACGGGTTTCGAGACGTTCACTTCGTTCACTCCTCAACCACCGTCACTTCGTTCACTCCTCAACCACCGACTACATCCGGAAGATGCCGTAGGAGGGCTCGGGGATCGGCGCGTTCGACGCCGCCGCGAGCCCCATGCCGAGAACCCGACGGGTGTCGACCGGGTCGATCACACCATCGTCCCAGAGCCGGGCTGTGGAGTAGTACGGCGAGCCCTGCTCCTCGTACTGGTCGCGGATCGGGGCCTTGAACGCCTCCTCGTCGTCCGCGGACCACTCCCCGCCCTTGCGCTCGATCCCGTCGCGCTTGACGGTCGCGAGGACGGAGGCCGCCTGCTCCCCGCCCATCACCGAGATCCGGGCGTTGGGCCACATCCACAGGAACCGCGGATCGTAGGCACGTCCGCACATGCCGTAGTTGCCGGCGCCGAAGGAGCCGCCGATCACCACGGTGAACTTGGGTACGACGGAGCAGGCGACCGCGGTCACCAGCTTGGCCCCGTCCCGGGCGATGCCGCCGTTCTCGTACTCACGGCCGACCATGAAGCCGGTGATGTTCTGCAGGAACACCAGCGGGATGCCACGCTGGTTGGCGAGCTCGATGAAGTGCGCGCCCTTGAGGCTGGACTCGGAGAACAGGATCCCGTTGTTGGCGACGATCGCGACCGGGTAGCCCCAGATCCGCGCGAAGCCACAGACCAGCGTCTCGCCGTAGAGCGCCTTGAACTCGTGGAACCGACTCGCGTCGACCACGCGCCGGATCACCTCGCGCACGTCGTACGGCGTCCGGCCGTCCGTCGGCACCACGTCGTAGAGGCCCTCCGGATCCTCGAGCGGCTCCTCCACGGTGGTTGAGGAGGAGCGCAGCGACGTCTCGGAACCGTTGTCGAGACCAACCCGCTCGAAGGTGCCGACGATGCTCCGCACGATGGCCAGCGCGTGCGCATCGTCGTTGGCGAGGTGGTCGACCACCCCGGACTTGCGGGCGTGCACGTCGCCGCCACCGAGGTCCTCGGCGGTGACCACCTCACCGGTGGCCGCCTTCACCAGCGGCGGGCCGCCCAGGAAGATCGTGCCCTGCTCCTTGACGATCACGGTCTCGTCGGACATGGCCGGGACGTAGGCGCCGCCGGCGGTGCACGAGCCCATCACCGCCGCGATCTGCGGGATGCCCTGGGCCGACAGGTTGGCCTGGTTGAAGAAGATCCGCCCGAAGTGCTCCTTGTCGGGAAACACCTCGTCCTGCATCGGCAAGAACGCACCGCCGGAGTCGACCAGGTAGAGACAGGGCAACCGGTTCGCGCGGGCGACCTCCTGCGCACGCAGGTGCTTCTTGACCGTGACCGGGTAGTAGGTGCCGCCCTTGACGGTGGCGTCGTTCGCGACGATCACGCACTCGCGGCCGCCGACCCGGCCGATGCCGGTGACCACACCGGCGCTGGGCACCGCGTCGTCGTACATCCCGGCCGCCGCGAGCGGGCTCAGCTCCAGGAACGGGCTGCCCGGATCGAGCAGCTGGTCCACCCGGTCGCGCACGAGCATCTTGCCGCGGTCGACGTGCTTGGCGCGCGCCGACTCGGAGCCGCCGAGCCGGGCGTGCTCGAGACGGGCCCGCAGGTCCTCGACCAGCGCCTTCATGTCGTTGGCCACGCGAGCCTCCGGATCGTTAATGGTCATTAACCTCATCACCGATGTTAGCGATCGTTAACCTCGCCGTCCATCTCCGACTCTCCTAGCATGGCCCCATGGCACTGGCGAGGTACAAGGACCTCTGCGTCGACGCGGTCGACCCCGACCGGCTCGCCCGGTTCTGGGCGGCCGTCCTGGACCTGCGTCCCGACCTTCGCGGGGCATCCCCCTCCCCGCTGTCCGGGCCGACCAAGCAGCACACGCTCTGGGTGAACCCGGTGCCGGAGCGCAAGACCGTGAAGCACCGCGTGCACCTCGACGTGAACGCCCCCTCGGTCGAGGAGATCCTCGCGTTCGGCGCCACCGTGGTCGACGACCAGAGCTTCGCGTGGACGGTGCTGGCCGACCCGGAGGGCGGCGAGTTCTGCGTGTTCGTGCGCGAGGGCGAGATCGCTGCGAGGTTCTACGAGCTGGGCGTGGACGCTGCCGAGCCGCACGAGATCGCCGCCTGGTGGGGCGACGTGCTCGGTGCGCACGTCGGTGACGAGCCCGACGACGGTGTCTCCTACGTCGAGCAGATTCCCGGGGCTCCGTTCGAGTCGCTGGTCTTCGCCAGGGTCCCCGAGCCGAAGACCGTCAAGAACCGGGTCCACTGGGATGTGGCCACCCCCGACGTGCAGGCGCTCGTGACGGCCGGAGCGTCCGTCGTACGTCCGCCGGACGAGGAGATCGACTGGCACGTGCTCGCCGACCCGGAGGGCAACGAGTTCTGCGCGTTCATCCGTCCCGAGGGTTAGCGACCGTTAACCGGCTGCCCTAGGCTGGCCCGGTGACGTCCCGCCGAGAGCAGATCCTGTCCACCGCGGCCGAGCTGTTCGCCGCGCGCGGCTTCCACGGGGTCTCGGTGGTCGACCTGGGGTCCGCCTGCGGCATCTCCGGCCCGGCGCTGTACCGGCACTTCGCCTCGAAGGACGCGATGCTCGCCGAGATGCTGGTCTCGATCAGCGAGGAGCTGCTCGAGGTCGGCCGGCAACGCATCGCCGAGGCCGTCGGCGGGCCGGAGGCGCTGCATGCGCTGGTCAACTGGCACATCGACTTCGCACTCCACAACAAGGCCCTGATCGTGGTCCAGGACCGTGACTGGGCCTCCCTGCCCGACGAGGCGCGCGAGCAGGTGCGCTCGCTGCAGCGCAGGTACGTCGAGCTCTGGGTGGACCAGCTACGCACGATCCACCACGAGCTCACCCCGAAGCGGGCCCGGGCCATGGCGCACGCCACCTTCGGCCTGCTCAACTCCACCCCGCACAGCGCCATGCTGTCCGAGCCCGAGATGCGCACCATGCTGGAACGGATGGCGCTGCAGGCGCTGGCCGCGGAACCGGCCTGAGGTGGGACCGGCGTGAAGCGCCTCGTCGCCGTGTCCGCCTTGTCCGGCGTCCCCCTCGTGCTCGTGGCCGCCTGCACGGCGCCCCACCCGCCGGTGACCCAGGTGGAGGCGATCGCCGCCTGCTACGCCGTGGTCCTCGACGAGGAGCCGAGCCTCGAGATCGACCGGGCGGAGACCCGCGCCGAGCAGGGCGACGAGGAGTGGACCATCACCGGCGTCGGCACCGACGACTCGCTCACGTTCCGGTGCCGGGTGACCCCGCAGGG
>DASSBE010000040.1:0-27725 GCA_035699065.1 Nocardioidaceae bacterium
CTTGGTGATCGATCCAATCTGGAACAGCGAGTCGGCCGTGGCCTCGACCCTGGTCGCCGTGCTCAGGACACCGGTTGCGTAGTCGATCACCTCGCCGCCCGCGTACACCGCCACTGCCGCGGCGGGGACATGATGCTCCGCCATGAGCCCGGGCAGATGCGCTTCGATCCAGGATCCGGTCTCGCTCAGGTGCGCCATGCGGCGACTCTAACCGCATACCGACCCGGCGAATTCGTCCGTGCGCCTCGCACAGCCGGGATCCGGCGTCGGTTGCCTCAGGCCCGCCGGTGCTCGATCGCGAGCCGGGCTGCCCGCCCGATCGACGCATCGATCGCGGGCTGCCGGTCGGCGAAGGGTGTTCGCGCGGGCGAAGACCGCGACTGCATGACGCTTGCCGTTCGGGTAGGTGATCACACCCGCCTCGTTGCGGACCGCGGGCAGTGTGCCGATCTTGGCAGCGATCTGGATCTCGGACTCGAAACCGCTGCTGAGGCGATGTGACCAGATCTGAGCCGCCATGATTTCACGGACGCGCGCGCAGGTTTCGGGCTCACAGGCTCGGTCGGCCCAGATCGCCGAGCGTAGTGAGGAGATCTCGCGCGGCATCGAGGCATTGGTCCGCGCGGGGGTCCAGGACAGCCAGGGACCAGATGCGCTATGGCGAGGCCGCAGCCAGTTCGGCATCGACGCCGGTCCAGCCGGACTCGCGGCCGCGATCGGCGGCCACGGTCCCAGACAGGTCCTCGCAGCAGCCGATGATGCGGGTGCGGAGCAGACCGAGGTCGGCCAGGACCGCGTCCACACCAGCTTGTCCGATCCGATGGTAGATGACGTCGGTCGCGGCGTCGTCGCACATGGTGAGCATGAATCGGACGAGGTCGCCCGAGCTCATCTCGACGTCGTCTGCACCACCCAGCGGTGCCGATCCCGCCAATGCGTTAGCCGGACGAGACGACGACCCGCTCGTGCGGGTCGAGTCGACCGGCTGTCACCTCTCTGCTGTAGGCGAGCGCGACCGGGATCTTGAAGACCGAGGCGAGCACCAATGGCTCGTCCGCACCGACCGACACCTCCGGCTGTTCATCGACGCCGACCTAGCAGGCGTACAAGCACCTCTTCAGAGTCGCGCTGCGTTGACTGCGGAAGCCGACCATCAAGTCAGGCCCGCCTTGTCTGTCGCTGAACGATCCATGGCCAGGATGAGTCGCCCGATGCTTCCTGGCCATGACATGTCGTCGTCACCTATGCCATGGAAACCGGTCGCGCCAGCACGGAGACCGTCCTAGCGTGCAGAGGTGACTTCGCGACTTCAAGCGGTGACCTTCGACGTGGCCGACGCGCCCGCGATTGCCGCGTTCTGGGCCGGGCTGCTCGATCGGGAAGTCCTTCTAGAGTCCGGCGGCGCGCTGGTGCCGGGCGACGAGAGGCAGGTCGGGCTCAGGTTCGTCGCCTCCGAGACCGAGCAGGCCGGGCCGCGACGACTACATCTACACCTGACCAGCAACAGCCTGGAGGACCAGCAGCGGACCGTCGAGACGGTGCTCCGTCTGGGCGGCCGCCACATCGAGGTGGGCCAAGCGCCCGATGACCCCTTCGTCGTGCTCGCCGACCCAGGCGGCAACGAACTCTGTGTGATCGCACCGGGGAACAACTTCCTGACGGACACCGGCTACCTCGGCGAGGTCACCTGTGACGGAACCAGGGACGTCGGCCTGTTCTGGCGCGACGCACTGGCCTGGCCGCTGGTGTGGGACGAGAACGAGGAGACCGCCATCCAGTCGCCCCTCGGCGGCACCAAGGTCTCGTGGGGCGGCCCACCGGTCAAACCCAAGCACGGACCGAACCGGCAGCGCTTCGACCTCGTCACCGATGACCCCAGCACCGAGGCGGAACGGCTCATCTCGCTCGGTGCCACCCGCCTTGGCGACCTGGCTGACGGTGTCGAGCTGGCCGACCCGGACGGCAACGAATTCAGCCTCCAGGCAGGCTGACTTCAAGGCAGCGACTTCTGGACTGCTCTTCTGGCGCCTTGAGGCGGTGACCGATGGCGATGAAACACGTCTCATTTTCGTTTTACGATAAGCATGTGGTGATCGAGGAGCAGATCCAAGACGGGGCAGACGAGGCGGAGGCCGGCTACGACGTCGACGAGCTGAAGCAGCGCGGACGCGGTCGCAGCCAAGAACGACATGAAACGACATGAGCAGGTCTGAAGCCATCCGCGCTGCATTCGCCCATCTCGGGGCGTGAAGATTCACCCAGGCGCACTCATGCAACGCTGGGGCGGTGAGTGACGTGGTTGACGAGGGGCCGTTCTTCCACGGCACGAAAGCCGATCTGCGGGTGGGCGATTTCCTCTGGGCGGGCTACCGGTCGAACTACCGGCCGGACGTCGTGATGAACCACATCTACTTCACCGCGCTGCCTGACGGTGCCGGGCTCGCCGCGGAGCTCGCCGCAGGCGAGGGTGCTCCGCGCGTGTACGCCGTTGAGCCAACAGGGGCGTTCGAGGACGACCCGAACGTGACCGACAAGAAGTTCGCCGGTAACCCCACGCGGTCCTACCGCAGCAGGGAGCCACTCAGGGTCGTCGGTGAAGTGGCCGACTGGACACGGCAAACCGCCGAGGCGCTACAGGCTTGGCGCGACAGGCTGGCCGCGATCCACGCCGATGAACGCGGCGAAATCGTCAACTGATCCGCCACGAGGCCGGAGATCGAGCACTCCGGGTGCACCGCATGGTGGCGGTGTGACGTGTCGTGCAGCGTTCCCGAATCAGCCCCGGTTGACGAGTATCGACCTCATCACTGGGTGCCGGGCCGCGGCTTGAACCGGCGAACCTCCTGGGGCCATCCGCACGCTTCCGCGATCTTGCCGGCCCACATCCTGGCGGCATCCTCATCGGCCACGTCCACGACGGTGAGCCCGCCTAGGAACTCCTTGGTCTCGACGAACGGCCCGTCGGTGAACGTCAACGTGCCGCTGGTCGCGTCAGCGCTGAAGGCCGTGTCGGTTTCCTCCTCCAGCCCCCCGGCGAACACGTACGCGCCAGCGGCTTTGATCTCCTCCACGACCGCCATGGCGAGCGGCCCGCGCCCGCGGAACCACTCCTCGGTGTGGTCGCCCACCCACTGCTGGTTGAAGTAGATGAGGTACTCGGTCATTTCTGCTCCTTGTCGCAGCGCGGACCCGGTGCCCGCCTCAACCTATCCACGAACGGCCTCCGGCGGATACGACATCGTCGGGCGGGTACTTCCGCGAACGTGTCGCATGGCCGGGGGCGGCCCCGGATATCGCGCTGGCTACTTGACCTCGGCCCTCGTCACGAAGAAAAGGCCGACCACTAGCGGGATGAGCAGCCAGGTGAGGCCGGTGACACCGATGTGGGCCCATTCCTGCCCGGTGAGCGCCTTGTCGAAGACGAAGAGCCCGGCTTGGGCGAACTGGATGTCGACCCACGGCTGCAGGTCGTGGAACCACTGCTGGCTGTCCGCCAGGAGCCCGAAGATGGTGGGCACCAGGAAGGTGAGGATGAAGTACGCGACGATGGCGCCGGTCGAGGACCTGATCAGCACGCCGAGCATGAAGCCGATCAGGAGGCTGAGGACCATCCCGAGCACGTAGTACAGAGTCTGGGTGATCGTCACGTCCCACACGGGTGCCCGGCCGGTCAGTGCGGCGTTCGCGAGATTGCCCAGCGCCCCGATCGCGAAGGTCAGCACCATCGCGGCGACGGCGATGGTGACCGCGGAGATGGCCTTCGCGGTGATGATCCGGCCACGGTGCGGGATCAGGGTGAACGTGGTGAGGCCGGTGCGTTGGCTCCATTCGCTGGTCACGGCGAGGATCGCGATCAGTGGGAGGATGATGACCACCGGGAAACGGATGGCGGTCGCGAAGGTGGAGTAGGTCAGCTCGTTGTCGGGCGCCCACAGGATCACCCCGGCGGCTGCGAGGGTCGCGGAGATGGCGATGCTCGCGATCAGCCAGAAGCCGGAGCGGGTGTCGAACATCTTGCGCAGCTCGACTGCCGTGATCCGGGTCAGCGGCACGTGCTGGACAGGTCGACGTAGGTCGAGCGAGGCGACCGCGGTCATGACGGCACCGCCTCTGCCTCGGGGCTGGCCGCTTCTTCGCGTTGGCTCTCCGCGGTCAGCTCGAGGAACATCTCCTCGAGGCCGCTGCTCTCGGCGGGTCTCAGCTCGGTGAGTGCTATTCGGGCCGCGAGGGCGACCTGGCCGACCAGGGTGGCGTCCGCGTCGGTGCTCAACGCCCCGTCTCCCACAGGAGTCGCGGTCAGCCCGGCGGCGATGAGGGCAAGCTCGAGCTCGCCGAGGTCAGCGGCTCGCACATGCGTCCCGGCCGCGTGCAGCAGGTCGTTCTTGGTGCCCTGGGAGACGATCCGGCCGTTGCCGATCATCACGATGTCGTCGGCGATGACCTCGATCTCGTGGAGAAGGTGCGAGGAGAGCAGCACGGTTCCGCCGCGGTCGGCGTAGCCGCGGAGCAGGTCCCGCATCCACCGGATGCCGGCCGGGTCCAGGCCGTTCGCCGGCTCGTCGAGGATCAGAACCTGCGGGTCACCGATGAGCGCGGTGGCGATGCCCAGCCGTTGGCGCATCCCCAGCGAGTAGTTGCCCACACGCCGCGAGGACTCGGCCGGGGTGAGGCTGACGAGCTCCAGCATCTCCGCCACTCGCCGCTTGGGGAGCCCGAGGTACTGCTGGGCGATGGTGAGGATCTCCCGGCCGGTGCGACCGGCGTGCTGGGCGGAGGCGTCCAAGAGCACCCCGACCTCGAGGCCCGGGTTGGGCAGGTCGACGTACTGGCGTCCGGCGACGGTCGCGGTCCCGGACGTGGCGCGGGTGAGACCCACGATGATGCGCATGGTCGTCGATTTCCCCGCGCCGTTGGGGCCGAGGAACCCGGTCACCCGTCCCGCCTGGGCAGTGAAGCTGACGTTATCCACCGCGGTGAACGCACCGTAGGTCCTGGTGACCGCCTCGACCGTGATCATGAGCGCGCACAGGCTTTGTGTGAGTCGATGATCGGGCAGGTCCGAACGGGTCGGCAGGATACTTCTCGGCAGCTCGGGTCAGTCTGGGCACAGCACCCGGCCGTGCGGTGTTTCTGGGTGGCGGTCCTGGTAGCCATAGGAGGCTCCTCGGCTTGGGTTTCGGTGTACGCCGTACACCACAGGAGTTACGACATTAGGTGTACGGTGTACGCCCGTCAATAGGTCATCCGGGCCCCCAAAGGGGCGAGATGGAAGGACTGTCCCCATGCCGACACCGGCGCCCGCTCAAAGGCGCGCTCGTCTGACCAGGCGCGCTGTGCTGGGGGCGGCTGTGGCGTTGGCCGACAAGGCCGGGATCGACTCGCTCAGCATGCGCAGCCTCGCCCAGGCACTGGGCGTCGTACCCATGGCGCTGTACAAGCACGTGGCCAACAAGGAGGAGCTGCTCGACGGCATGGTCGATGTCGTCATCGGGGAGATCGACGCGCTGGTCGTCGGCGAGGCGTGGAAGGACGCGGTGCGACACAGGATCCTGTCTGCGCGACGCGCGATGTTGCGTCACCCGTGGGCCTCGCAGGTGATCAAGTCGCGAACCTCGCCGACCCCACAGGCGCTGGAGTACATGGACTCGATGATCGGGATCTTCCGGGAGGGCGGCTTCTCCGTGAACCTGACGCACCACGTGATGCACGCCCTGGGTAGCCGAATGTGGGGCTTCACCCTGGAAGTGTTCGACAGCTCCCTGAGCTCGGAAAGCCTCGACCCGCAGGTGCAGGCAGGAATCATCCACGAGATGGCCGCGACGTACCCACACATCGTCGAAGTAGCCATCGGCGCGGACCTGGAGGGCGGGTCGGTCGTCGGGCTCGGGTGCGACGACCAGTTCGAGTTCGAGTTCGCGCTGGGCCTGCTGCTCGACGGCTTCGAAAGGCTCCGCCAGCAGGGCTGGGAATCGGCGTCACACTGACCTCCGTCGGCCTGTCTCAGCGGACCAGGGGAGGTGACACGATCAGCCAGGCCGCGCCCGGGTCGTCACCGCCCTGGTCCAGGCGGAAAGGCGGATACTGGTCGGTCATGATCATCAGACCGGCGTACGCCGCAACCCGCAGCATCCCCGGTTCATACCGAGCACGAGGTCGTAGGCCGGCTGCGGATACCGGCCGGTGAAGGCAAGCGCTACGGCGGCGAAGAGCACCAACAGTCCGACCAGCCCGCTTCCCCACGTCCAGGCGTTCTGGTCGCTGGCCGTTGCCTCGTTGATGGGGGCGCGGATAGTGGCCGGTGAACAGGATCACAACCATGGCGGCCACACTCGAGACCACGAAGCCCAGCCACAAGAAGGCGAGCACGACGTAGTGCGGGATGACGAGCAGCCACTTGACGAGCCACAGCCAGCGGTTCACCCCTGGGTCCAGGTGTGCGTCCACTCGTACCGGGTATCGCTGATGGCTTCGCCTCCAGGCCAGGGCCGCGAACTGCGAGGATCGCGGAACGGCGTGCTCTTCCGACCGTCCTCTTGGTCGCGCCCGGGTCAACGGCCCGGACGGCAGCCGCGGTCGGATGGAGGGGCCATGCATGGTGTCGGAGTCGCAAGCCGCCGTAGCCGTCCTCGCGGTGAGCGCTAGATCTGCGCCAGGTCGTCTCGCAGGTCCGCCGCTTTCGGTGTCACGGCCGGGACACGGTAGACATGTCAGGTGAGTACCGAGTCGTCGTTGTTCCTGGCGCTGGACCTGGCCGGCACGTTCGCCTTCGCACTCAACGGCGCGTTGACCGCGATCCGGGTGGCGAAGCTGGACGTCGTAGGCGTCGTCACGTTGGGCATGATCACCGCCCTGGGCGGCGGCATCATTCGCGACATCTTCCTCGACTCGCTGCCTCCGGCCACCTTCAGCGACTGGCGGTACCTGACGGTTGCGGCGACCGGAAGCCTCATCGCGTTCGGCTTCGGGCGACGGCTGGACCGGTTGGCGGGGCCGATCCTGATGCTCGACGCGGCCGGGCTCAGCCTGTTCGCGGTCAGCGGGGCGAGCAAGGCACTGGACTTCGGCATGGGCCTCGGTCAAGCGGTCATCCTCGGTGCGGTCACCGGGGTGGGCGGCGGCACGATCCGCGACGTGCTCATCCGTCGGATCCCGGTGGTGCTGCGCAGCGAGCTGTACGCGATCCCCGCGCTGGCCGGTGCCCTGGTCGTGGGGATCACCGACAAGGTCGGCGTCTACGGCGTCTCGGCCGCCGTCGGCGGGGCGGTGCTGTGTTTCGCCATCCGGCTGCTCGGCGTCCGTTTCCAGCTGAACGCGCCCTCTCCGCCCGGTATGAACCACAAATGAACCGGCCGGAGGTGTCGTGTCGGCGGATGCTGGGCACGAGGACGGCGCCTCAACCTTCTCTGGAGCAACCAATGGCAGTCGACAACGTGACGGCGATCCTCGACGGTCTGGACTCCGTCCGAGTCTGGCAGGAGGACTTCTACCGCGACCTGCACGCTCACCCCGAGCTGCCACACCAGGAGCGCCGGACGGCGGCGAACATCGCTGCCCGGCTTGGTGAGCACGAGTGCGTCGTCCATGAGCAGGTCGGCGGCACCGGCGTTGTCGGTGTGCTTCGCAACGGTGACGGGCCGACCGTCTTGTTGCGCGCCGACATGGACGCCCTTCCGGTCCGCGAGGAGACAGGCTTGCCGTACGCCAGCAAGGAGACTGCCGACGACGGCGACGCCACGGTGCCGGTGATGCATGCCTGCGGCCACGATGTGCACGTCACCTGCCTGCTCGGGGCCGTCGCGTTGATGGCTGGGTCACGTGAGCATTGGTCCGGAACGCTCGTTGCGGTGTTTCAACCCGCCGAGGAGACCGCGGACGGGGCCAAGGCGATGCTCGACGACGGGCTGGCTTCCCTCGTGGGTCACGTTGATGTGGCCATGGCACAGCATGTGCTCCCGATGCCTGCAGGCCACGTGGGCACGCGGGTCGGACCGACCTTGTCGGCGGCCGACAGCATGCGGGTCACTGTGTACGGACGCGGAGCGCACGGTTCCATGCCGCAGGCGGCGGTCGACCCGGTGGTGCTGGCCGCCATGATCGTCGTCCGGCTGCAAACCGTCGTCGCCCGCGAGGTGACACCAGGTGAGGCAGCCGTGCTCACCGTCGGAAGCATGGCCGCGGGGACGAAGAGCAACGTGATCCCGGACCAGGCGGTGCTGCAGCTGAACGTCCGGACCTACGACGAGCAGACTCGCTCGACGATCCTGGACGCGATCGAGCGGATCGTGCGCGCGGAGTGTCAGGCATCGCGCTCACCTCGGGAACCGGAGTTCGAGCTCTTCGACCGTTACCCCCTGACCGACAACGATGCCGAGGTGACGCACCGGGTGAGCAGCGCCTTCGCGGACTTCTTCGGCCCGAGCGCGAGCCAGCTGCCTGCCCAGAGTGCGAGCGAGGACTTCAGCGACATCCCGCGTGCGCTCGGTGCGCCGTACACCTATTGGGGTGTCGGCGGCACCGACCCGGACACCTATCAGGCCGCCGAGGAAGCCGGCACCGTGGCCCAGGACATTCCGGTGAACCACTCGGCGACCTTCGCCCCACTCATCCAGCCCACCCTGGACACCGGCACGCAGGCACTGGTCGTCGCCGCATTGGCCTGGCTTTGACACCCGCGTGTCTGACGGTCACGACCCTCGGTCGACGAAGTCAGGCTTGTCCCTCACCGACCACGGCAACCGAGCATTGGGCGCCGTAGATCATGGAGTGGCTCACCGAGCCGAGCAGCATCCCCTCGAACGCACCGCGACCGCGAGTGCCGACGACCACCAGGCCGGCGTCGGTCGACGCGTCGACCAGCGTCCGCTCGGCGGGGGAGTCCTCGACGCGCGTCGTCACGGTCACCTCCGGGTGGCTGTCGCGCGGGCCCTCTGCCGCGGAACGGGCGATCAGCTCTGCTGAAACGCGCAGCTCATCCGCGTCGAAGTCGGGGTGTTCTCCGGTGCAGGTGACGATCTCCAGGTCCGCGGACGCCGTGACCGCGCGATCGGCGGCGAAGCGCACGGCGGCCATCGCCGGGGCGGAGCCGTCGGTACCGACCACGATGCGGTGGCCGGGCCCGACCGGCCGGGTCATCGGGTCTCTCTTGACGACGATCACCGGACAACCAGCTTTTGCTGCGACGGCGAACGCGACGGATCCCAGGAGCGCACCAACGACGCGGCCGTAACCGCGGGTACCGATGACGACCAAACCGGCGTCGCCGCTCGCAGAGGTCAGCGCTTGCGAGGGGCTGGTGACCTCGGTGGCGCCGGCGACCCGGAGATCGGGATGTGCCTCGAGGGCCTCGGCGACCCCGCGGGTCGTCACCTCTTGGGCGGCATCGAGCGCTCCCGGCTCCGGCTCGAGCAGGCCCGGACCGGGGCCGAGCGTCATGCCCGGATAGTTGGCGGCGTACACCACGAGCAACGGCGCATCACGCCGCACCGCCTCCGCAGCAGCCCATCGCAGGGCTTCTCGGCTGTGCTCCCTGCCGTTGTACCCCACCACAACCGGCCGCCCCGACTGGCGGTCACGGGACGAGGCTTCTACGTCGTCCGCCATCGGGACCTCCGGATCTCGCTCGCTTGCCACCGGACGTTACGGTCCGACCAGGAGCCTGGCCAATCCGCTCTCATGACGAAGGTGGCCGCTCGGTGTGGGGCAACACGTCGCTGAGCTCGTCGACGACCAGCAGATCGCGACGCACCTGACCGGCCCGGAACGACGCCCGCCCGACCATGTGGCTGGCGATCGGCGAGGTGACCAGCTGGAACAGGGCGACGAGGGCGAGCAGCCCGATGCTGCTCACGTCGCGGAGCCGGAGGCCGAGCCCCAGCAGCACCAGCAGCAGACCCAGGACCTGTGGCTTGGTGGCCGAGTGCATCCGCGTCAGCACGTCGGGGAACCGCAGGATCCCGATCGCCGCGATCAGCGCGAGCAGCGCGCCCAGCACCAGGCAGACTGCTGCGGCGACGTCCGCGACGGTGCTCCAGCTCACGACTGCTCCGCCTCGACGTCGTCGCTGCCCCGGGTGAACCGGGCGATGCTGACCGAGCCGACGAAGCCCAGCAGCGACAGCACGCCGAGGATCGGCAGCGTTGTGGTGTGCCGGTGGACCGCCGCCTCCAGCGCCAGTCCGCAGATCACCACCGCCACGAGCACATCCAGGGCGACGACCCGGTCGAGCATCGTGGGTCCCAGCGAGATCCGGACCACGAGAAGCAGCGCGGCGACCGCCAGGAACGCAACGCAAAGGGCGAGTACGGCGTTCATGGTGACCCTTCCTCGGGCTGCTCCAGGTGCTCGGTCTCGGTGCCGAAGGCGAGCACCACGCGGCGCTCGAGTGCGAAGACCTGGCTTCGCATCTTGTCGACTCCCGCCAGGTCACGCGCGTCAAGGACGTGCAGGAACAGGGTGTGGGTCGATCGCCGCGCCTCGACGACGAGACTGCCGGGGACCAGGGAAACCATCTCGGCCACCACGGTGAGCACGAAGTCCGAGCGTGTCCTGAGGTCGACCTCGATCACGGCGTTGCGCGGCTGGTGGTGGAACCTCATGGTTACCCGGGCCACCTCGGCGCTGGCCGCGACGACGTCGCCGAGGAAGTGGAGCACCAGCCAGCCGAGTCGCAGCGGGCGCACGTGAAGGTTCATCCGCAGCGGTGGCAGCGGGAACACCAGGCAGATCACCAGCGCGACGGCCAAGCCGCCGAGGACGTTGGCGGCCGAGAGGTCACCCCACAGCGCGACCCAGACCAAGGTCAGCCACGCGACGACGGGCAGCTGGAGCCCACGCAGGCGCGCCGACCGCATCAGGCCGTCACGCCGCCGCTCCACTTCCGGCCTCATCGGGATCCCTCCGGTAGCACCGAGGAGATGTAGGTCCCACGGTCGAGGATGTCGTCCGCGGCACGTCCGGTGTAGCCGAAGAGGGGACCGGCCACCACGGTGAGCGCGAGGCTGACCACGACGAGTCCAGCAGTGGCGCCGACCATGGTCCGGGGGAGCCGTGACCGGAGCGAGCCCTCGTCGATCAGCTGGTAGAGGTCCTGGTTGCTGACGTCGCCCTCGTCGAGGATGCTGCGTGCCTCGTCCTGGTCGCGGGTTCCGAATGTGCTCGCACCGACGTGGACATGGTCCCGGTGCCGGACCACCTGACGGGAGGTCCACGTGTCGGCGTCGGAGAGCTGCTGTGCCATCTCGTGGGCCTGCTCCGGAGTGCGCCAGTAGGCCAGGTTCCAGGTCTTCGCGACGGCGTAGAGGGTGAGCAGGCTGGTGAGCATGCCCGACACGACAACCGCGTAAGCAAGCGGCGTGCCGACCCGCAGGCCGGCCTCGGTGAGCGCGACCTTGCCGAGGAATCCCGACATCGGGGGAATGCCCGCGAGGTTCATCGCGGGGACGAAGAACAACAGGCCCAGCAGCGGCGCGAGGCGGGCCAGTCCGCCGAGCTTGATCAGGCTGGTGCTTCCGGCGCGTCGTTCGACCAGCCCGAGCACCAGGAACAACGCGGTCTGGATGGTGATGTGGTGCACGACGTAGAAGATCGTCCCCGAGTAGCCGACCCTGGTGCCCAGGGCGATGCCGAACACCATGTAGCCGATGTGGCTGACCAGCGTGAAGGACAGCATCCGCTTCATCTCGGACTGAGCGACCGCTCCGAGGATGCCCACGACCAGCGTGAGCAGGGCTGCCCACAGCAACAGGTCGGTCAACGGGCTGTCGGGGAACAGCAGGGTCTGGGTTCGGATGATCGCGTAGACGCCTACCTTGGTGAGCAGACCGGCGAACACCGCGGTGACCGGTGCCGGGGCGGTCGGGTAGCTGTCCGGCAGCCAGAACGACAACGGGAACACCGCGGCCTTGATCGAGAACGTGGTGAGCAGCAGCAGCTGGAGCACCAGGCTGACCGAGGCAGGCAGGTCGCTGATCCGGCCGGCCAGCTGCGCCAGGTTGAGGCTCCCGGTGGCTGCGTAGACCGCGGCGATCGAGATCAGGAACAGGGTGGAGGACAACACGTTGACCACGACGTAGATCGTCCCGGCTCTGATCCGCGCCCCCGTGCCACCCAGGGTGAGCAACACGTAACTGGCGAAGAGCAGGATCTCGAAGCTCACGAACAGGTTGAAGAGATCACCCGCGAGGAAGGCGTTCGAGACGCCGGCGGCAAGGACCAGGAACGTCGGGTGGTAGATCGTCATCGGCGTCTCGCGCTCGTCGCCGGTCATGCCCTGGCCGATCGAGTAGACGAGCACGGCGAGGGTGACCACCGCGGAGACCAGCAGCATCAGCGCCGCAAGCCGGTCCGCCACCAGGGAGATGCCGAGTGGCTCCTTCCAGGCGCCGATCCAGATCACCTGGGGCCCGTGCCGGTCGGCTTGGTACACCAGGCTTGCCGCGACGACAACGACCACCGCCAGCACCGTCGTACTGACCGCGCGTTGGAGTCCCGGCCGTCTGCTGAGCATCAGGGTCAGGCCGGCTCCGAGCAGCGGGAGGATCACCGGCAGCGGGACCAGTGCGTTCATGCCGTCCGGCCTTCTTCCTCAGGCAGCTCGAGCTCGTCCTCCGCGTCGCCTCGGCGGGACAGGTCGAAGCTGTCCGATGCCTCGTCAGCCGCGGCAAGACGCCGGATTGCCGCGTCCTCGACGTCGTCTTGTACGTCGTCGTGGCCGGTGAGCTGCCAGCTGCGGTAGGCCATCGCGAGCACGAAGGCGGTGGTGCCCAGGCTGATCACGATCGCGGTGAGCACCAGGGCCTGGGGGAGGGGGTCGCTCATCGCGGAGTCGCCGCGGCCCACGATGGGGGCGCGACCGGCTGGACCACCGGAGATCAGGAACAGCAGGTTGACCCCGTTGCCGAGCATCACCAACCCGACCAGGACCCGGGTCAGACTGCGTTCCAGCACCAGGTAGACGCCGCAGCCGATCATCGACGCGGCGGCGAGGATCAGGGACAGGCTCGCGCTCACGCGGTCACCTCGCGGTCCCTGGTCGGCTCGGACTCCTCGTGCAGAATGTGCCGGTCGATCCCGGAGCCGAGGCTCCGCAGCAGGTCGAGCAGCAGACCCACCACCACCAGGTAGACGCCGACGTCGAAGAACACCGACGTGACGAGGTGCACGTCACCGAGCAGCGGAAGGTGCAGGTCGACCAGCGCGCTTTGCAGCACGGCCCCGCCGAAAGCGAGCGGGGCCAGGCCCGAGCCGGTGGCGACGAACAGGCCCATCCCCATCAGCGCGCCGGCGTCGACGGGTGCCGCCTCGTCGAGCTCGTACCGGCCGCCGGCGAGGTACCGGACCATCAGGGCCAGGCCGGTGACCAGGCCCGCCGCGAAGCCGCCGCCGGGGTTGTTGTGTCCCGAGAACAGCAGGTAGATCGAGAACACCACGATGGTGTGGAACACCAAGCGTGTGATCACCTCGAAGATGATCGAGCGTCGCTCCGGAGTCAGGGTGCCTCCACCGGGCAGCCACACCGGCCGGCCAGGACCCGTCGCCGGCGGTTGCCCCGGGCCCGGCCCGGAGATGTCGTGGACACGGCGGATGGCCGACGTACGACTGCCGAGGAAGACGAGACTGGCCACTCCGGTCGCCGCCGCGACGAGGACGGCGATCTCGCCCATGGTGTCCCACGCACGGATGTCGACCAACGTCACGTTCACGACGTTCCTGCCCCCACCGAACGCCACCGCCTCCCGGGCGAACGTCGCCGAGACCGGTGTAGCGGTGCGCGCACCCGTGGAGATCACCATGAACCCGGCGACAGCCGCAGCCACCAACGCGCCGATCGCGATCCGCCAGTAGCGACCCCGGGTCAGCGGCCGATCGGTGAAGTACTCCGGCAGGCGCCGCAGCACCAGCACGAACACCACCAGGCTGACCGTCTCGACGAGCACCTGGGTCAGCGCCAGGTCCGGAGCGCCGTGCAGCAGGAACAAGGTCGCCGTGCCATAGCCGGTGACGCCGACCATGACGACCGCCTTGAGCCGACGTCGCGACCGGGCCGTGAGGACCGCGGCGACCACGATGATCACCGCGACCACCAGCTGCCCCGGGCTGTCCCACCAGACCAGCTCACCCCAGCGACCGGCTGCGCCCAGGAGCGCGGAACCCGGGAGGAGTACGACGATCACGAGGATCACACTCAGGTAGATCGCCACGGAGCCGCGCTGGGTGAGTCCCGTGACCTCGACCGCGAGTCGGTCCAGGCGTCGCATCAAGCCGAGATATCCCCGATCGGCGCTCCACGGTGCGGCGAGCATGGACTGAAGCACGGCGAACGGCTCCCTGCGCCAGAACACGACCAGGCCGAGCCCGAACGAGACCACCGACAGCGCGAGCGCGAGACCGGGCTCGTGCCACAGGGCCAGTCCCGCGTGGTGCCCACCGACGGGGAACCGGTCGGCGTACCGCGCCAGCATCGTGTTCTGGGCTCCGCTGAGGAAGCCCAGGACGAGAGAGAGCGCGGCGAGCAGAACCGGTGCGGCCAGAAACCCCACACCGATCGGCGCGACCTCCGAACGTGGAACAGCTGCCTTGGTCGCGAACGTGCCCCACAGGAACCGTGCGGTGTAGGCCACCGTGAGCGCCGAGCCGAGGACCACGCCGGTCAACACGGTCCAGCCGGCGACATGGCCGAGGCCGGTCCCGTCGCCGTGGCGCGCGACACCGATGAGGGCGCCGTACACGCTCTCCTTGGCGACGAAGCCGGCGAGCGGCGGGAGGCCGGCCATCGACGCGCCGGCGAGCACTGCCGTGCCGGCAAGGACCGGTGCGGAACGGCCGACACCGGAGAGCCTGCGCAGGTCACGTGTGCCGGTCTGGTGGTCGACGACCCCGACCACCAGGAACAGCGCCGCCTTGAACAGTGCGTGGGCCACCAGCATCGCCAGGCCCGCCAGTGCCGCGGCCCGGGTGCCGATGCTGACGATCACGAGCAGGAACCCGAGCTGGCTGACCGTGCCGTAGGCGAGCAGCAGCTTGACGTCGAGCTGGCGCAGCGAGCGCCAGCCGCCGAGCAGCATCGTGAAGAGTCCCAGGGAGAGCAGCAGACCGTGCCAGCCCGGCACTCCGGCGAAGGCCGGGGCGAGCAGCGCCACCAGGTAGACGCCGGCCTTCACCATGGCCGCGGCGTGCAGGTAGGCGCTGACCGGAGTGGGGGCCGCCATCGCACCGGGAAGCCAGAAGTGGAACGGGAACAGTGCCGACTTGCTCACCGCGCCGAGCAGGAGGAGTACGACGGCCACGGTGATCGTTGTGCCGTCGGGCGGATGTGCGAGCAGCTCACTGATCCGGAACGTGCCCGCCGTCACCCCGACCAGGAGGATGCCGACCAGCATGGCCAGACCACCGAAGGTGGTCACGATCAGCGCCTGCATCCCGGCGGCCCGGCTCGCACGCCTCGTGGGGTCGTGGCCGATCAGCAGGTAGGAGAAGACGGTGGTCAGTTCCCAGAAGACGTAGAGGACCAACAGATCGTCGGCGAGGACGAGTCCCAGCATGGCTCCGGCGAACGCGACGAAGTTCCCCGCGAAGGCGCCGAGTCCCGGCTCGTCGTCGGCGAAGTACCAGGTGCAGTAGACCAGGACCAGGGCGCCGATGCCGGTGACCACCAGCGCCAGCACCCACTGCAGGGGGCCCATCGCGAACGCCAGGTCGAGGTTCAGCGCCGGCACCCAGCCGACCTTCTCGGTAGCCACCGCGCCGCCGGCGACTTCGCTTGTCGAGGTGAGCGCCCACCCCAGTGCGGTTGTCGGGACCAGCGCCAGGAGCGGGAACGCGCGTCGGCCGAGGACTCCGACGAGGGCCGGCGCAGCGGCAGCGGCCACGAAATGCGCGAGCACCAGGACCAGCATCTGGGCATCCTCCGGTGGCCGGGATGATCTCGGTCAGGTCGGGCCCACCCTATGTGACGCAAGAACGGCGTGAGATTCGTGAGCCGACGACGCTGCGGTTGGTGACGTGGAGCTCGCCCGAGGCGCCGTCGGTGAGACTAGAGTGCAGAGTCCCGGTCCATGACGAGGTGTGCCATGAATGTGCGCGACGATCGCACCGCAGCCTTCCATCGCTTGCACTCCTCGGGGTGCTTCGTGATGGCGAACCCATGGGATGTGGGAAGTGCGCGGGCCCTGGAACAGCTGGGCTTCAACGCCTTGGCGACAACGAGCGCCGGAATGGCATGGACCTTGGGTCGGGCGGACAACCAGGCCACACTCGGCCAGGTGCTGAGCCATCTACGGGCCGTCGTCGATGCCGTGCAGGTCCCGGTGAACGCCGACTTCGAAGGCGGTTTCGCGGTGGATCCCGACCAAGTGGCCGCGAACGTGACCTCAGCCGTGGAGACCGGTATCGCCGGACTCTCGATCGAAGACTCCTCGGGCGACCAGGCGAATCCGCTCTTCGAGCACGACCTGGCGGTCGAACGCGTGCGAGCCGCACGACGAGCGATCGACGAAAGCGGCACGGGGGTGCTGCTCACCGGCCGGTCCGAGGGGTTCGTGTGCGGACGTCCCGACATCGACGAGACGATCCGGCGGCTGCGTGCGTACGCCGACGCGGGCGCCGACTGTCTTTATGCTCCCCGGATCGCAGCGGTGGAGCACGTCGCCGCAATTGTCGAGGCCGTGTCGCCCAAGCCGGTGAACCTTCTGATCAACGCTCCGTTCACCACCGTGGCCGAGGCGGCGCGACTGGGGGTGCGAAGGATAAGCGTCGGCGGCACTCTGGCGCGCACCGCATGGGGCGGATTCCTCCAGGCGGCGAAGGAGATCGCCGACGCGGGGACGTTCTCCCGGTTCGAAGGCCTACCCAACGTCGATGCACTGTTCGGCCGTTGACGGACGCCGCCGATCAGGGCTCGACGTGCCTCACGAGAGGGATGCCGCGGGAACCGACCGGGGCGTCGTCGGTGCCGGCGCCGCCACCTGGGGCGTCGAACGCTCCAGGAACCGCAACAGCTCGACGGGGAACGGCAGCACCAGGGTGGAGTTCTTCTCGGCGGCGACCTCCACGACGGTCTGCAGCAGGCGCAGCTCCATCGCGGCGGGATTCTCCGCCATCGTCGCGGCGGCCTGGCTGAGCTTCTCCGACGCCTGCAGCTCGCCGTCGGCCGTGATCACCCGGGCACGTCGCTCTCTTTCCGCTTCGGCCTGACGCGACATGGATCGCTTCATCGACTCGGGGAGGGCGACGTCCTTGATCTCCACACGGTCGATGTGCAGGCCCCACCCGACGGCGGGGCTGTCGATCGCGACCTCGAGGCCGTCGTTGAGCCGCTCACGGTTGGTGAGCAGATCGTCGAGATCGCTCTTGCCGATAATTGAGCGGAGGGACGTCTGCGCGACCTGACCGATGGCCGAGGTGTAGTCCTGCACGTCCACGGCCACCCGGACCGGGTCGGTGACCCGGAAGTAGATGACCGCGTCGACCCGGACCGTGACGTTGTCCCGGGTGATGCCCTCCTGTGCGGGCACGGGCATCGTGATGATCTGCATGCAGACCTTCTGCAGGTGGTCGACGAACGGGATCAGCATGGCGAGACCCGGACGGAGGGGCTCGTGACGGACCCGTCCGAGTCGGAACAGCACGCCGCGCTCGTACTCCTTGATCACTCGGAAGCTCGCCGCGAACCCGATCAGGACGATCAGGACAACGAGCGCAACCACTGTGTAGACAACCGCCATCTCATGCTCCGATTCCGGGCTCGATGACGCTCAGCAGTCGGCGTCGGTCGGCGTGTCAGTGTCTTCAGCGAGTCCAGCTAGTAATTACTGATATCGTAACACGATGTGACTCCCAGGAAGCCGTTGACGAAGGCCGAGTTCGAGGCGCTCGCGGACTTCCGCTTCGGAATCCGGCAGTACCTCCGCTTCAGTGAGGAGACCGCCCGGGCGCACGGCGTGACTCCGCAGCAGTACCAGGTGCTGCTCGCCCTCAAGGGGTTCCCGGGGCGCGAGTGGGCGACCGTGGGCGAGCTGGCCGAACGGTTGCAGCTGCGTCACCACAGCGTGGTCGAGCTGCTCAACCGGGCCCAGAAGGAGGGCCTGGTGCAACGCACACCGCATCCCACGGACTGGCGTGCGGTCCGCGTGGAGCTGAGCCCGGACGGTGAGCGGGTCCTGGGGCTGCTAGGCACCTTGCACCGGGACCAGCTGAGCCGCATCCGTGGACTGCTCGGCGGCTGACCCACGTCCCAGGCAGGGACAGGCGCCCGACCGTTGTCGTCGATGTCACCAGCTAGCGGCGTGCCCCGTCGGCGTGTGCGGGATCCGGGCTGATGCCGACCAACTGGGCGCTGACCTCCCAGAGCCGTGCGGCGGCGACATGGTCGTGGCTGCGGCGGGAGGAGCTCTTGGTCCTGCTGCCGGCGAAGAAGCGGCCCGTCACCTGCGCGAGCTCGGGAGCCGATGCCAGGTGGATCGAGGTGGTGGCGCCCTGGGCCGGGGACTTCATGAACGGTCGCATCAACGGGACGATCAGTCGCTGCGCACCGGCGGGGTCCTCGGCCCCGAAGGATGTGCTCACCACGCCGGGGTGCAGCGCATTGGCGGTGACCGAGATGTCCTTCAGCCTCCTGGCCAGCTCGTAGGTGAACAGCACATTGGCCAGCTTCGACTGGTTGTAGGCACGTGCGCCGGAGTAGGACCGTTCGCACTGGAGGTCGTCGAAGTCGATCTGCCCTGTGGCGTGCGCATGGGAGGAGACCGTGACCACGCGCGCGGGGCCGTTCTGCCGCAGCCGCTCGAGGAGCAGGTTGGTGAGCAGGAACGGGGCCAGATGGTTCAGGGCGAAGGTGTGCTCGAGCCCGTCAGCGGTGACGTGCCGGCTGTTCCAGAAACCGCCGACGTTGTTGACCAGCACGTCGACCCCGGAAAGGCGCTGGAGCACCTCGGCGGCCAGCCGCCGTACCTCGGACTGCGAGGAGAGATCCGCGACGAACCCCTGCACCTGTCCGCCGACGGCTCGGCGGATCGCCCGTGCCGCCTGCTCGGTCCGGGCGCGGTCACGGCCGGTGATCGCGACCTCGGCACCCATCGCGGCCAGACCGAGCGCGGTCGCCCTGCCGATTCCTCCGGTGCCTCCGGTGACCAGCACCGTCCGGCCCGCCATCGGTCCTGCGTGGGCGCTCACACGGAGATGGCCACCTTTCCGCGTACCTGACCGGCCTCGAGACGGCGCATCGCCTCCGGCACACGAGCAAGTGGGTACGTGCGGTCGATGCACGGCGTCACCGAGCCCGCCTCGATCAGTGGTGTGAGCCGTTCGAGGTCGCTGCCGCGCTCCTTGTTGACGAAGTTGGTGAACCGCTGGCCGATGAACAGCGACAGGGCCAGGCCCCGCAACGTTCGGCCCATGCCACCGGTCAGGCTCCCGCCTTCCTCGCCTCCGACGATCACCGCCGTGCCGGTGGGTGTGAGCGCACGACGCAGCCGTGAGATCGACGGGTTCCCGCCGATGTCGAGGATCAGGTCGTAGCGTGGCTCCTGGTCGGCGAAGTCGTCCTCGGTGTAGTCGAGGACGTGGTCCGCGCCGAGGGACCGGACGAGGTCGAGCTTCGCGGTGCCGGCCACGCCGGTGACCTCTGCCCCGAACGCCTTGGCCAGCTGTACGGCGTAGCTGCCGACGCCGCCGGACGCCCCGATGACCAGCACCCTCTGGCCTTCCTCGACCCGTCCCGCGTCGGTCAGGGCATGCAGCGCGGTGGCTGCCGAGACCGGGACGACCGCGGCCTGGGCGAAGGAGAGGTTCGTGGGCTTGCGGGCGAGCTTGTCCTCGCGGGCGGCGGCGTACT
This sequence comes from Nocardioidaceae bacterium, assembly GCA_035699065.1. GTDB lineage: Bacteria > Actinomycetota > Actinomycetes > Propionibacteriales > Nocardioidaceae > Nocardioides_C. The sequence continues at coordinate 19,829 of DASSBE010000040.1, forward strand.
CCGCGAACGAGCCTTGGCCGATCCCGTACACCTCGTCGCCCACGGAGAACCTGGTCACCGCCGAGCCGAGGGCGACCACGGTCCCGGCGACGTCTCGTCCCGGTACGGGGTTCCGTGGCCCCAGGATCCCGAGAGCGAGGCGCATCAGGTACGGCCGGCCGGTCATCAGGTGCCAGGTGCCCCGGTCCAGGCCGGCTGCGTGGACGCGCAGCAGCACCTCGTGGTCGTCGATCTCGGGTCGGGTGATCTGCTGCAGGTGCAGCTCGTCGGCCGAGCCGTACCTCTTCTGCACGATCGCCTGCATCGTGGTGTCGACGGCGGCCGGGTTCTTCGTGGCCCCGCCCATCGCTGCGGACTGTCCGTCAGATCCCATGGTTGTCGGTCCTCGTGAGGTGGGGCGCGGTTCTCTGTGTGGGAAGTCGGTCCGGAGCGGTTCCGGCCGACATGTCCTCCACCCTCGGGGGCGTCCGGGCCGCCCCGGGGAGGCGGACCGGCCGCAGGAGAAGGGCCACACCGAGCGCTGCGACCCACAGTCCCCAGCTGGTGCTGCCCACCAGGCCACCGAGGTCCCAGACCGGGAAGGCAGGTACGGCGGTCGCCAGGATGTCGCCCTGGTTCGACAGGTACAGGGCACTGACGACCAGCCCGGTGACACCGAGCCAGCGGGGCAGCACCCGGCTGCGCACGATGATCACGCTCACGGCCACCGACCAGCCGATGACCAGGAGCTGACCCAGGTGCTCGCCGAGCAGCGCGCCGCCGAACTGGTGCTGCGCGGTCCATGCGGCATCCACGGCCGCGCGAGTGGTGGCGTCGCCGTTGACGTACGAGTCGGCAAGCGGGGGTACCACGAACACCCAGCGCAGGAACCCGATCAGCGACAGCACCACCGACGTGGCACCGATGAACGTGGCGGCGCGCAGCACCACGTCGTCGCGGCGACCGAGGGCGGCGGGCAGGAGCATGATCGGCACCGCCAGGATCGCGTAGCTCCAGGCAGTGGCGAACCAGGTCCACACCAGAGCGGTGCCTCCGGCGTCGAACTCGGTGAGGACCGTGCTGCTCGGCTCGCGGAGGATGTCCGGCCACTCGAACGTCGAGGAGAGCACTGTCGCTGCGGCAGCGAACGCCACTGCGCCCGCCAGGAACAAGCCGCCGGCCGTTCGTCGATACCTGCTGTGCGCCGTCGTCGGGACCATGCCCTCACGCCCTCGGTTCTGAAGTTGTACGCCGTACAAACCCTGTACGCTGTCCAGCGACCTTGTCAATGGGAGGTTCGGACGTGGTCCCGATACCAAGTGGGCGAGCCCGGCCTGGCCCCCGACGTGCCCTCACCCAGGACGAGCTCGTCGACGCCGCACTCAAGCTGCTCGACGAGGGGGGCACGTCCGCAGCGTCGATCCGGCGCATCGCTGCCGAGGTCGGGGTGGCGCCGAACGCGGTCTACACGTACTTCCCGGACAAGGCCGCCATGGAGCGCGCGGTCGTCGAGCGACTGCTGGGCGACGTAGACCACGGCGCGTTCAGTGCGCGCAACCATCCGTGGCGACGGCGCGTGGAGGCGCTCGCGCTGGATCTTCGGGCAAACCTTGCCGCGCACCCCGGCGCGGTCCCGCTGTTCATGGGCGGACCGATGGGCGGCCCGCACGCACTCGGCTTGAACGAACAGCTTCTCGAGCTGCTCGACGACGCGGGGCTGGGTCCCCAGGACGCGGCCAGGGCGGCGTACCTGCTGGTCGTCTTCGTGCTCGGCTCGCTCGCGCTCAACGTCGCCGACCTGCGGCAGCCAGGTCCCTTGCCGGACGAGCGGGACCGGATCTCGATGAGGTCCCGGGCCCTCGCCGCGACCCCGGCCGACGCGTTCCCGCGCACCGCCGCGGCGGCCGACACCATCGCCGGCTACGTCACCCGTGACCAGTTCTTGTGGGGCCTGGGACGGCTGCTCGACGGGATCTCCGGTCCGGACGCGGAGCTCCCGGCCGACGGCTCCTGATCATGACCACCGGCGGGTACCGACGACGACAGTCGCACCGAGCTCGTCGCAGCCGGTCAGCCGTGCGGCCAAGCCACTGTGCGTGAGGACGTCGAGGGCACTTGGGGCTTGGCGTTCGCTGGTCTCCACCAGGAGGTGACCGCCCGGCGCCAGCCAGAGCGGCGCCGCGGCAGCGACCCGCCGCAGCACGTCGAGCCCGTCCGCCCCGCCGTCGAGCGCCACCAGCGGTTCGTGGAGACGCGCCTCGGCAGGCAGCAGCGTCACCTCCTCGCTCGGCACGTACGGCACGTTGGCGACCAGGACGTCGACCCGCCCCCGCAGCCCGGCCGGGAGCGGGTCGTAGAGGTCGCCCTCGTAGACCCGACCGCCGGCGGCAGCGACATTGCCTCGGGCGCACTCGACGGCGACGGGCTCGACGTCGGCGGCGTGGAGCTCGACGTCGCCCACCTCGGCGGCCAGCGCCGCTCCGAGCGCGCCCGAACCGCAGCACAGGTCCACGACGACGGGCCGTGCCGGGACCCGGCCCTCCCGCCCGGTCGAACCTGCCCGGAGAAGACCGACGGCCTCGCGGACCAGGAACCCGGTGCGACGACGGGGCACGAAGACTCCGGGGGCCACCGCGATCCGGAGCCCGCAGAACTCCGCCCAGCCCAGCACGTGCTCGAGCGGCACACCGGTGACCCGGCGGTCCACCATGGTGGCGAGCTCGGCGGCGGACCGGGCGGCGGAGGCCAGCAACCGTGCCTCGTCCTCCGCGAACACGCACCCGGCGGCCCGGAGCATGGCGACCACGACATCCGGCGACAGAGGGGGCGGCGATGTCGACATGGGAGACAGCACGCTACCCGTCCAACCGGGCCCGCACGTAGCCCGATCGGGTCACGGATGCGCCGAACGGCTCACCGCGTCAGATCGTCCGGACTATTTCGGCGTTTCCTCCCACATAAGAGGTCAACGCTTGGTTCGATGTACGTGAACAGTCAACCTGGGGAGCAACACGTGGGAACCGATCAGCAGACGGGCGTCAACAGCAGAGGGCAGGCGACGACCACCCTGGTGCGTTGCCAGAAGACGCGCCACTGTCGGTGTGGACAGGAGCTCGACGAGATCTCGTCTGAGAACTGCCCGCGCTGCGGCACCCTGCTCCACCAGCCGTAGCAGTAGCCCCGCCCGGCACCGCTCAGGTGCCGTCGGCACCGTCCTCGGCGTTGGCCGGGTCGGACATCTCCTCGCGGTTGCGCTGCTCCTCGGGATCCTTGTCGATGCGGTCGGCGATGTCGGCCGTGCTCAGGTCCTCGATGTTCTCGACGTGCTCTCCATCGGGTAGTTGGCTCATGGAGGTGGCGTACCCGCGTGCACCTCACCTCATGCGGCCCTGTGCCCGCTCGACCGCCGTGAGCCAGAGGTCCGCGAACGCCACGCCGTCGACCTGCCCGACCACCCGGGTACGACGGGCGCCGGGATGCCTCTCGAAGCGCAGCACGCCACGCTCCAGGACCGGCCGGAGCGTCGACTCGGACACCGTGGCACCGGACCAGCCCAGGGCCACCGCGCAGGTGAGCGGATCCCAGTGGAAGCTGACCAGGTCGTCGGGAAGCGCGACGTGCCGGCGACCGAGCCCGGGATACCCCTTGTCCCGTCCGTGCCGGGTCGACTCCTCGGCCAGCAGTGCACCGGCCGGTCCCGACGAGGACAGCCGCACCAGGTCCGTCGTACGCAGGCATGCGGCCACCGCGGACGCGCACGGCACGAGCGTGAGGTCGGCGTCGCTCTCGAACAGGGCCAGCGCCGCAGCGGTGTCGGCCTGGACGTTGTGGTCGCGGTCCGGCCCCCATCCGGGATATCCGTCGCCGAACGGGTCGACCCAGCCGCCCATCGTGACGACCCGGACCCCGCTCAACGTCCCGGATCGCGCACCTTCGAGCCGGGCCAGGTTGGTGAACGGGCCGATCGCGGCGACGGTGGCGCCGGCACCCACGCTGTGCGAGAGCAGGTCCTCGGCGGCGCCCTCGTCCGCGCCACTGGCCACCGGTATGTCGCCGGCGCCGAGCCGGGAGAGGAACCGAGTCACCCGAGCGGCCCGGGCTCCGTGCGGGTCCGCCGTGGTCGTGATCCCGACCAGCTCGGCCCCCGGCCAGCCCAGCACCATCGCCAGCGCGCACGCGTCGTCGGGGTTGTCGCCGAAATCGGTGTCGAGGTGCAGCCTCATCGGGCAAGTCTGCCCACCACCGCTCGGTTAAGGTACTTCTGACGGTTGTGGCGGTATCGGACGAGGGGTCGTGGGTGAACAAGCAGGACGATGAGTTGGTGGAAACCAGCCGGGTCCTCACCATCCCCAACGTCATCAGCATCGCGCGGCTGGTCGGGGTGCCGCTGTTCCTGTGGCTGGTGATGGGTCCGGAGGCGGACCTGTGGGCACTGGGCGTGCTGATGCTGTCCGGGATCAGCGACTACCTCGACGGATACCTGGCCCGCAGGCTCAACCAGATGTCCAAGCTGGGGGAGATCCTCGACCCGGTGGCCGACCGGCTCTACATCCTGGCCGTGGTCTTCGGCCTGGCCTGGCGCGACATCATCCCGTGGTGGCTGGCGATCCTGCTGCCGGCGCGGGACCTGTTCCTGTGGGGTCTCGTGCCGTTCCTGCGCACCCGCGGCTACAGCGCCCTTCCCGTGCACTTCCTCGGCAAGGCGGCCACCGCCAACCTGCTCTACGCGTTCCCGCTGCTGCTCCTCGGCGACGGGGAAGGCGTGGTCGCGACGCTGGCCGAGGTCTTCGGCTGGGCGTTCGCGATCTGGGGCACCGGCCTCTACTGGTGGGCGGGGCTGCTCTACGCCTGGCAGGTCCGCAAGCTGCTGGCCGACCACGAGCGAAGGGCGCCGAGCCTCGATGGCAGCTGAGCGCGCCGGTACGACGCACACCCCGGCCGTCCTGCCCCCGCAGGTCACCATGGGCCTGCTCGACTACATCACCGCACACTCCCTGGACCAGGACTACGCACCCGTCTCGGAGCGGACTGCGTCCGAGCGCGACCCCCGACAACCCGGGACCGGCCTCGCCGCGCTGGTGATCCTGGGCCTGTTCGGGCTGCTCGTCGCGACGGCGGCAGTGCAGACCTCGCGGAACGCGGTGCAGGAGGCGGACGGGCACGACCAGCTGGCCACCCAGATCACGGCGCGCAGAACGCAGGTCGACTCCCGGCGACAGCGGGTCACCGAGCTGCGCGAGGAGGTGGACACCTTGCAGACGCAGTACCTCCAGGCCTCGACCCAGGGTCGTCAGCTGTCCACCCGGCTGAGCCGGCTCGAGGTGCGCACCGGGGCGGCCGCGGTCACCGGGCCGGGCGTCCGGGTCGTGGTCGGCGACAACCCGCAGGCCACCGACTCCCTCCAGAGGGTGCTCGACAAGGACCTGCAGAAGCTCGCCAACGCCCTGTGGGCCTCGGGCGCGGAGGCCATCTCGATCAACGGACAGCGGCTGAGCAACCTCTCGGCCATCCGGCACGCCGGTTCGGCGATCACGGTGAACGGTCGTTCGCTGGAGGCTCCGTACACGGTGCTGGCGATCGGCAACCCGGACGCGATCCCGGCGCGGTTCGCGGACACCGAGCACGGCCTGGAATGGTTCAATCTGAAGGCGGCCTACGGGCTGCAGTTCGACATGACCCCCGAGGAGTCACTGAAGGTGCCTGCGGCAAGAGATCTCGACCTGCGCCACGCGAGAACACTCGAGGAGCGACCGTGATCGCGGGGCTCGGACTGCTGGTCGGCATCATCCTCGGGCTGATGCTGCAGCCCGACGTGCCGCTGTGGCTCGAGCCGTACCTCCCGATCGCGGTCGTGGCCGCTCTCGACGCCGTGTTCGGTGCGCTGCGGGCGTTCCTCGACGGGATCTTCGACGACAAGGTGTTCGTCATCTCCTTCATCAGCAACGTGCTGATCGCCGCCCTGATCGTCTACCTCGGCGACAAGCTCGGGGTCGGCGGTCAGCTCTCGACCGGGGTCATCGTGGTCCTCGGCATCCGTATCTTCTCCAACGTCGCGGCGATCCGCCGCCACATCTTCCATGCGTGAGACGGGCCGGGACATGGACGACGAGCAGGCAACCGAGCCGGAGGGCACTCCGCAGCCGTCGGGCCGGACACGACTGCTCGGGGCGCTGCGGAAGCCGGGGTCGCGCGGCCAGCTGACCGCAGCGGTGCTGCTGGCCGTCGTAGGCTTCGCCAGCGTCGTCCAGGTGCAGGCCACCGGCGACGACGACGTGTACGCAGGCATGCGCCAGGAGGACATGCTGCAACTGCTCAACTCGCTGTCGGCGGCATCCGAGCGGGCGGAGAACGAGATCGCCCAGCTCGAGCAGACCCGCAGTTCGCTGCGCAACAACACCGAGAGCCGTCAGGCGGCGTTGCAGACGGCTCGGCAGCAGGCCAACGTGCTCGGCATCCTCGCGGGCACCCTGCCGGCGGTGGGACCCGGTGTGGTGATCACGGTCGAGGACCCGACCGGCGCGGTCGGGATCGACCAGCTGCTCAACGGCCTCGAGGAGCTGCGTGACGCCGGCGCCGAGGCGATCGAGATCAACGACAGTGTGCGGGTGGTCGCCCAGACCGCCCTCGAAGGTGGTGACGGCGGGGTGGTCGTCGACGGTCAGCAGCTGTCTGCGCCGTACACCATCGAGGCGATCGGCGACTCGCACACGCTCGGACAGTCCATGGACATCAGCGGCGGCTTCACCGACCAGATCGAGACGGTGGGCGGCGAGGCGCGGGTCAAGGAGGTCAACACCGTCGAGATCGCCAGCACGCGTCAGCCGGAGCAGTCCAAGTACGCCGAGCCGGTCGAGACGGAGTAGCCTGACGCGACCCGATGGATCTCGTCACGAAGGAGTGCCGTGTACCCCGAAGACCTCAAATACACCAGTGAGCACGAGTGGGTGCGCAGCCCCGGGGAGTCCGAGGGGGCGGTCCGGGTCGGCATCACGCACTTCGCGCAGGACGCCCTCGGCGACATCGTCTACGTGTCGCTGCCCGAGGTGGGCAGCGAGGTCGAGTCGGGGTCCGTGGTCGGCGAGCTGGAGTCAACCAAGTCCGTGAGCGACCTGTACGCACCGGTGAACGGGAAGATCGCCGGCCGGAACGAGGCCCTCGACGGAACCCCTGAGCTGGTCAACTCCGACCCCTACGGCGAGGGCTGGCTCTACGAGGTCGTGCCGGCCGACCCGTCCGCCCTGGACCTGTTGATGGACGCGGCCACCTACCAGGAGTCGCTGGAGTCCTGACCGTCGCCGGTCGCGACACAGGGGCGTCCGCCGTTCTGCATGATCGTGCACTACAGAAGCGTGAAGCGTGGGATTGCTTGCTGGGCAGATCGAAGGGGACTACGGAAGTAAAGGAAAGCTAAAGACGACGCAGGTTCGTCCCTGCATCCTTCGATCAAGGAGCTCGTCGTGACCCGTTCCAACTCCTTTCAGCAACCGGAAGGGAGATCCCCGTCGTCACCATCGGTGACGGGCCGACGCCGGTCATGTACATCGCCAACCAGCACGCCAACGAGTATGTCGTCTCCGAGGCGATGATCAATCTGGTCCGGCAGATCAGCGGCAACTGTCCGACGGCCAACGTCATCCGTGACGCTCACCGTGACGGTCGTGCCGCGGGTCAACGTCGACGGGTTCGACGCCGACGTGACCGACGTGAACGGGAACACCACCCCGCAGAGGCAGAACTACGACCCGACCTGCACTGTCGCCTGCGAGTTCTACGCGGACGGCCGTGGCTACGACATCAACCGCTACCACTCCTACAGCGACAACGCGTTCGACCACCCGTACCTCCCGGGAAACGACAACGTGAACCCGGTCCCCGAAGCCATCGCGATGCGCCTGCTCTGGGACGAGCGTCGGCCTGA
>DASSBE010000041.1:0-12180 GCA_035699065.1 Nocardioidaceae bacterium
TCCGTCGTACGCCTCGAGCGCCGAGCGGGTCGCCTCGATCGTGGCCTGCCAGATCTCCTCGGGGGAGTGCTCGACCCAGCCGGGTCTCGGGAAGTGCTGCGGGAACTCCTGGTAGCCGGTCGCGGCGATCGCGCCGTCGGCAGTCACGACGACCGCCTTCACGCCGGTCGTCCCTGCGTCGATCGCCAGCACGCTCATCGATCCGCCAACTCCTGAAGTCGCCACCATCGGTCAGGAGCATCGTCGCATCGTCACGTGTCCAGCGCTCGGGACCCACCACCCAGCCAGGACCGCGAGAGACCCCGGGCTGGCTGCCCGGGGCCTCGCGGCTGTGCAAATGATGCCCTGGGTCATCGACTCCGCAGAACCCAGGGTGGGCGGGACTCAGGCGACGCAACCGCCCAGTGCGATCGTGCCGTCGATGGCCTTGATCTGGTTCTGGACTGTGCCGAGCTTGTCCTGGAGAACCTTGACGGTCGCCTTCTGCGCCGCGATCGCGTCCTTGTTCTGCTTCTTCTGGGCTTCCAGGACGCGAAGCGCTGCCTGGGCGGTCGTGACCTGGCCGTCGAGCGTCGTCAGCTGTCCCTGCAGCGACGTGAGCTGCGCCTCGGTGGCGGACACCTCCTCGTTGAGGGTGTTGAGCTGCTCGAGGAGGGGAGCGACTCGACCCTGCAGCACCATCACGCCGGCCTCCGCCTCGGCGATCGCGGCGTTGAGACCGGTGAGCTTGGTGACGAGGGAGTCCATCTCGCCGTTCAGGGTAGCGATCTCGCCCGTCTTCGTGCTCACCGCCGTGTTCGCGTCGTCCACCGCCCGCTGCAGCCTCGGCAGCTCATCCTGCAGCCCGGTGATCTCTGCCTGCTTGGTGTCGACGGCCGTGTTGGCGTCGACGAGCGCCGCTTTGGCCCTCGCCAGGTCGTCCTGCAGACCACTGAGCACGACCTTCTGCGCGGCGATCTGCTGCTGCGCAGCTTCGACCCCCTCGGTCAGCGCCGGCAGCTCGGCCTCCAGGTCCGCCACGACCTTCTCCTGCGCAGTGACCTTGCCGGCGGCCGTGTTCGCCGCGGCCTCGAGTCCGGACAGCTCGCCGTTCAGCGTGGCCAGCTCGCCCTGCTTCGCGGTGACCGCCTGGTCGGCCGTGGTCACGGCGGCGGACAACGCCGGCAGCTGAGCCTTCAGGGCCGCGATCTCGCCCTGCTTCGCGGTGACCGCCGCATTGGCAGCGGTGACCGACACCTGCAGTGGAGCGGCCTGCAGCTGCAGCGCGCTGCTCTCCTGCTGCTTCGCCAGGAGCTGCGCGTTGAGAATGGTGACCTGGCTCTGGAGTGTCGTCAGGTCACCCTGGAGGCCGGAGATCAGGGTGTTCTTGTCGGTGATCTGGGTGTTGATCGTCGCGAGCTCGGCCTGCTTCGCGGTCCGCTGGGCCTCAAGTGCACGCTTCGCCTGGCCGTTGGAGTTGGCTGGGAACTCACCGATGCGCGCCGTCAGCGTCGCTATCTCGCCCTCGAGGGTTGTCTTGCTGGCTTGCAGGGTGGTCAGCTGCCCCTGTGCCTCTTCCAGGGCCGTCTGTGTGGTGACCACCTGCTGGTTGGCGGTGGCGAGCTGACCGTTCAGGTCCGCGATCGCCTGGGTCACCCCGCTGATCGCCGACTGGTTGGCAGCGTAGGCGTCTGCAGCCTTCTTGGCGTCGGCTTGCAGGGCACTGAGCTCGCCCTGTGCGTCGGTGATCTCGGCGTTCTTGGCGGTCACCGCGTCGGAGGCAGCCTTGGCGTCGGCCTGCAGCGTCGCGAGCTCGCCCTCAGCGGTGGCGATCGCGGCGCGCTTCGCGGTGACCGCGTCGGCGGCGTCGCTCGCATCGGATTGCAGCGTCTCGAACGTGGTCTTGGCATCGGCGACCCGTGCCTGCTGGGCTTCGAGGTCGGCCTGGGCCGATGAGCCGACGGCTTCGAGCCGCTGCAGCTCAGCCTCGGCTCCGGCGACTGCCTGCGTCGCGGCGTCGACCGCGTCGGCGGCGTCGCGAGCGGCTTCGGTCAGCTGCTGCAGCTCGGTCTGCGCCCGGGTGATGGCCGCGTTCTGGGCTGCCAGGTCACCGGCGGCGCTCGTCGCGGCCGCTTCCAGCGCCTCGAGCTGCCTCGCGGCGTCGTTGAGCTCGGCCTGCTTCGCGCTGATCTGTACGTCGACGGCGTCCGCCTGCTCCGACAGGTCCGCGGAACGCGTCCGGGCGGTGGCGAGCTCTTCCTGCAACGGCGTGAGCTGGGCCTGCACCGCGGCCTGCTGTGCCTTCGCGGCGTCGAGCGCCTCCTGTGTGTCGTTCACCGCCGCAGCAGTGTCGACCTTCTGGGACTCCAGCCTGGTGAGCTCGTCCTGCGCCGCCTTCAGGTCGGCGTCGAGCTGCAGGCCCTCGGCATCGAGAGCTGCGATCGCCGCCTCGGCGCTTGCGATCTCCGCCTTCAGCGTGGTCGCCTGCGTCTGCAGCCCGGCACGCTCGGTCTGAAGCTTGAGGATCAGGTCGGCGTTCTTCCTCGCGGCCGCCTTCAGCAGGTTCTCCTGCACGGTGCCGCGGTGCGCGAGCTGGTTGACCACGCCGGTGCAGATGCCGTTGGTGGTGGTCGTGGTCGCGGCGTACACCGGGCTGACCGCCCCCAGCATCCCCGCGACGATCACCGGAACCACAAAGGCTCCGGCGGCGCGACGACTGACCGATCTCGGCCTGGTAACGGAGGCTCCACCCGTGAACTTCTCAAATCCCGTCATGACTGTTTGATGCCTTTCCCCACACCCCCGGCCGAACCCCCACTGAGCCAGCCTCGTCAGAAACGTAACCGCGCACATCGGACGATGTAGTGGTTCACGGTTGGTTTTGCCCCAAACGCCGTTCAAATGCCTAAACGGGCACGGCCACCGGAATGACGGACCTGGCGTTGAGGTGGGCGCGGGCCAGGCCCGAGCCCTGCGCGGATTGCTTCGGCTAGTCCCCGCGCAGGAGCCTGAAGGCGCTGTCGCGGTCCTTCACCCGCAGCTTCCGGAGCACAGAGGAGACGTGCACCCGCACGGTGGTCGGGGACAGGAAGAGGCGGTCCGCCACCTCCTCGGTGGACAGCGCCTGGCCGAGCAGGTCCATCACCTCCCACTCGCGCGCGCTCAGCTTCGCGGCGGCCGACGAGCCGCGGCCGAACCGGCGCCGGGCGGGGGGCCTGAACTCGTCCAGGATCCGGGCGACCAGCCGTGGCGGCATCACCGCCTCGCCGGACAGCACCGCACGCAGCGCGGCCGGAAGGGTGGCCGGGTCGGTGTCCTTGAGCAGGTAGCCCAGCGCGCCGGCCCGCAAGGAGTCGAACAGGTCGTCGTCCTCCTGGGACTGGGTGAGCATCACGATCGCGGTCTCCGGAGCAGCAACACTGATCTCCCGCGCCGCGTGGATACCGCTGCCCGGCATGTGGATGTCGAGCAGCACCACGTCGGGGCGGTGCTCCAGAGTCAGCCGCACCGCGTCCGCGGCGCTCGCGCCCTCGCCGCACACCTGGCAGCCCCCGGCCTCCAGCGCCTGCCGGATCTGGCCGCGCACCCGGGCGTGGTCGTCGGCCATCACGACCCGGATCGGAGCGTCGCTCACCACGTCACTTCCACGAGAGTCCCCTTGCCGGGGGTCGACTCGATGCGGAACGACCCGGGAAGCGCAAGAGCGCGCTCACGCATGCTGGTCAGCCCGTAACCCGACCCCGTGTCGGGGACGGTCTCGGGGTCGAAGCCGCTTCCGTCGTCGCGGACCACGAGCCGACGACCGTGCGCGTCACCCGCCAGGCCGAGATGGACGCGACGGGCGCCGCCGTGCCGGACCGCGTTGGACACGGCCTCGCGCGTGATCCGGACCAGGGCGTGCCGCTGGTCGTGGACCGCGGTCACCGAGTCGTCGAGGTCCACCTCCAGCTGTACGTCGTACCTGTCCGCCACCTGTTGTGCGCCCCGGCGCAACGCCAGGCCCAACGGCTCGTCCGGGCCACGCCCGAGGACGTCGACGGCGGCCCGTGCCTCGTCGAGCGCCCGGTCGCAGGCCCCGACGATGCGTCGCGACACCACGCCGTCGACGGGGTCTCTGTGTGCCTCCGCGCGGATGTAACCCAGCTCCTGCACGACGCCGTCGTGCAGCTCGCGGGCCAGCCGGCGACGGTCCTCGAGCACCAGCGCGCGGGCGTGTGCGGTCCAGTAGTTGCGGATCTCGCGGGCCGCGCCCACGAGGAGAAGCAGGTAGCAGCCGGTGCGCAGCACATCACCGGTGTAGAGCCAGTCGGTGTACAGCGACGGGAACAACACGTAGTTCACCCGGGCGAAAGCCGCCAGCGCGCACGCGGGACCCAGCCAGCGCAACAGCTCGTCGTGCCGGCGAACCGCGTGGGCCGTGAACGCCACCGAGGCCACGGCGAAGCACACGGCGGTGAACCCGTGGGCGAGCAGCACCATCGGATGTCCGGTGATCACCGGCCGCTGCGCCGACTGCGGCGGGCTGTCGTCGAGTGCCACCGGCAGCAGGTCGCGCAGCAGCCACAGCACGACGAACGCGACCAGGGCCAGCACCCACGGGGCTGAGCGCCGCCAACGCTCCCGCACCAGGGCGGAGCGGCGGCTCGAGAACAGCGCCGAGGCAGTGATGAGAACGGCACCGAGCACCCGGATCCCCAACGGCAGCCACACATCGATGGTTCCCGGCCGGGAACCGCTGAGCACCTCGAGGGACACGGTCAGGCCGAATCCGGCCGCGGCCAGCAGGAAGAGGCCCTGGGCCAGCAGGAGGTCCGAGGTCTGGCGACTACGGAGGTACCGGCCGTAGACCAGGTAGGCGACCAGCAGGCCGACACAGGCGTCGATCGAGTCGAGGACCAGGTGCAGGGACGGGCTGTGGTAGCCGAAGCCGAGATACGGCGTGCCCAGGATGAGGCCCGTGACGAGTAGACCGATGATCCAGCCGGACACGGTGAGGGCAGGCGCAGAAGGGTGCCGGAGTACCCGCACCCTGAACCGTCCGGACACCCCCACCGGAGTCATTCCGGCAGTCTATGTTGCGCGGGTCGTACCAACCCTGGCTTCTGGGATCTTGCCTCACGCCAGGTCAGTCGTGCGGTCGCGGAGGATCCGCAGCACCGCCTCGTCCACCCAGCCCTTGCCGACCCGCATCTCGAAGTTCTCGGTGCCCACCCAGGCGATGAAGTCCGGGTGACCGAGCTTGCGGGCCCGGTCGTCGAGCTCCTGCTGCAGCTCGGTCGTGACGTCGGTCTTCTCCTCGTCGGTGGACGCGGTGAGGTACAGGTCGTTGAGGTCCAGCAACCGCTCGAGCTCCTCGCAGGGCGTCGTGTGGTCGTCGACGCGCAGGTCCACCGCGACATCGTCCCGTCCGCCGTACCCCGCCCCTTCTCGGACCACCAGAAGCGCGGCGCTCTGCCGGCCACGGCTGTCACCGCCCGCGGCGTCGCCGGCCCGGAGCGCGGCCAGCAGGCGCCGCGCGAGGTCGGACTCCGAGGTGGTGGAGTCCCACGACGCCTTCATCGCCTCGACCACCTCGGGTCCGGCGAGGATGTTGCCCTGGATCGCGACGTCGTGGCCGGTGACTCCGCCGGCCCAGTCGAAGCACTGCGGGCCGGTGTGGGTAGCGGCGCGGCCGTCCACGTCGACGATGCCGACCTGCCGGTGGTCGCGGCCCTCGTCGTCCTCGAGCAGCCGCTGCAGTGCGACCGACGCGGTGGCGCCGTCGTCCATGTGCGCGAGCGCCTGGCCCTTGTAGGCCACGTTGGCGTCGGCCTGGGTGGCGATGGCGCCGATCCCGGCGACGGCGGCGGGTACGGCGGACCCGACGGCGAGGAACTTCGAGGCGACCGCGACGCCCCAGCTCTGGCCGTCGGCGGACCGGGCAACGATGGAGAACGTCATGGCAGGCACCATATCGCTGCGCTCTTCAGGCGGTGGAACGATCCAATCCGGGCGGGCTAGGGTGGGACCTCCGACATTTTCGACCTTCTCCGAAGGAGCGATGGCATGCGCGTGGGAGTCCTCACCGGTGGCGGCGACTGTCCCGGCCTGAACGCCGTGATCCGGGCCGTGGTCCGCAAGGGCGTGAAGGACTACGGCTTCGAGTTCGTCGGTTTCCGGGACGGGTGGAAGGGCCCGCTCGAGGGCAGCACCGTGCCGCTCGGCGTGGACGAGGTCCGCGGGATCCTGCCCCGTGGTGGCACCATCTTGAAGTCCTCGCGCACGAACCCGTTCAAGATCGAGGGCGGCGTGGAGAAGATCAAGGAGAACCTCGCCGACGCCGGGGTCGACGCGCTGATCGCGATCGGCGGTGAGGACACCCTCGGCGTGGCCACCAAGCTGGCCGAGCTCGGCGTGAACGTGGTCGGGGTCCCCAAGACCATCGACAACGACCTGTCCGGCACCGACTTCACGTTCGGCTTCGACACCGCGGTCAACATCGCGATGGAGGCGATCGACCGGCTTCACACCACCGCCGAGTCGCACCACCGGGTGCTGGTGGTCGAGGTGATGGGCCGGCACGCGGGCTGGATCGCGTTGCACTCCGGGATCGCGGGGGGAGCCAACGTCGTACTCATCCCTGAGCAGCCGTTCGACATCGACAAGGTGTGCGAGCACGTCGAGACCCGGTTCCGCACCAACTTCTCACCCATCATCGTGGTCTCCGAGGGCGCGGTGCCGGTGGCCGGCGGCGACATGACCCTGCAGAGCGGGGACAAGGACGCGTTCGGCCACGTCCGGCTCGGCGGGATCGGTGACCGGCTCGCCAAGGAGATCGAGGACCGCACCGGCAAGGAGGCGCGCGCGGTCGTGCTCGGGCACGTGCAGCGCGGAGGCACCCCGACCGCGTTCGACCGCTGGCTCGCGACCCGGTTCGGCCTGCACGCGATCGCCGCGGTCGCCGACAAGGACTACGGCACGATGGTCGCGCTTCGCGGCACCGACATCGTCCGCGTCCCGCTGATCGAGGGCACCGGCGAGCTCAAGCTCGTCTCACCCGCGGAGTACGCCGAGGCCGAGGTCTTCTTCGGCTGACTGGTGCGTCCCCACGGCGCTCTATGAAGACGGTGAATCACCCGGTAGCGCCGCAGGGATGCCCTACTGCTCGTAGACGTCCGGGATTCCGTCGGCGTCGGTGTCCATGTGTTCGGCCGCTGCCATTCGCTCGTAGGCGCGGTCGCGTGCCTTGACCACGATCGCGGCGAGCATGGCCGCGGCCAGGGAACCGGTGAGGATGGCGACTTTGACGTGGTCAACGGCGCTGCCGCCGCCGAAGGCGAGCTCGCCGATGAGCAGGGAAACGGTGAATCCGATCCCGCCGAGCAGTGACACGCCAAGCACGTCGAGCCAGGTCAGTTCGTCGTCGAGTCTGGCGTGGGTGAACCGGGCGGTGAGCCATGCGGTGCCGAGGATGCCGATCGGCTTGCCGAGGACCAGACCGCCGATGACACCGAGCGCGATGGGGTCGGTGAGCGACTCGGTGAGCCCGCGCAGACCACCGATCTCCACGCCCGCGGCGAAGAACGCGAAGATCGGCACCGCGATGCTGGCAGATATCGGTCGAACCCGGTGCTCGAAGCGTTCGGCCAGCCCAGGTCCGGCCTCGGGGCCACCCATGGCGTCGGACCGAAGCACCGGTACCGCGAAGCCGAGCAGGACTCCGGCGACGGTGGCGTGGATCCCGGAGTCGTGCACCAGCGTCCAGGTGACCACGGCCAGCGGGATGAGCAGCCACCAGGAGCGGATCCGGCGCTGCACGGCGAGGGTGAACAGGGCCAATGGGACCAGTGCCCCCGCCGCCGGCAACAGGCTGAGGTCGTCGGTGTAGAACACCGCGATGATCGTGACCGCGACCAGGTCGTCGACCACGGCGAGGGTGAGCAGGAAAGTGCGGAGCCCGGTGGGCAGATGAGTGCTGATGATGGCCAGGATGGCCAGCCCGAACGCGATGTCGGTAGCAGTTGGAATCGCCCAGCCGTTCAGGGCACCGCCGCCGGTGTTGAGGTTGACCGCGAGGTAGATGGCGGCTGGCACGACCACCCCGCCGAGCGCGGCGAGGATGGGCAGGGCGGCACGGGCGGGGTCGCGGAGGTCGCCGGCAACGAACTCGCGCTTGAGCTCCAGTCCGACCACGAAGAAGAAGATGGCCAGCAGCCCGTCGGCAGCCCAGGTGCCCAGTGAAAGGTCCAGGTGCAGCGCCTCGGGGCCCACTGTGTAGTCGCGAAGCGCGGTGTAAGCATCGCCGAAGGGAGAGTTGACCCAGACCAGGGCTACAACGGTGCCTATCAGCAGGAGCGCACCACCGACGGTCTCCTTGCGAAGGATCTCCGCGATCCTGATGGCCTCGCTGAAGGACCCACGGGCCAAGACGCGAGACGGACGGCGATCAGACATGACGATCCTTCGGGGTCGGAGACAGCCTTCGCCGACCAGACTTCCCGGCACACCGGGGACAACGGTACCCGTGCGCGTGCCCTTCGGTCGACGCCGGTAAATTGAGGTTGGAAGCCTCCCGTCGGTGGCCGGGTCTAGTGTCGGGACATGGTGACCTGGCAACTCACGATCGACTCGAACGACCCGGCTGGGATGGCGCGGTTCTGGGCCCCGCTGTTGGGGTACGTGCCCGAGCCGCCGCCCGACGGCTTCGGATCCTGGCTGGCCTACTACCAGTCGGTCGTGCCCGAGGAGAATCTCGGCGGCGACCCCGACGACTACATCGATCGAATCGTGGACCCGGCTGGTGAAGGGCCGAAGATCTGGTTCCAGCCGGTGCCGGAGAAGAAGACGGTCAAGACGCGGTTTCACTTCGACATCTACGTGGCCGAACGCTCCGCCCCGATGGAGGAGATTGTCGCGACAGTCGATGCCAAGGTGGCCGAGCTGGTTGATCTCGGCGCCACGGTCGATCATCCGAACCGGATCGACACTGACACCCTTCAGCGGTACTCCGTCGTGATGCACGATCCGGAAGGAAACGAGTTCTGCGTGGCGTGAGGACCTGGTGTAGATCCGCGTCTGGCTCAGACAGCCCGGCGGTACGCCGTACATGGTGGCCGCGACCGCGGGGTACCGCGAGGTCTCCCGGACGAAGGAGACCCGCGATGACCACCGACGCGAACCCGACGGCACCGCTCGCCGTGGTGACCGGTGCCTCCACCGGAATCGGCCGCGCGCTCGCGCACCAGTTCGCCGACCATGGCTTCGATCTGCTGATCACCGCCGACGAGCCGTTAATCGCGCACACCGCCGTCGAGCTCGGGCGGGCCGGGACGTCGGTGACCGCGGAGCAGGTCGACCTCGCCACCGCGGACGGCGTGCAGGCGCTGCACCAGGCGATCCGGGAGACCGGACGACCGGTCGCGGCCGCGGCGCTGAACGTGGGGATCGGCACCTCGGGAGCGTTCCACGAGACCGACCTGGACGACGAGCTGCGGGTGGTCGACGTGAACGTGCGCTCCACCGTGCACCTGGCCAAGCTGCTCGTCGAGGACATGGTCGCCCGCAACGAGGGCCGGTTGTTGTTCACCGCGTCGGTAGCCGCGCGGGCACCGGGACCGTACTACGCCACCTATGCCGCCTCGAAGTCGTTCGTGCACTCGTTCGCGGAGGCGATCCGCTACGAGCTGAAGGACACCGGGGTCACGGTCACCTCGCTGATGCCCGGGCCCACCGACACCGCGTTCTTCGAGCGCAACGACATGGAGGACACCCGGGTCGCGTCGATGAACAAGGACGACCCCGACGAGGTGGCACGTGACGGGTTCGAGGCGCTGATGGCCGGCAAGGACCACGTCGTCGGTGGGGCGATGCTGAACAAGGCCGAGGCGGTCGGGTCGCGAGCGGTGCCGGACCCGGTGGCCGCCGCTGCCCAGGCACGGTTGACGAAACCCGGGACGGGCTCCGGCTCCGGCTGAGCAGGCCGGCGCGTCCGACGTACCCGGTCGTCAGCGGAGGTCGACCGACAGCGCGCGGTGGTCGGAAAGGTCGAGCAGGTGCACCGCGGCCGGGCCCGAGGGGAGGTCGCCGGCGCCGAGGATGTGGTCGATCTGCTCGATGGGTGCGTGCGCGGGGAAGGTGAGGCGGCTCGCCAGCGGACGCATCCCGGTGATCTCGTGCGCCTGCTGCGGCTCCATGTTCAGGTCGCCGAGCAGCAGCATCGGACGCGCACGGTCCTCGAGGGCCCGGCCGAGCGTGCGGAGCTGGCGCTTGTTCCACCACCGCAGGAACGACAGGTGCGTGTTGACCATCGTGAACTCACCGTGCGGGGTGTCTACGACGGCGGCCACGGCGACGCGCGGTTCGTCGCGGACCAGGACCGGCTTGCGGCTGCCCTGGAACACCATCGGGAACTTCGTCGGGAACGCCGGCAGCCGGATCACCTCCCAGGCGCGGACCGGGTAGCGCGACAGGAAGGCGATGCCGTACGCCGCCGAGTCGGGCTGCTCGTCACCGGTGGCCCCGATCCAGGTCGCGCCGGGGCTGCCGGAGAGCGCCGCGACGAACCGGTGCTCGGCCGCGCCCATCGCGTCGGCGGCCACCGCGGTCAGGTCGGCGTTCTCCGAGCGCGGCTGGTTGCGGTCCACTTCCTGCAGGCCGAGGACGTCGGCGTCGAGCTGGTGGATCGCCTTCGCGTAGCGGTCGACGTCGACCCGGTCGTCCTCGGGGGAGCGGCCGTGCAGGATGTTGAACGTGGCGACACGCATTGTTGTCCTATGCCCGACCACGGCCTCGCTAATCGTGGGCGCGCGCGGTTACCGTGGAGACAGGCACATGCTGCGGGAGGCCGCGATGGGTCACAGCCAGGCCGTTCGGCCGGAGGGCATCATCGGACTCGGGGGCGAGGTCCACGGGTGGCGCACGCACCTGACCCCGGCGGCCGCGGCACTGGCCACCCTGGCGGTGATCGTGGCCGGGGCAGCGTTCGCCGACCTCAGGGTGCGGGTCTCCGCGCCGGTGCCGGAGGAGCCGAAGATCGAGCTGACCGAGCTGGGGCTCCGTGCGTTGAACGAGCTGCCGCTGGCATACACGGCCGGCGACCTTGTGGTGGTGCCCTCAGGAACCGGGCCGAGTCGGCGGTGGGTCGGCGAGGTCCCGGTGGAGCGGATCGTGGGCCCTGCGATCCCGATCGGGACGCGGGGGCTGAGCAGCTACGGCATCGACGGCACGTCGGCCGAGGCACCCGAGTGGGTGCGTGAGCTGACGCCCCGCGACCGGGTGTACGCCGATGTCGGCGCACTGTTCTTCGCGTGCACAGCCGTGCCCGGCGAGGACCTCTGCCGGCCGTCGCTGCTGAGCCACCACGACACCACCTACTACGCCTACGGTCCCGGACTGGGTCCGCCGCGGATCGAGGTGGGGGAGCCGATGCAGGTCTTCACGTTCGACACCTTCGACGGCACCGAGCGGCAGCAGCTGCTGGTCGGGAGGCTCGCCGGCACGGACGCGGAGCAGGTGCTGGTGCGGATGCAGGACGGGTCCCACGTCTCGGCCTGGGCCACGAGCGGGCTCGGCGTCCCCGGGGAGACGGTGTGGTGGGCGACGGTGTCCCGGCCGGTGGCGTCGGTCGCGGTCCACGACGCGGCGGGCGACGTACTCGCGGAGGTGGAGCTTTCGCGCTGACCGGGGGGCTGAGCCGGGATCGTTACTCGGCCGATCGCCTGGGTACGGTGCCGCCATGGTGGACGAGGCGCAGCAGAACCTGCGCGAGGCGCTGAAGCGGGTGGCCGTGGCGCTCAAGGAGACCGGGATCCCGTTCGCGCTGATCGGCGGTTACGCGGTCTGGGCGCGCGGCGGACCGGAGCCAGACCACGACGTGGACTTCCTGGTCGCCGACGCCGACGCCGCGAAGGCGGAGGAGATGCTGGTCGAGGCCGGGTTCCGGGTGGAGCGGCCGCCGGAGGACTGGCTGTTCAAGGTGTACACCGACGACTCCATGGTCGACGTGATCTTCCGCGACTCCGGGCTGCCCGCCGAGCGGAACGTGGTGCAGGAGGCCGACGTGATCGAGGTGCTGTCGGTGGAGATGCCGGTGCTCTCGGCCACCGAGCTCGTCGTGCAGAAGCTGAACGCGATGGACGAGCACTTCTGCGACTTTTCCAAGATGCTGCCGGTGGCCCGGTCGCTGCGCGAGCAGGTCGACTGGGAGCAGGTGCGGCGCGAGAC
>DASSBE010000042.1:0-8126 GCA_035699065.1 Nocardioidaceae bacterium
TCCGGCCTGGTCGTGGTCGACGACTTCCAGCGCACCACCGCCGAGGGCATCTGGGCGCTGGGCGACGTCAGCAACCCCTACCAGCTCAAGCACGTCTCGAACGCCGAGGCCCGGGTGGTGCAGCACAACCTCCTGCACCCCGACGACCTGGTGCGCGCGGACCACCGGTTCGTGCCGAGCGCGGTGTTCACCTCCCCACAGATCGCCAGCGTCGGGCTCACCGAGCGGGAGGCTGCCGCGCAGGGCGTCGCGTTCGTGTCCTCGCGACAGGCCTACGGGGACACGGCGTACGGCTGGGCGATGGAGGACCAGACCAGCTTCGCGAAGGTGCTCGCCGACCCGGGGACCGGCCTGCTGCTCGGTGCGCACCTGCTCGGGCCGCAGGCCTCGAACCTGATCCAACCACTGATCCAGGCGATGAGCCTCGGCCAGACCGCGCACGACGTGGCGCGCGGGCAGTACTGGATCCATCCGGCGCTCGCCGAGGTCGTCGAGAACGTGCTGCTCGGGCTGGACACCACCGAGCCGAGGACCGTCACCCCCGGCTGACCGGGCCACTAGGGTGAGGCGCATGAGCGACTCGGCACAGGTCCTGAAGCAGTGGCACGACGCGGTGAACGCCGGCGACATCGAGGCCGCCCTGGCGTGCTGCGATGACAATGTCGCGGTCGCCGGCCCGCGCGGCGCCGGGCACGGCCACGAGCTGATGCGCGGATGGCTCACCCGCTCCGGGATCCGGCTCGAGCCGCAGGAGCCCCTCGTGGAGACGGGCGGCCGGTTCGTCGTACGCGAGATCGCGCGGTGGACCACCGCGAACGCGCCCGACGGCGCGCCGCTGGAGCCGACCGAGACCTGGTGCGTGTTCACCGTGGCCGGGGACCGGGTGGCGTCGGTGGCGCGGTACGAGACGGCGGAGGATATTCCGAGCGCCTGAGGGTATACATCTTCCCGGGATGAGGGAGGGGCGCGATGACCGCGGGCGAGACGTCTGCCGGCATGGACCGGCTCGGCCGGAAGGCCGATGACAGTGACCTGCTCGACCACGCCGTCCGCGTCGGCCTGGTCGCGTTCGGCATCGTGCACCTGCTGATCGCGTGGCTCGCCGCGCAGCTGGCGTTCGGCGACAGCGCCGGGGCGGCCAGCGGCTCGGGTGCGTTGGCCGAGCTGGCGCAGAAGCCGTTCGGCGAGGTGCTGCTGTGGGTGGTCGGCCTGGGGTTCTACGCGCTGGTGGTGTGGATGCTGATCGAGGCCGTGCTGGGGCACCGCGACGCGGACGGCCTCAAGCGGCTCGGGAGGCGGCTCGCGTCGACCGGCAAGGCCGTGATCTACGGGGCCCTGGGGACCAGCGCACTGAAGATCGCGATCGGCGCCGGCTCCGGCGACGACACCGACACGCTCACCTCGCGGCTGATGTCCCTGCCGCTCGGCCAGCTGCTGGTCGGCGCGGTCGGCGTCGGTGTCCTCGTGGTCGGCGGAGCCCATCTCTACAAGGGGTTCTCGGAGGACTTCCGCGAGAAGCTCGACGTCAAGGGGAACTCCGGCACCAGCGGACGGGTCTACGCCGGCCTGGGCAAGGCGGGCTACCTCTCCAAGGGCGTCGCGCTGCTGGTCGTCGGTGCCCTGTTCGTCTACGCGGCCTGGACCCACGACCCGGAGAAGTCCGGTGGCCTCGACCAGGCGCTGAAGACCGTGCTGGAGCAGCCGTTCGGGGCGCCGTTGCTGGTGCTGATCGCTGCCGGCCTCGCGTGCTACGGCCTGTTCTGCTTCGCCTGGGCCAGGCACCTCGACCGCTGAGCGCTCCCGATTGGGAACGACCGCGCTGGGTAGCACCACGACGTACTGCCGAGAGGAGACCTCGTGGCCGAGAACGCGGCACCGCAGCTCGACACCGACCTGGTCGTGAGGCATCACGGCCGCCCGCACAACGAGGCGCCCACGATGGTGTTCCTGCACGGGCTGACCGACTCCGGCTCGGGCTGGCCGGGTGCGGTCGCGCACTGGGCGGACGACTACTCGATCCTGACCGTCGACGCCCGCGGCCACGGCGAGTCGCCGCGGTTCACGCCCGAACAGCTCGAGGCGCACCCGGGTGAGGTGATGGTCGAGGACACGATCGCGCTCCTCGAGCAGCTCGGCGAGGCGCCGGTGGTGCTCGGGCACTCACTGGGCGGCGCGGTCGCCCTGGCCACGGCGGTCCGGCGGCCGGACCTGGTGCGGGCGTTGGTGCTGGAGGACCCCGCGCCGCTGGCCCCGGGTGAGGAGCAGCGTGACCCCGCCCGCGGCGAGGAGCACCTGGCCGGGGTGAAGGAGTCGATCGCGGCCGAGGAGGAGTGCGCACTGGTGGCCCTGCGCCGCGAGAAGCACCCGACCTGGGCCGACGACGAGCTGCTGGTCACCGGTCGCGCCGAGCAGCAGATGGACACCGACTACCTGGCGCACGGCGACTTCAAGCCCAGCACGCCGTGGCCCGAGCTGTACAAGGAGCTGATCGTCCCCACGCTGGTGCTCACCGGTGACCCGGACGCCGGCGTCATCATCGACGAGGAGACCGAGCAGGGCATCGCCGACCTCGGCAACGCGAACGTGACCGTGCTGCGGTGCCGCGGCGCGGGCCATTGTGTCCGCCGCGAGCAGCCGGAGAGGTTCTACGAGTCCGTCGACGAGTTCCTCGTCCCCCGTTGAGCCGCGACGGCACTTCCCGTGCCGAACCCTCACTCCCCACGGCCTGTGCACCATGGGAAGTGGGCGGCTTCCCTGCAGACCTTGGGGAAACTGGGGCGCACGGGGCAAACCAGCCGGTCGGAGCGTCGTCGGCCGCGCCCCAGCCGCTAGCCTCGTCCCATGCGGGTGGTCAGGTTCGTGCGGGAGACTCCGAGCGCACTGCTTCTCATCGTCCAGCTCGCGGGGGTGCTGCTCTACCCGTTCATGGAGAGCAGCGACGTGGGCCGCGCGGTGTTCGCGATGTTCGGCATCCTGGTTCTCATCCTGGCCGTGCTCGCGATCCGTGCCACCCCGTTCCTGTCCTGGGTCAGTCTGCTGGTCGCCGTACCCGCGGTCGTGCTGCTCGGGACGCAGGTCTTCACCGCGCGCGACGAGCTGTTCCCGTGGTCGTCGGGGTTCGAGGCGGTGCTGTACTTCTACGCGGCGATGAGCATGCTCGCCTACATGCTCGAGGACACCCACGTCGACACCGACGAGCTGTTCGCCATCGGTGCGGTGTTCACGCTGCTGGCCTGGGCCTTCGCCTACGTCTTCGTCGTGCTGCAGGCGGTGCAGCCGCAGAGTTTCGGGGCTGGGGCGACGGGTACACGGTCCTGGATGGAGCTGCTCTTCCTGTCCTTCACGACCTTGTCGAGCACGGGCCTTTCCGACATCACGCCGGTGACGGGCCATGCCCGCAGTGTCGTCATGCTCGAACAGGTCGCCGGCATCTTCTACATCGCGATGGTCGTCACCCGACTGGTCTCGCTCAAGGTCTCCAGGACGCGTGGCTGACGATGCCGCTCAACAGCGAACCCTTCCGGCTCGAACCAGACCCGGCAGCCGTCAAGCAGGCACGTGAGTGGGTCAACGACGTGCTCGAGCGGCTCGGTCGCACCGACCTGCTCGACGCCGCGGAGCTCGGCATCTCCGAGCTGGTCACCAACGCCATCCTGCACGCCGATCCGCCGATCACGGTCCGGCTCCGCGGCACCCGGCAGCACCCCCGGGTCGAGGTCCGCGACCACTCCCACGACCCGCCCGAGGTCAACGTGGAGATGACCGACGAGGAGCACCTGCTCTCCACGATCGGCCGCGGCCTGGGCATCGTCGCGCTCTACTCCTCGACGTGGGGGTCCGAGGTGGTCCCCGACGGCAAGACGGTCTGGTTCGAGCCGGCCCGGGAGGTGCGCACCGACGGCGACCTGTCCGGGGAGGTCTTCGACCTCGAGGAGGTCGTCCACCAGCGACTGGCGAGCGTTCCCGCGCCCGACCAGCTGATCCGGGTCCGGCTACAGCGGATGCCGGTCCAGGTGTTCGACCACTTCCGCAACCGCTACAACGAGCTGCGCCGTGAGCTGCGGCTGCTCTCCCTGGCCCACAGCGGCGACTATCCCGTGGCCCGTGAGCTCTCCGAGCTCTTCCTCCAGGTCGAGGCCGAACGCCGGCTGGCCCACGGCGTCAACGCGCTCGACGAGGCGATCGAGGCCGGTCTCGACCAGGTCGACCTGCAGTACGACGTACCGCCCAGCGCACCGGCCTCGATGGGCCGGATGCTCGAGATGCTGGAGAAGGCGGACCAGTTCTGCCGGGAGCAGCGGCTGCTCGCGCTGGCCGCCTCACCGCAGCAGCTCGAGCTGCAGCGGTGGTACCTCGGCGAGTTCGTCCGCCAGGGGGCCGGTGAGGCCGCCACCCCGTGGACCGGCGCGCTCACCGTCGAGGACGCCGAGCGACCCGCCCCGTGACCAGGGGGCACCCTCTGCACCCGTCGGTCCTCGTCCTGGTCGCGCTCGGCGGCGCCATCGGGGCTTCGGCACGCTACGGGCTGTCGACGGCCTTCCCGGACAGCGGCGGGTCGTTCCCGTGGACCACGCTCGCCATCAACGTGCTGGGGTCGTTCCTGCTGGCGACACTGCCGGCCGTGTCTGCCGTCCGGCACCATCAGCTGTTGCCCCCGCTGCTCGGCACGGGCGTGCTCGGCGGGTTCACCACGTTGTCGACCTACTCCGAGCAGGCCCGGGCACTGGTCGACCGCGGCCAGGTAGGGCTTGCGGCGGCCTACGTGGTGGGCACCCTGGCCGCGTGCCTGCTCGCGGTCGCGGCAGCGGACCGGTTCAGCACGGACGTGGCGCGGCACGAGTTCGAGGACGAGGAGGGCGACCTGTGACGCTGTTTCTTGTCGCGCTCGGTGCGGCGCTCGGTGCCCCGCTGCGCTACGTCATGGCGCACCTGCTCGACGGTCGGCTGCCGTGGGGCACGATCGCGGTGAACCTGGCCGGCTCGTTCCTGCTCGGCCTCTTCAGCGGTGCCGCACTGGGCGGATCGACGCCGGGAGGTGCGACGCTGGCCTTCCTCGGCACCGGCTTCTGCGGCGGGCTGACCACCTTCTCGGCGTTCGCCGTACAGACCCATGACCACGGCCCGCGGCTCGGGTCGTGGAACGTGCTGCTGACCGTCGTACCGGCGCTGACACTGTGCGCGCTCGGCTTCTGGCTGGGCGCTCGGGCGTAACCGCGCACTCAGGCGTGACCGCGCGCTCAGGCGTACCCGAGGTCGTGCAGCCGCTCGTCGTCGATGCCGAAGTGGTGCGCGATCTCGTGCACGACGGTGATCCGCACCTCGTCCACGACCTCCTCGTCGGTCCCGCACATCCGTAAGGTCGGGTTGCGGAAGATCGTGATCCGGTCCGGGAGCAGCCCCGCGTACAGGGTGTCCCGCTCGGTCAGCGGCGTCCCGTCGTAGACCCCGAGCAGCTCCGGGTCGTCGGCCGGCGGCTCGTCGTCCACCAGCACCACCACGTTGTCCATCAGCGCCGTGAGGTCGGCCGGGATCTGGTCGAGCGCGTCGCCCACCAGCTCCTCGAAGCGCTCCCGGCTCATCTCGATCACGCCCCATTGTCGCTCGTGCGGCAAGGCGGTTCGCGACGGTTGTGCGATTTGGGCGAGCGCGGTGCGTGGCCCTATGCTGTACCGGTCCCTGACGGGTATCTGGCCCCCATCGTCTAGTGGCCTAGGACGTCGCCCTTTCACGGCGGTAGCACGGGTTCGAATCCCGTTGGGGGTGCGTGGTCCGGAAGCTCGATTCGGACACGGAGCGGAAGATGGGTTAGCATTCCTCCGCTCGCGCACGACAAAGAGCATGGCCCCGTAGCGCAGTTGGTTAGCGCGCCGCCCTGTCACGGCGGAGGCCGCGGGTTCGAGTCCCGTCGGGGTCGCAAAACAGAAAGTGGCTCTGACCAGCGGAAACGCTGAGTCAGAGCCACTTTCGTTTCAACGTCGAAGAGGCAGCACGGCGGCCGTGTCCCGTCTACGTCTCGTCCCAGCGTCGGCAGCCGCGTCCAGGGCGACTGTCCGCGCCGCGTGATCACGACGGCAGCGAGTCCGCTCGACTCCGGCTCGTGCAACAACTGCCCATCATCGCGTTCCGACCCGCTGACCACACCGGCTGAATGTTCCCCAGCGCCATCCGTGACTGGAACACCGGAGCACGTGTAACATCATCATTCAATGCCAATTGACGTGCATGGAGGCTACAGTGAGAACGACCCTCGCCTTGGACGACGATCTCGTTACGGAAGCGCAGAGGCTGACCGGGACCACGGAGAAGACCGTACTTGTGCGTCAGGCTCTGCGGGCATTGATCGAGCGCGAGAGCGCCAAACGGCTCGCGAAACTGGGGGGAAGTGAGCCCGAGGCGGACCCGGTCCCGCGGCGGCAGACGATGCCTGCGTGATCCTCGTCGACACGTCGATCTGGATCGACCACCTCCGCGCCGGTGATCCTGAGCTCGTAGGGCTCCTCCAAGACGGCCACGTGCTGGCGCACCCCTGGGTGATCGGGGAACTCGCGCTCGGCCACCTCTCGCGACGCGGCGAGATTCTTGGTTTGCTCCACAACCTCCCGCAGGCGACCGTCGCGACGGACCTCGAGGTGCTGACTCTGATCGAGAACCAGCATCTGTTCGGCCTTGGCATCGGGTACGTCGACGCGCACCTGCTGGCTGCGACATTACTGACACCCGACGCTCGCCTGTGGACGCGCGACAAGCGACTCGCGACGATCGCTGTTCGAGACGGTCTCGGCAGCCATCACAATCAGGGCACCTGAGAGCCACGCCGTCCTGGCGCGTGCCTCGAACTGCCGGTGTGAGTTGGCGAACCCAGACACGGCGCCGGCAGTTCCTTGGGTGGGAACATGACCCCATGACCTTCGCGAACGTCGGAACGCTCGGAGCTGAACCAGGCAAACGTGATGAGCTGGTGACTCACCTGACCCAACACAGTGATGCTCTGAACGAGATGGGCTGCCTCGCCTATGAAGTCGGCGTGAATGACGAGCAGCCTGACACAGTGTTCGTTGTCGAGCTATGGACGAGCGCGGAGGCGCACCAAGCCTCGCTCCAGCGACTGGAGGTGCAGCAGTCCATCGCGACGGCCCGGCCGCTTTTGTCGGGAGAGTTTGGTGGCTTCCAGTTCGACGTCGTCGGCTCGCCCCTACGCGAGTAGCCACAGCTAGACACGCCCCCGCTCGGTTCGGGGCTGATCCGCGAGCGGATCCATGAGCGGAACTCGAGCCGCTTGCACGCGCGCTCCGGAGTTTGTCGCGGAAGCTCACCGCCAGTCGGCTGCCATCGCTGCGAGTGAGCATGATGGCGATGACCAGGCATTCGTAGATGCCATCTCGGTCGACTGGGATGTCGAGGAGCCCGACGGGTGAGGAGAGGAGATCTCTACATCACCGCCGCGCGAGGCGCCTGCACGGGCAAGCCGAGACCCGTGGTCATTGTCCAGGACGATCGTTTCGACTCAACTGCTTCAGTGACTGTGTGCCCGCTGACGACCAATCCGCTCGACGCGCCGCTTGTCCGAATCAGCGTGGAGCCGACTGACACCACAGGCATCGAAATGCGGAGTCAGATCATGGTCGACAAGGTCACAACCATGCCGCGGCGTAATGTTCGCGACCACCTTGGCCAACTCTCTGACGCCGATCTCGTTCGGCTTGACCGGGCGCTTCTGGTGTTTCTCGGACTAGCCGATTGACTACCTGCCCGAGCAGGGACCGGCCCGCATGGCCGGTGGCTGGCGTGCCGGGGATGCGAGTCGTCACGCTCGGCGCTGCCGCTGGGAGGCACCACGGCGCACCGCGGACCATCATCAGGCACGGCGGCCGTGGGAGCATCGCGACCATGGCCACGGTGACCGCAGACGACCTCACTCCGCTGCGCCGGCGCCTGGTTGCCTTCTGCTATCAGATGTTGGGGTCGCCGTTCGACGCCGAGGATGCCGTGCAGGAGGTCATGGAGCGGGCCTGGCGGTCGCGAGGGTCCTTCGATTCGTCACGGGCGTCGTTGTCGACGTGGTGCTACCGGATCGCGCACAACGTGTGCGTCGACCGGCTGCGTAGCGCGGCGCGCAGGCCGCTTCC
>DASSBE010000043.1:0-45627 GCA_035699065.1 Nocardioidaceae bacterium
AAGAAGAGCACGGCGAAGAAGACCGCCAAGAAGTCCTGAGCTGACTCAGCAACGACGGACAAGCAGCATCGAGGTGGGTCGGCCCGCAAGGGTCGGCCCACCTTTGTCGTTACCGGGTGGCCGCCCGGCACCGGGTGCCGAAAACTCACCCCGTAGGGCGCTGAGGCCAGGGGCCGGTCAGGTCAGTGTGAGGATCTGCAGGGCTTGGACCTGAAGCGAGTCGGCGGACCCCGACGTCTCGAGCCGGACCCGTTGACCCGGACGCAGCAGCCGGAGACCGGTGCCCGCGAGCGCCGTGGAGGGGAACGGGATCTCGACGCCGTCGTCGAGGAGCACCGAGCCGGTGAACGTGTCGGGGTCGAACGACGAGACGGTGGCCTGCATCCTCAGAGCCTAAGCCCGGTGGTGACCATCGCGGTGCGCGAACCGACGCCGAGCGCGAGGGCTTCAGCCAGGTCGGCGGGCGTGTCGACGTCGCGGCGCACGCTGCCGATGCCGTCCAGCAGGATCTCTGTCGCGCCGTGTGCACGATGCTCCGCACGGGAGCCGGCCCCGAACCGCGGCATGAAGTCCTCCGGGGAGGCGGCCGCCAGCACCGTCGTACCGACCCCGGCGTTGTCGGCGACGAACGAGCACCGGCTCTCGGCCGCGGCGGTGAGCACCCGGGTGAGCTCGTCGGTGCGCAGGGCCGGCAGGTCGGCGCAGACGGCGGCGATGCGGAGCTCGGGCCACCGGCGGTGCAGCTCCGCGGCGGCCTGCTCGAGCGAGGCGTTCAGGTCATCGGTGGTGCCGTCGGGGATCACCGCGGCCCCGAGATCGGCGAGCCCGTGCGCGAGCCTGAAGTCGTCGGTGACCGCGAGCACCACGTCGACCAGCGGCGACTGCAGAGCAGCGGTCACGGTATCGGCGGCGAACGCCACGACCAGGTGTTGACGTGACTCGTCGCCGAGGTCGAGCAGCCGCGACTTGGCGACCGCGGGCGGCTTGACCGGCACGAGGATCCCGTAGTGGGGCAGAGCGGAGGTGGATGACATCACCGATGATCTTGCCAGGACACGCGGGAGGGGCATCCGATGAGGCATGCTTGGCCGACCAGTAATGTCGGTCGGGACCTGATCAGAGAAGAGGTACTGGTGGCCAAGCCGCGCACGCTGCAACAGAAACGCGGATGGGCGTTCGCCACCTGTGTCGCCATCGTCAAGCCACCGCTGCTCGCACTGACCAAGCGGCGCTGGATCGACGGGCACAAGCTGCCCGCGACCGGTGGCTGCGTGGTGGTGGCCAACCACATCTCCCACGTGGACCCGTTCACCTTCGCTCACTTCGTCTACGACAACGGCCGGCTGCCGCGCTACCTGGCCAAGGCCGCGGTGTTCGACATCCCGGTCGGCGGCCGGATCGTCCGGAACGCCGGCCAGATCCCGGTCTACCGGCAGACCACGGACGCGAACCGCGCGTTCAGTGCCGCGGTCGACGCGGTCAACCGGGGCGAGTGCGTGGTGGTCTACCCGGAGGGAACGATCAGCCGCGACCCGGACCTGTGGCCGATGACCGGCAAGACCGGTGCCGCCCGGATCGCCCTGAGCACCGGCTGCCCGGTGATCCCGATCGCCCAGTGGGGCGCCCAGGAGATCCTCGAGCCCTACACCAAGAAGCCGAAGCTGTTCCCGCGCAAGACGATCACGATGAAGGCCGGCGACCCGGTCGACCTCCACGACCTGGCCGGCAAACCGTTGACCCCGGAGGTGCTGCGTGCTGCGACGGACCGGATCATGGACGCGATCACCGCGCTGCTCGACGACATCCGCGAGGGACACCCGCCGCAGACGCGGTTCGACCCCCGCGTCGCCGGAGTGAGACAGATCGGCAACCCGCATGGCGACGACAGCAGCCGTCGTCAGAGAAACAGGACGGGACGGGACACATGACCAAGGTCGCGGTCTTCGGCGCCGGCTCGTGGGGTACGGCCTTCTCCATCGTGCTGGCCGACGCAGGGAACGACGTCACGATCTGGGGCCGGCGTGAGGACGTCTGCGCGTCGATCAACGACCGTCGTGAGAACACCGACTACCTGCCCGGGATCGAGCTCCCGCACAGCGTGCGGGCGACCCATGACCCCGAGCGGGCACTCGACGGTGCCGAGTTCGTCGTACTCGCCGTGCCGTCGCAGACGCTTCGCAAGAACCTCACCGACTGGGCCGACTTCATCCCGCGCGACGCGGTGCTCATATCCATGATGAAAGGCGTCGAGCTCGACACCCTGAGCCGGATGAGCGAGGTGATCGCCGAGGTCACCGGCGCCGGCCCCGACCGGATCGGTGTGGTCAGCGGCCCCAACCTGTCCCAGGAGATCGCCCGCCGGGAGCCGGCCGCCAGCGTCGTGGCCTGCGCCGACGAACAGGTCGCGATGCGGCTGCGAGACCTGTGCCACTCACCGGCGTTCCGGCCCTACTCGAGCACCGATGTGGTCGGCTGCGAGCTCGGCGGGGCCTACAAGAACGTGATCGCGCTCAGCGTCGGGATGGCGGTCGGACTCGGCTTCGGAGACAACACCACCGCGTCGGTGATCACCCGCGGACTGGCGGAGACGGCCAGGCTTGCGACGGCGCTCGGGGCCGACCCGATGACGTTGATGGGACTGGCCGGGCTCGGTGACCTCGTGGCGACCTGCTCCTCGCCGTTGTCGCGCAACCGCACCTTCGGCGAGAAGCTCGGGCAGGGGATGACGATCGAGGAGATCACCGGGTCCACCCGGCAGGTGGCCGAGGGCGTGAAGTCGTGTGCGTCGTTGATGGACCTCGCGAACCGGTCCGAGGTCTACGCCCCGATCGTGAACCACGTGCACGGCGTGGTCGAGGGCGAGATGACCGCCGCGGACATGCTGAACAGCCTGATCTCACGCGACACCAAGCACGAACGCGACTAACGGGACGGCGGGCTCGACGCGCTACGCCGGGCGCTCCCCGGTCAGCTGGTCCAGCGCCGTCGCGAGGTCGTCCCAGAGGTCGTTCACGTCCTCGATGCCCACCGACATCCGCACCAGCCCGTCCGGGATGGTCGCCGGCTCGACCTTCCACCGGCGCCGGCGCTCGAAGGTCGACTCGACTCCGCCGAGACTGGTCGCGTGAACCCACAGCGTGGTCTTGTGGGTCAGCAGGTCCGCCGCGAGGGCGCCCTGGTCCATGACGATCGAGATGATCGCGCCGAAGCCGGGGTAGCGCACCTCACTGATCGCGGGATGCTCGGTGAGCCGCTTGACCAGCTCCTGGGCGTTCGACTGTGCACGCTCCACGCGCACGTGCAGGGTCCGCATCCCGCGCAGCGCCAGCCAGGTCTCGAAGGGGCCGGGCACCGCCCCGATCATGTCCCGCCGCTTCTTGAGTACGTCGAACAGCTCGTCGTCCTGGGTGACCAGCGCACCGAGCAGCACGTCGCTGTGGCCCGCGATGAACTTCGTCGCCGAGTGCACGACGATGTCGGCGTCCATCGACAACGGCTGCTGCAGCAGGGGAGTGGCGAAGGTGTTGTCGACCGCGACGTACGCCCCCGCCTCGTGCGCCGCCTTGACGATCGGCGGGATGTCGGCGATCTCGAGCGCCGGGTTGGTCGGCGACTCCAGCCACACCAGCGCTGCGTCGGCGCACGCGGCGACGACCGCGTCGGTGTCGGTGATGTCGACCAGCGACGCGGTGACCCGGCCCCGGGACTCGAGGTCGGCCAGCTGCATCACGCTGCCGTTGTAGGCGTGCCGCGGGGCAACCACCTTCGCGCCCTGTCCGACCAGGTCCAGCACGGTGGCCACGGCGGCGAGCCCGGAGGAGAACGCCAGCGCCCGCCCGCCCTCGAGCTCGCCGAGGGTGTCCTCGAACGCCGTCCAGGTCGGGTTGCCGTACCGGCCGTACTCCACGTCCCCGCCTGCGACGTAGGTCGAGGCCATCGTGATCGGCGGGTTCAGCGGGTTGTCCGGCTCGTGCGGTGGCCGGCCGGCGGTGACGGCCACGGTGGCGGGCCGGAAGCCGCGGGGACCGGGGGGGCTGGTGGAGGCCGAAGACATGCCCACCACATTAGGGCGCTACCGCGAGAGGCCCGTCACGGCGGGTAGGGTCGGCTCACCATGAACGCATCGCTGATCCCGTCGACCCGGTCCGTCGACGACACCGAGACGCGCAAGCCCCGGATCGCCGTGGTGTTCGGTGGTCGTTCGAGTGAGCACGCGATCTCGTGCGTCACCGCGGGAAGTGTGCTGAGGGCCATCGACACCGACCGTTACGAGGTGGTCCCGGTCGGGATCACCCACGACGGGCGCTGGGTCCTGGAGTCCGGCGACCCGGAACGTCTGGCGATCACCTCGGCCGACAAGCTGCCCGAGGTCGACCCGACGCGGTCCACGGTGGCCCTGGCCAACGACGCCTCCACGAGCCAGCTCGTGGTCAGTGAGCCGAGCTCGGTGCCGCGCACCCTCGGCGAGGTCGACGTGGTCTTCCCGCTGCTGCACGGCCCCTGGGGTGAGGACGGCACGATCCAGGGGCTGCTCGAGATGGCCGGTGTGCGCTACGTCGGCGCGGGCGTGCTCGCCTCGGCGGTCGGGATGGACAAGCACTACATGAAGATCGTCCTGCAGGCACAGGGCCTGCCGGTGCTGCCGTACACCGTGATCACGCCACGGCTGTGGGAGACCGACCGCGCCGCGTGCCACGAGTCCGTGGACTCGCTCGGCTTCCCGGTCTTCGTCAAGCCGTGCCGTGGTGGCTCGAGCATCGGGATCAGCAAGGTGCACGATCGCACGGAGCTCGCCGCTGCCGTCGAGGAGGCCCGCCGGCATGACCCGAAGGTGCTCGTGGAGATCGCCGCGGAAGGTGGCCGCGAGGTCGAGTGCGGCGTGATCGAGGGATTCGGCGACAACCCGCCGGACGCCAGCGTGGTCGCTGAGATCACCGTCGGCGGCGGGCACGAGTTCTACGACTTCGCGGCCAAGTACCTGCCCGAGGAGCACACCGAGCTCGCGGTGCCCGCTGACCTGACGCGGGAGGTCTCCGAGCGCGTCCAGCAGCTCGCCGTCGACGCCTTCGACGCGCTCTCGTGCGAGGGCCTGGCCCGGGTGGACTTCTTCGTGCTGCCCGACGAGCGCGTGGTGATCAACGAGATCAACACCATGCCGGGCTTCACGCCGTCCTCGATGTTCCCCCGGATGTGGTCGGCCAGCGGCCTCGACTACCCCGAGCTCGTCGACCGGCTGATCCAGCTCGCGCTGCACCGCGACACCGGCCTCCGCTGACCGCGACGCGTCACAGGCAGCGTCACACGCAGGGCTTCTCCTCCACGGTGGCCAGCTTGAGAGCGGGTGCGAGGTCGACCATGGCCGCGGCCGGTGGCCAGTACGCCGCCGGCAGCCGCACCTCCACGTTCTGCGAGCGCCCGATGGTGGTCATCACGATCTCTCGGGGTTCGCCGGTCAGCTGCTCCTCGGGGATGAACCAGCCCACCCCGTTGGTCTCCTGACACGTGGCGAAGTCGTCGAACGAGCCGGGCATGGCGACCCCGCAGCGCAGGACGATGGCCGGGTCACCCCAGGCGGCGCCGTACGCGTCCTCCGGTTCGACCTGCCGGCGCTCCTGGTCGGACACCGTCTCGGGCAGTGCGTCGACGAGCCGCGCGCACGCCCGTGCGTCGTCGCCCTCCAGCTGCGGGGTGTCCACCTCGACGGCGCCGGAGCCGCATCCGGTGGCCAACCCGCCCAGCAGCGCCAGACATGCGACAGCGCCCACGGTCCGGTGCGGAGCGGGGCGCTGTCGGGGCATGCGAGGGTCTGCGTGGACCCGTTCAGATGTGGACGACGGGGCAGGTCAGGGTCCGGGTGATACCGGTGATGTTCTGCACGCGGGCGACCACCAGCTTGCCCAGCTCGTCGACGTTGCGGGCCTCGGCGCGGACGATCACGTCATAGGGGCCGGTGACGTCCTCGGCCATCGTGACGCCCTTGACCTCGGCGATCTCCGCCGCGACCTCGGCGGCCTTGCCGACGTCGGTCTGGATCAAGATGTAGGCCTGAACCACCATGCGAACTCCTGCGGTCTCGTAGGGACACCCGTGCTTCGGTGCGTGAATCCTGGCTCAACCTACCGTGTCGCGTCCCCCTCCCGGAACACGCGCCCGGCATCGGGTTCAATGGGCAGCATGCCTGCCTCCCCCGCCCCCCGTGCCACTCATGGCCTGCCCCCGGACGCGACCCTGGCCGACCTCGGGGAGTTCGGCCTGGTGAATGCGCTCAAGGCCCGGTTCACCCAGGGCGAGCACGTCCTGCTGGGTCCCGGTGACGACGCCGCCGTGGTCGCAGTCCCCGACGGCCGGGTCCTGGTCTCCACCGACCTGCTGGTCGAGACCCGTCACTTCCGCCGGGACTGGGCCAGCGCACTCGACATCGGGCACAAGGCGGCCGCACAGAACCTGTCCGACCTCAACGCGATGGGCGGGCGTGCGACCGCGTTGACCGTCGGTCTCGCGGCGCCGCCGGACCTGCCCGCGGCATGGGCCCTCGAGCTCGCCGACGGCATCGCTGAGGAGGCCGCACTGGTCGACGCCTCGGTGGTCGGCGGCGACGTGACCCGCGCCGACGCGGTGATGATCGCGATCACGGTGCTCGGCGTCTGCGAGACAGAGCCGGTACGGCGGTCGGGGGCCCGTCCCGGAGACGTCGTGGCCCTCGCCGGACGCCAGGGGTGGGCGGCAGCCGGCCTCGCCGTACTCGCCCGCGGTTTCCGCTCACCGC
Source organism: Nocardioidaceae bacterium (assembly GCA_035699065.1). Taxonomy (GTDB): domain Bacteria; phylum Actinomycetota; class Actinomycetes; order Propionibacteriales; family Nocardioidaceae; genus Nocardioides_C. The sequence goes on from DASSBE010000043.1 coordinate 6,767, forward strand.
GGGTGCTGGTCGAGGCGCACCGCCGCCCGGAACCGCCCTATCGCGCCGGTGCCCAGGCCGCTGCGTTGGGGGCGACCGCGATGATCGACGTGTCCGACGGGCTGCTCGGAGACCTGGCGCACATCGCCGAGGACTCCGGTGTCTCCGTCGACGTCCGCACGGACAGCTTCGAGATTCCCGAGCCGTTGCGGGCGGTCGGCGCGGCACTCGGGGCCGACCCGATGCAGTTCATCCTGACCGGCGGGGACGACTATGCGCTGGTCGCGACGTTCCCGGCCGGAACCGCCCTGCCCGACGGGTGGAGGCAGATCGGTGAGGTCTCCGACGGCTCCGGGCTCACCGTCGACGGCACGGAGCGCGAGGGCGCGACCGGCCACCAGCACTTCCGCTGAGGTCCGCCCCGGTCGGTCGGGTCCAGTGTCGGGTTCAGTAGTGGGCGACGGCCTTGACCTGGTGCGGCAGGCACGCCAGCACCAGGAAGATGACCCACCCGATGCCGCTCCAGCCCAGCAGGAAGGTCAGCCAGCCGATCAGGCCACTGTTGGACTTGCCGCGGGTGGCGGCAATGGCCCACGGCAGCATGTACCCGAGCGTGAAGATCGTGGTGACCCAGCCGAACACGGTCTGCACGGGCTTGGGCGACTGGTCGGTGATCAGGTGCGACATGTGCGGCTGGACACTCATGATCCGAGGGTAGGGGAGATCGCCGTACGACGGGCGGACTTGTGCACAGGCTCCCGGGCCGGCGGCTCGCGGAGAAACCGAAGAGCCGCCTCCGCGGGGGGAGACGGCTCTTGCTTGACGCTCTTACGCGCAGGAAGTGCGGGTCAGCGCGAGACCTTGCCGGCCTTCAAGCAGCCGGTGCAGACGTTCAGCCGCTTCGGAGCACCGTTGACGGTGGCGCGCACGCGCTGGATGTTCGGGTTGAAGCGACGCTTCGTAATCTTGCGCGACCACGGCCGGTTGTGACCGAAGCCCGGCCCCTTGGCGCAGATGTCACAGACGGCAGCCACCGTGAACTCCTGAAAAAGCTAGATTGGTTTGGTCGATCGTGGGTGCCCGGGTCAGTCCGGGCAACCGCACAAGAGTATCCGATGGGCCTGCCCGGGCGCGAATCGAGCCGGACGCACTAACCTGACACCTTCGACCAGGTGACCGGCATCACCAGAAGGGGGACGACCGCGTACATGCCCGATGACGCCGCGGCTCCGTTCGACCTGCCCAGCATCGTCCGGTTCTCCGAGATCGCGCTTGCCGCGCTCGGTGCCGCGCGTGAGGAGATCGACGCGCTGAACGTGTACCCGGTGCCCGACGGCGATACCGGCACCAACCTGTTCCTCACCTTCGAGTCGGCGCGCAACGCGATGCTCGAGCTGCTCGACGCAGACGGCCACGGCGGGCCGGACGCCGCGCTGACCGCGTTCGCGCGCGGCGCGCTGCTGGGGGCCCGCGGGAACTCCGGCGTGATCTTCTCTCAGCTCGCCGGCGCCCTGGCCAAGCGGCTCGGGGCAGCAGCGCCGGGGGAGCACCCGGCCGCCGTCTTCGCGGACGGGATGGCGCTGGCCACCGCCGCCAGCTATGCCGCGGTGGGGGAGCCGGCCGAGGGCACGATCCTGTCCGTGGCGAAGGCGGCCTCCGGCGCGGCCGAGGAAGCCGCACGCCGCGAGGGGGCCCGCGTCGGACAGGTGATCCGGGCCGCAGCGACCGCCGCCCGCGAGGCGCTGGAGCGTACGCCGGACCAGCTGCATGTGCTCAAGGACGCCGGTGTCGTCGACGCCGGAGGCCGGGGGCTGTGCGTGATCCTCGACGCCGCCGAGACCGCGGCCACCGGGCAACGCCCCGTCGGCAGCCAGCTGCCCCTGGGCACCCGAGCCATCCCGGTCCCGCTGCCCACGGGGGACCTCACCCCCGAAGGGCCCGCCTACGAGGTGATGTACCTCCTCGACGCCGACGACGCACGGATTCCCGGTCTGCGTCGGCGGCTCGCGCCGCTCGGCGACTCGCTCGTCGTGGTCGGCGGCGACGGCCTGTGGAACGTGCACGTCCACGTCGACGACGTGGGTGCCGCGGTGGAGGCCGGGATCGAGGCGGGCCACCCCTACCGGATCCGGGTCACCCACTTCGCGGAACAGATCGAGCGGCGCGGAGAGGGCGCGGTCGTCTCGCAGCGCTCCGGGCGCAAGGTCGTCGCGGTCGCGGCGGGCGAGGGTCTCGAGGCTCTCTTCGCGCAGGCCGGTGCGTCCGTCGTACCCGCCGGCCCCGGGCGCCGCCCCTCGACGGGACAGATCCTGGAGGCGATCACCGCCGCCGCCGCGGCGGAGGTCATCGTCCTCCCCAACGACCGCGACTCGATCGCCGTCGCCCAGGCGGCGGTCCGCGCGGCGCGTGAGGACGGCCACCTCCGCGCCGCGGTGATCCCGACCGGCGCGCAGGTGCAGGGACTGGCCGCGATGGCGGTGCACGAGCCGGGCCGCAGCTTCGAGGACGACATCCTGCAGATGACGGCGGCCGCACGGCATGCGCGCTCCGGAGCGGTGACGGTCGCCGCCAAGCGGGCGATCACCACCGGCGGCCCGTGCGAGCCGGGGGACGCGCTCGGCGTGATCGAGGGCGACTTCGTCCTTGTCGGTGCGGATCTGTTTACTGTGGCCACGGGTGTTCTCGAGCGGTTGCTGGGTGGTGGTGGTGAGCTCGTCACGTTGGTCGGTGGCGCCGGGGGCGGCGACCTCGCGGACCGCTGCGCCTCTCACCTGGCCAGCCGGCACCCGACGATCGACGTCGTCGTCTACGACGGCGGGCAGGAGCGTTACCCCCTGCTCGTCGCGGTCGAGTAGGCGCTGATGCCCACGATCACCTGGGACTCCAAGCTCGCCACCGTCGCCGGTGCCAAGGCGGCGAAGATCGAGAAGGCCTTCGGCTTCCGCACGGTCGGCGACCTGCTGCGTCACTACCCGCGCAAATACGTCGAGAAGGGAAAGCTCAGCGACCCCGGGGGGTTCGCGCCCGACGAGCACGTCACGTTCATCGCGCGAGTGATCTCCTCCAAGCAGATCCCCTACCGGGACAAGCGTCGTGGTGGCATGGCCTACCGGCTCGAGGTGCTGCTGGAGACCACCGGCGAAGAGCTGACGCTGACGTTCTTCGACAAGAAGAAGGGTCTCGCGGACTGGCGGGCGAGGAGCATCGTGGCCGGCACGACCGGACTGTTCTCCGGCAAGCTCGGCCGGTTCCGCAACCGCTGGCAGCTGACCAACCCGCAGACGAAGGTCTTCTCGAACGAGCCGATGGAGTCCGGGGCCGAGCAGGCGCACGCGGCCTGGGACAGCCTGCCCGCGCTTCTCACCATCTATCCGGCCACCTCGACCGTGCAGACCTGGCAGCTCCAGGATGCCATCGAGCTCGCCCTGGACCTGGTCGACGACGTGCCCGAGCCGCTGCCCGCCGCGGTCCGGCTCGGCGAGGGACTGGTCAGCGCCCGGCAGGCCCTGGAGTGGATCCACCGACCGGGCTCCTGGCAGGAGCAGCGCGCCGCGGAGAAGCGGCTGAGGTTCGAGGAGGCGTTCGTCACCCAGATGGTGCTCGCCCGGCGCAGGGCCGCCCTGCGGGCGCTCGACGCGCAGCCGCGGGTCGGCCGGACCGGCGGGCTGTTGGAGAGGTTCGACGCGAGGCTGCCGTTCGCGCTGACCGCCGGCCAGTGCGAGGTCGGTGAGCAGATCCTCGACGACCTCGCCGAGGGGCACCCGATGCACCGGCTGCTGCAGGGTGAGGTGGGGTCCGGCAAGACGGTGGTGGCACTGCGCGCGATGCTGCGGGTGATCGACTCCGGCGGACAGGCCGCGCTGCTCGCACCCACGGAGGTGCTCGCCCAGCAGCACCACCGCTCGATCACCACCCTGCTCGGCGACCTCGCCGCCGGGGGCATGCTGGACGGCGCCGAGGACGGCACCCGCGTCGCCCTGCTCACGGGTTCGGCGTCCGGAAAGGCGCGCAAGTCCGCGATGCTCGACGCCGCGTCCGGGGCCGCCGGTATCGTCATCGGCACCCACGCGCTGCTCGAGGAGAAGGTCCAGTTCGCCGACCTCGGACTGGTCGTCGTCGATGAGCAGCACCGGTTCGGCGTGGAGCAGCGGGCCGCCCTGACCGGCAAGTCCGTCGAGGTGCCGCCGCACGTGCTGGTGATGACCGCGACGCCGATCCCGCGCACCGTGGCCATGACCGTCTTCGGTGACCTGGAGACGTCCACGCTGGTCGAGCTGCCCGCCGGCCGGGCGCCGATCCAGTCCAGCGTGGTGCCGATGCTCGAGCGACCCGACTGGCTCGAGCGTGCCTGGAACCGGATCCGGGAAGAGGCCGGGAAGGGACACCAGACGTACGTCGTGTGTCCCACCATCGGCGGCAGGACTCAGCGGACCCGGCTCGACGACGAGGAGGCCGCCGGCCCTTCGGAACCGGACCCGTCGAAGTCCGGCGGCGCGGCCAAGGACCGGGGCGACGAGCTCGCCGCCGTGGAGGAGCTCGCGCCCGCCTTGGCCGCCGGCGCGCTCAGCGGACTGCGGGTGGAGGCGCTGCACGGCCGGCTCACCCCGGACCGCAAGGACGAGGTCATGCGCGCCTTCGCCGACGGCCAGATCGACGTGCTGGTCTCCACCACGGTGATCGAGGTCGGCGTCGACGTGGCCAACGCCACCGTGATGGTGATCCTCGACGCCGAGCGGTTCGGGGTCTCGCAGCTGCACCAGCTCCGTGGCCGGGTGGGCCGCGGCGGACTGCCCGGGCTGTGCCTGCTGGTGACCCGGTCCGAGCAGGGCACCGTGGCCCGCGCCCGGCTCGACGCGGTCGCCGCCACCGCGGACGGCTTCGAGCTGTCCCGCGTCGACCTCGAGCAGCGGCGCGAGGGCGACGTCCTCGGCGCAGCACAGTCCGGCCGACGCTCGGGCCTGCGTCTGCTCTCGGTGATCAAGCACGAGGACGTCATCGCGGCAGCCCGCGAGGCAGCCACCTCTTACCTCGCCGACGACCCGCGGCTCAGCCACCAGCGCGACCTCGCCGAGGCCGTCCGCCGGCTCGACGAGTCCGAGCAGGCCGACTACCTGGAGAAGGCATGAGCTCCGCGCCGCGCCGGCCGCACCGTCGCGGGTGGCCGGCATGACACGCATCATCGGCGGGTCCGCCGGTGGCCGCCGGCTGCGGACGCCGACAGGTGAGAGCACCCGGCCCACCTCCGACCGGGTCCGGGAGGCGATGTTCTCCACGCTCGACGCGTGGTTCGGTTCGATCGCCGGGCTCCGGTTCCTCGACCTGTACGCCGGCTCGGGGGCGGTCGGTCTCGAGGCGATGTCACGAGGGGCCGGTGTCGCGACCCTCGTCGAGCACGACCGCCGCACCGCCGCGCTGATCCGGCACAACGTGAAGGCGGTCGGCTTCTCGCGCGTCGAGGTGGTCGCGTCCACGGTGGCGCGGGCACTGGCGCATCCGCCGCGTGCGCCGTACGACATCGCCTTCCTGGACCCGCCGTACGCCTTGTCGACAGCCGATGTCGGCGACGCCCTCGTCGCCATGCGTGCCCATGACTGGCTCGGTCGGGACGCCCTCGTGGTCGTCGAGCGCTCGACCCGTGACGAGCTGACCTGGCCCGAGGGGTTCGCCTCCGAGCGCTCCAAGAGGTACGGCGAGACCACGCTTTGGTACGGTCGCAGCGCCTGACCCGTCGCATCCCGACCCGCCCGAACGCCAGGAGCAGCAGTGCGCAGAGCCGTGTGTCCCGGATCCTTCGACCCGGTCACCAATGGCCATATCGACATCATCGCGCGCGCCTCGACGCTGTTCGACGAGGTCGTCGTCGCGGTCGGGGTCAACAAGTCCAAGCAGCGCTTGTTCTCCGCCGACGAGCGGATCGCGATGCTCACCGAGGCCTGCGCCGACTACGCCAACGTGCGGATCGACTCCTTTGACGGGCTGCTCACCGACTTCTGCCGGATCCATGACATCCACGCGATCGTCAAGGGCCTGCGCGCGGTCAGCGACTTCGACTACGAGCTGCAGATGGCCCAGATGAACTCCAGCCTTGCCGACATCGAGACGGTGTTCGTGCCGACCAGCCCCGAGTACTCCTTCCTCGCCTCGAGCCTCGTCAAGGAAGTGGCCACGTTCGGCGGTGACGTCTCCTCGCTGGTCCCCGCGCGCGTGCTCGAGCGGCTGACGGCCCGGCTCCAGGAGCGCCGCGCGGACGACGTGTGATCTTCGCCGTACTGGGCATATCGTCATAGGACCGCGTGTTGCAGAGTCCAGGTACACAGATGCCCGAGGCATCCCCTCACCCGCTAGGAAAGGTCAACGTGGACGTGCACGCACAGCTCGCCGAGGTCCGGCGGCTTGTCGAGCAGGCTCGGTCGATGCCGATGTCTGCCTCCGCCGTGGTGAACCGCGCCGAGCTGCTGCAGCTGCTCGATGAGCTCCGGGATGGTTTGTCCGCCGCGTTCAGCGACGCCCAGCAGGTCGTCTCCGACCGAGACGCCGTGGTGGACGAAGGGCGCGTGCAGGCGGACCAGATCGTCCAGGACGCCCACAACGAGCGTGAGCGGATCGTCTCGGACACCGAGGTGTTCCGGGTCGCCAAGCGCCGTGCCGACGAGGTGCTCGAGAGTGCCCGCACCGAGGCCGACGAGCTGCGCAAGGAGACCGACGACTACGTCGACGGCAAGCTCGCCAACTTCGAGATCACCCTGGAGCGCACGATGGAGGCCGTCAAGCGGGGTCGTGAGCGGCTCGCCGGCCGCTCCGCCCTGGACTCGTTGACCGCGGACGAGGCCGACAAGATCAAGCTTCCCGAGCACCTCGAGGGCTGAGCCGGCGCCACCGTTTTGGCCGCGGCCTGCTCCTGCCGGTACGCTTGAGGGCGGTTCGGCATGCTCGCCGGAGGTACACCTCGGACGAGCTGGTCCGGACTGATCTGTTGTGCCCGATGACGAAAGTGATATGACCGTGCCTCTCGACCCGAGAGCGCCGCTCGTGCTCGATACCCGCGAGCTCGGCCGCCGCCCGGGGTCGCAGCGCATCATGTCGTTCTCGGCGCCGGCCCCAACAGATCTGGGCATCGAAGTTCTCAGTGTTCCCGAAGGGTCGCCCGTCGCGTTCGAACTCCGGATCGAAGCGGTCATGGAGGGCGTTCTCGTCACGGGCACGGCGCAGGCCGGGCTCGAGGGTGAGTGCGTGCGGTGCCTGGAGTCCATCGACGACGAGATCGCCGCGGACTTCCAGGAGCTGTACGCCTACGAGGACAGTGACACCGCGTCACAGGAGGACGACGAGGCCAGCCGGTTGGAGGGCGACCTGCTCGACCTCGAACCACTGCTGCGGGACTCGGTGGTGCTCGCACTACCGTTCCAGCCGCTGTGCCGGGAAGACTGCCCGGGACTGTGCACCGAGTGTGGTGCCAGGCTCGCCGACGACCCGGACCACCGGCACGAGGAAGCGATCGACCCACGCTGGGCCGCGCTCCACGAGCTGACCGAACAGAGATCAACCGACCGGCCGGGCGACCACCCGCCGACAGAGGAGTGAGATAAGTGGCTGTCCCGAAGCGGAAGATGTCGCGCAGCAACACGCGTCACCGTCGCTCGCAGTGGAAGGCCGTTGCGCCCTCGCTGGTGACCTGCGCCAACCCGGCCTGTGGCTCCAAGCACCTGCCGCACCGGGCCTGCCCGGACTGCGGTCAGTACGGCGCCCGCGCCGATCGTCGCCAGGTCCTCTGACGACAACGGCCGTGAGCGAGCCGTCGTACGACGACTTGCGTGCCGAGCTCGGCTGCCCCGACCTGGGCGCCGAGCTCCTCGAGCGAGCCCTGACCCATCGTTCCTTCGCCTACGAGAACGGTGGGCTGCCGACCAACGAACGACTGGAGTTCCTCGGCGACTCGGTGCTCGGGCTCGTGGTCACCGACACGCTCTACCGTGCCCACCCTGACCTCTCCGAGGGCCGGCTCGCGAAGCTGCGGGCCGCCGTCGTGAACGCCCGAGCGCTGGCCGAGGTGGCCCGCACGATCGGTCTCGGTGAGCACATCAAGCTCGGGCGCGGCGAGATCGCCACCGGTGGCCGGAACAAGTCGTCGATCCTGTCCGACACCGTCGAGGCGGTGATCGGTGCGGTCTACCTCAGCGGTGGGTTCGAGGCCGCCACCGACGTCGTCCACCTGCTGTTCGACCCGCTGATGGAGACCGCCGCCGGGCTCGGTGCCGGCCTGGACTGGAAGACCAGCCTGCAGGAGCTCTCCGCCGAGCACTCGCTCGGTGTGCCGGAGTACGTCATCGAGGACGCCGGACCGGACCACGAGAAGACGTTCACCGCGCAGGTCCAGGTCGGCGCGAGGCTCTACGGCCACGGCACCGGCCGTTCCAAGAAGGAGGCCGAGCAGCAGGCCGCCGAGACCGCCTACCGCGCGATCGCTGACGAGCACGGGGAGCACCGGCCCGCTGTCTCCGACGCGACCGAGACCGGCGCTGTGCCCGCCGCGCCCGAGTCCGGCGTCTGACCCCTTGCCCGAGCTCCCCGAGGTCGAGGTGGTCCGGCTCGGCCTGCACGACCACGTCGTCGGTGCGACGATCACCGCGGTCGACGTACTCCACCCCCGGCCGGTGCGCCGGCACGCGGCCGGACCCGAGGACTTCGCCGACCAGCTCGTCGGCCGGCAGGTGCTCGCCGCCCGCCGCCGCGGCAAGTACCTGTGGCTCCCGCTCGACAACGGCGACGCGATCCTGGCCCATCTCGGGATGAGCGGGCAGATGCTCGTGCAGCCCGCGGACGCGCCCCCCGAGCGGCACCTGCGGGTGAGGTTCCACCTCGACGGCCCGCACGAGCTGCGCTTCGTCGACCAACGCATGTTCGGCGGTGTCGCGATCTCGGCCGGGGGAGCCGGGCTGCCGCCGGAGATCGCGCACATCGCGCGCGACCCGATCGATCCGGAGTTCGACGACGCGCTGTTCGTGGCCAGGCTGCGCAGACGCACCTCCGGCGTGAAACGGCTTCTCCTGGACCAGACCCTGGTCTCCGGCGTCGGCAACATCTACGCGGACGAGGCGTTGTGGCTGGCCCGACTGCACGGGGACCGCCCCGGCAACAAGCTGCGGCGGACCGACGCGGTGGCCCTGCTCGCGGGCGTCCGCACCGTGATGGCGGCCGCGCTCGCGCAGGGCGGCACCTCGTTCGACGCGCTGTACGTCAACGTGAACGGTGAGAGCGGCTACTTCGACAGGTCGCTGGAGGTCTACGGGCAGGACGGGCGGCCCTGCTCCCGGTGCGGGACCCCCATCGTCCGGGCCCGGTTCATGAACCGTTCGTCGTACTTCTGCCCGACCTGCCAGCCCCGGCCGCGCCGGCGCACGTCTTGAGGGCACCCGGGCAGCAGTTTCATCAAGGTATGTAGGGAAGCCGTCACTTCCCACGGTGCACGACCCGTGGGAAGTGACGCGTTCCCTACAGACCATGGGGAAACTCCGCCCCCCGGGACCCCGTTAGCCGGTCGCGGCGACGGGTACCGGGGCGACGTACCCGTCCGCTCAGTGAAGGGAGCACACCATGGCGCACAGCCAGGTCGACGACGAGCTGTGGGACGACTTCCACCGGGTCGTGAACATGACCTCGCGGGAGCTCGAGGAGTTCCTGCGTGCGGACGCGGCCGGTGAGGACACCGAAGAGTTCCCGGACCAGGCCGGTTCACCGGCCGGGCAGCAGGTCGTGCATATCCTGGGCAAGCGACGTTCGGACCTGACCGACGACGACGTCGCCGTGATGACCGCGGTGATCGGCACGGTCCGCGCCGAGCGCGGTGACGAGCCGGAGCCGACCGCGGGCGACGCGGACTGGCGGCACCGGCTGATGTCCCTCGGGCACGATCCGTTGCGCCCCTGACGGGTGCTTGCTGGCTGCTAGCACGGGATTGACCGAAACGCCCGGGAGTGGGATTCTGGAAGCAGTGCACCCCCACCCCTCGCGGCCGATGACCGGCCGGTCTCGTGGTGCGACCAGACCCTCACTTCCCTCGGAGGAAAATCAATGGCCAAGGCGCTCCTCGGCTACATGAGCAGCAGCGACCCACGAGCCATGGCTCAGATCACCGCGGAGAACCGACGACTCCGGCAGCGCGTGGCCGACCTCGAGGAGCACGTCCTGCGCCTCCAGGCCGAGAACGACTCGCTCGCTGCCGCCGTGCACGACTCTCCCTTGCTCACTCTCGACGAGAGCATGCAGCCCGCCTGAAGCTCGAACGGCCCCCAACCGCTCAGTGCAGGACGGTGTCCTCGCGCGCCCGCTTCGGTAGCAGGAACGCGGTGGCGAACGTCAGCGCGTAGCAGCCGAGGGCCACCCAGATCACGGTGCGCATGGAATCCACGAACCCTGCCCCGGGCAGGAGCTCGAAGAACAGCGTGCCCAGGACCGCGACGCCCACCGCACCGGCGAACTGCTGGACCGCGTTGAGCAGGCCCGACCCGGTGCCGGCCTCGTCGTCGCTCAGGTCCGCCAGGATGATCTCGAACAGCGGCGCGAAGATCAGGCCGGTGCCGACCCCGGCCACCAGGGTCGCGGGCACGAAGTCCCAGCCGCTGATTCCGAGCCCGAAGTGGCCGACCGTCCACCACAGGCCCACCAGACCGATGCCGAGGACCACCAGACCGGCGTGCAGCACGCGCCGGCCGAACCGCGGTCCCAGCAGGGCACCGGACAGCACCGCCCCGATCGCGATCCCGATCGCCCACGGCGACATCACCAGTCCGGCGTGCAGCGGCTCGTAGCCTAGACCGATCTGTACGTAGAGGTTGAAGATCAGCATGAAGCCGGTCATCGCCACGAAGAACGCCGTGATGAACAACAGGCCCGCCACGAAACCACGGTGCCGGAACAGGGTCGGCTCGATCACCGGGTGCGCCGTACGACGCTCGTTCCACACGAACCCGGCGAACACCACCAGGGAGCCGGCCATCATCGCGAAGCTCCACGCCGGCCAGTCGAGCTCGTGGCCCTGCACCAGCGGGTAGATCAGCATCGCCGAGGCGACGGTGAGCAGCACCGTGCCGAGCGGGTCCAGGCGCACCGTGGAGCTCCGGTGCTCGACTTCGGGCAGGTAGCGGAACGCCAGCACCGCGGCCACCACGCCGACCGGGATGTTGATCAGGAAGACCATCCGCCAGCCGGTGCCGAACAGGTCGGCGTCGAGCAGGACGCCGGCGAGGAGCGGACCGAGCACGGCGGACAGTCCCATCACCGGCCCGAACGGGATGAACGCCTTCTGCAGCTCGTCGGGCGGGAATGCCGACTTCACCATGGCCAGCCCCTGCGGGATCATCACCGCCCCGAAGAAGCCCTGCGCGACCCGGCTGGCGATCAGCAGGCCCGCCGACGGCGCGAGCCCGCAGGCCAGCGACGCGACGGTGAACCCGACCATGCCGACCAGGAACAGCCGGCGGCGCCCGAACAGGTCCCCGGCGCGGCTGGACGTGATCAGGCCGACCGCGAAGGTGAGCGTGTAGGCCGCCAGCACCCATTGCAGGGTGCTCTGACCGCCGCCGAGGTCCTCGCGGATGGACGGCCCGGCCAGGTTGGCGACGGTGGCGTCGACGAGGTCCATCACGTCGGCGATCAGGACGACCGCGAGCACCTTCCACCGGTGCGGGTAGCCGGCGGCGGCGCGCTCGAGACCGCCGCCGGGACTTGTCGTGGTGGTGGTCATCGGGCACCTCCGGAGGGATTGACGAACAGTGTTCGTGAACGGACGAACAGTGTTCTACCCCCGGAACGATGTTCGTGTCAAGTACAGTGTTCGTCATGGAGCAGTCGAAGTCGTTCCGTGCCGGACCGCTGAACATCCGGGTGACGCTGCCCGCACCCGGCTGGCGCACCGGTGCCGCCGGCCCGCAGCGCGAACGGTTGAGCGTCGAGCGGATCGTCGACACCGCCCTGGACCTGATGCGCAGCAAGGGGTACGACGCGGTGAGCATGCGTGCCATCGCGAAGGCCCTGGAGACCGGCCCCGCCTCGCTCTACGCCCACGTGGCGAACAAGGAGCACCTCGACCAGCTGGTGGTCGACCGGATCGCGCAGCAGGTGCCGATCCCCGAACCCGACCCGGACCGCTGGGACGAGCAGATCAAGCAGATGATGCGCGACACGCTCGCGGCCTACCGGCAGTATCCCGGCGCCGCGCGCGCCACGATGGCGATCATCCCCACCGAGCTCGGCGCGCTGCGCAGTGCGGAAGGCATGCTCGCGCTGTGCAAGGCCGGCGGCCTCACCGACCAGGTCGCCGCCTGGGCCTGCGACCTGCTCTCGCTCTACGTCGGCGCGGTCGCCGTCGAGGAGAGCATCTGGGCCGAGCGGACCCGGGCCGCGGGGCGCGCGGGTGCGGAGGTCGACGAGCAGCTGGTGGTCGACCAGGTGCGGGCGTACTTCGAGTCGTTGCCGGCCGACCGGTTCCCGCTCGTGTCAGCGATGGCCGTGGCGATGACCACCGGCGACGGCGAGGACCGGTTCGAGTTCGCGTTGTCGGTCCTGCTGTCCGGCATGAGGGCCGTCTCGGAGCAGGGCTAGTGCCCGCCGTACGCCTGGTCCCGATGAGCCCGGAGCGCTATCCGGACTGGGCGCGCGCGTCGATCTCGGGGTTCGCCGAGCAGCAGGTCGCCTCCGGGACGCTGCCGGAGCGCGAGGCCCGGGAGTACGCCGAGCGTGAGTTCGACTCGCTGCTGCCCGAAGGCCTGCTCACCCCCGGCCAGCACGTGTGGAGCGCGTACGACGGGCCCGACGAGGTCGGCTCGCTGTGGCTGGGCCTCCGCACCGGCTCGGAGGGGCCGGAGGGGTATGTGTACGACGTGGCGGTCGCGCCGGGACTGCGTGGTCGTGGCCTCGGGCGAGCCCTCATGCTGGCCGGCGAGGCGCAGGCGCATTCGCTCGGCGCCCGGACCATGCGGCTCACCGTCTTCGGGCACAACGAGCCCGCCCGGGGGCTGTACGGCGGTCTCGGCTACGAGACGGCCGCGACGCAGATGACACGCCGCCTGGACCGGCCCAGGACCTCGAGCTCCCCCGGGGCGCCCGTCGTACGGCTGGAACCGGCCGGTCGCGCGCAGTACGAGCGCTACCGCGCCACCGCCGAGCGTCGCTACGCCGAGGCGATCGCCGAGTCCGGGATGGCGGCGGCGCAGGAGGCCCGTGCCAAGTCCGCGGCCGACTACGCGCGGTTGCTGCCCGACGGCCTGGACACCCCCGGGCACTTCTTCTGGACCGCCTACGACGGCGAGGCCGAGGTCGGGCTGGCGTGGATCCATGAGACCGCACGGTCGGACGGGCCGCACGCCTACGGTTACGACCTCCTCGTCGCGGAGCCGCTTCGCCGGCACGGCTACGGCCGGGCGATCATGCTCGCTGTCGAGGACGTCTGCCGGGCCCGTGGCGTGGTGTCGGTCGCGCTGACCGTGTTCGGCCACAACCCGGGTGCCCGGGCTCTGTACGAGCAGATGGGCTTCGCGGCCTCCGCCACGCTGCTGCGCAAGCCACTCGGTCAGTCGTCCGCGGCCGGCGCGGCAGCGGCGCCTCGCGGGTAGAACATCGCGTCCTGGCTGTAACGCTTGCCGACCGAGAGGTCGTACTGCACCAGGCGGTAGTCGTGCAGCAGCTGCTTGGCCTTCGCCGAGAGATCCGACCGTCGCACGGTGCGGTCCTCGGCGTCGATGAACATCCCGCTGTCGAGGGCCGGGATCTCGGCCTGGAGCTCGTCGAGCAGCGCGTAGTACGGCGGGATGGTCGCTCCGGCACGCTGCAGAAGCAGGGGCACGAAGTGGCTGGGGCTCGTCGTCGGCAGCTGCTGGTCGCCGGAGGAGAAGTTCGACCACACGAAGAACGGCGTCTCGTGCATGACGCGTTCGCCGTTGCGACGGAACAGCGACTGCGGATAGGCGCTGGACAGGTGGTCGCCGTAGAAGACCAGCACGGTCTTCTCCTTCGACGCCTGCAGCTGCTCGATGAGGTACTTCATCGCCTGGTCGGAGTAGGTCAGCCCGCGGACGTACTGCCCCATCTGCCCCAGCCGCGCACCACCAGGGCCGGTGACGGTGGCCGGGTCGTCGTACTTGCCGCTGTACGGCAGGTGGTTCTGCATGGTGATCAGGTTGACGAACAGCGGCTTGTCCGCGGACTCGATCTGCCAGAGCAGCTCGTCGTACGCCGCCCGGTCCGAGATGTAGTTGTGGTGCCCGATCCGGTTGTGGAACGTCATCGTCTGGTCGTAGACGAACCGGTCGAAGCCGAACGTGTCGTAGACCTCTCGGCGCCGGTACATCTTCGTCTGGAAGGGGTGAATCGCGACGGCTTCGTGACCGTGCGCCTTGAAGTAGCCCACGGCCGACGGGAAGTGCGCGTAGTTCGGCACCAGCATCTGGTAGGCGATGCTCGCCTGCGGAGCCAGCTCACCCATCGACATGCCGGTGAGCAGCTCGAACTCCATGTTGGCCGTGCCACCGCCGAACAGCTCGGCAAGCATCTGGCCCGACGTGGTCCGTTTCATCAGCCCGCGGGTGAACGGAATCGGGTCATGCTCCACCGTGAGGCCGTCGATCCGGGTGGGGTCGCTGAAGGACTCCCCGAGCACCGCGACCACGTTGACGTCGTCGAGTGCGTGCGCGTCCCGGCCCTTGTTGACCCGCGCAGCGACCGCGGAGTACTTCGCGGCGATCCGGTCCATCTCCGCGGCGCTGTAGTCGGCCGGCCGCTTCATCGCCTCGACGTGCATGTTGTAGAGGAAGCCGCCCACGAAGCCGTTGCGGACGTAGTTGGACCGCTGGTTCCACGGCTTCCAGAACGCGCCGAGGGCGTCGTAGCTGCGTCGGGCACCGTTGCCCGGCTCGTTGAAGTCGGTCAGGTAGGCCAGTGACACGACGCAGGCCAGCGCGGTCAGCACGCGCAGCGCCACCATGCCGCGCCAGGCGCGTGGGTGGGCCGACCGGTCGATGCGCGGCATCCGCCGGCGGCCGAGACGGTAGCCGATGAAGCAGACCACCGCGACCAACGCGACGCCCACGACGAAGAGGACGATGATCCTCGCGCCGACCATGTCCTCGAGAAAGCCCGGGTCGCCGGCGAACTCCAGGTCACCGGGGTAGAGCGGCTCGCGGCGCAACCGGATCTTCTCGAAGTTCGCCAGGCCCGTCACCGCGGTGATCACCACTGCGAGGACAGTGGTCACCGCCAGGCTGCCGACCACCGACTGGACCAGCAGGATGACCAGCCAGACGGCGACCGAGCCGAGCAGGAACAGGGCCACGGAGTGGTCGGCCCGGTCGTTCCACAGGTTGCCGCCGTCCGCCCGCACCTGCAGGACGTCGAGCGCCAGGTTCGCGCCGACGGCGAGCAGGAAGGTGTAGCCGAGCCGCAGGCCCACGATGAGTGTCGCCCGCTTCCAGACGCTCGACGTGGCGGTGTCACCGCTCATCGGCGGGACCGGCTGCACCGGCTGCACCGGCTCGGAAAGGTAGTCATGACCGGGAACATCGTAGACGGGGGAGCGGGCGAATCCGTTCTCGGACGATCCGGTCGGGGCCGAGTGTCCTCGTCTCCGGGGCATTCGCGCCGGGGTAGGCTGCTGCCTGCTGTCCTTCCCCGCGGCAAGACTTGACATGATCTGTCGTCCGACCAGACAGGACCGGTCCCGGTAACGGCCTCTGAGGGGAGCCTCCCACGTGTACTTGAAGAGCCTGACGCTCCGCGGGTTCAAGTCGTTCGCATCCGCGACCACCCTCCAACTCGAGCCGGGGATCACCTGCATCGTCGGCCCCAACGGCTCCGGGAAGTCCAACGTCGTCGACGCCCTCGCCTGGGTGATGGGTGAGCAGGGCGCGAAGTCGCTGCGCGGCGGCAAGATGGAGGACGTCATCTTCGCCGGGACCTCCGGTCGGCCACCGCTGGGCCGCGCCGAGGTGGCGCTGACCATCGACAACGCCGACGGTGCGCTGCCGATCGAGTATGCCGAGGTCACGATCAGCCGGACCATGTTCCGCAACGGCGGCTCGGAGTACGCCATCAATGGCTCGCCGTGCCGGTTGCTCGACGTGCAGGAGCTGCTCTCCGACTCCGGCATCGGCCGGGAGATGCACGTGATCGTCGGTCAGGGGCAGCTCGACTCGATCCTGCACGCGACCGCCGAGGACCGCCGCGGCTTCATCGAGGAGGCCGCCGGTGTGCTCAAGCATCGCAAGCGCAAGGAGAAGGCGCTTCGCAAGCTCGACTCGACCGACGGCAACCTGACCCGGCTCAACGACCTGCTCAGCGAGATCCGGCGCCAGCTCAAACCGCTCGGGCGACAGGCGGAGGTCGCGCGCAGGGCGGCGGTCGTGCAGGCCGACGCCCGCGACGCCCGCGCCCGGCTGCTCGCTGACGACCTGGTCACCGCCCGCACCGCCCTCGAGCAGGAGCTCGCCGACGAGAACGTCCTGCTGGAGCGTCGCGCCGAGGTGGAGGCCGCGATCGAGCAGGCCCGGCAGACCGAGGCGGCGCTGGAGGCGGCGCTGCGGGAGGACCTGCCTGCGCTGGCCAAGGCGCAGGAGAGCTGGTTCGCGCTGTCCGGGCTCCGTGAGCGGCTCAAGGGCACCGCGAGCCTCGCCGCCGAACGGGTGCGCAACGCGCAGGAGGGCGTCGACGAGCCGACCACCGGGTCCGGCCGTGACCCCGAGCAGCTCCTCGCCGAGGCCGAACGCGTGCGCGGCCAGGAGGCGGACATCAACGCGGAGGTGGGGCGCAACCGTGCCGCCCTCGACGACGCACTGGTCTCCCGCCAGGAGGCGGAGACCGCTCATGGCGAGGAGGACCGGCGGGTCGCCGGCCTGCAGCGTGCTGCCGCCGACCGCCGTGAGGGACTGGCCCGGCTGCACGGACAGGTCAACGCGCTCAAGAGCCGTGCCGCCGCGGCCGACGAGGAGCTCGGCCGGCTCACCGCCGCCCGCGAGGAGGCCGTCGCCCGCGCCGAGCGTGCGCAGCGCGACTTCACCGCGCTGGAGACCCGTGTCGCCGGCCTCGACGCGGGCGAGGAGGGTCTCGACGCCGAGCACGAGGGCGCCGCGTCCGCGCTCGCCGACATCGAGGACCGGCTGGCGAAGACCCGCGAGGAGGTGCAGGTCGCCGAGCGTGAGCGCAGCTCGCTGACCGCCCGCAAGGAGGCACTCGAGCTCGGCCTGAACCGCAAGGACGGCGTGGGCGCGCTGCTCGCGGCGAACGAGTCCGTGTCCGGGCTGCTCGGGTCCGTGGCTGCGCTGCTCTCGGTCCGCGCCGGCTACGAGGCCGCGATCGCCGGTGCCCTGGGCAGTGCCGCGGACGCGGTCGCTGTGGAGCACGTGGACGCCGCGATCGGCGCGATCGCGCACCTGAAGTCCGACGACCTCGGCCGCGCCGGAATCCTGCTCGGAGGCGCGTCGGTCGACGACGCGTCGTGGCCCGGGCTTCCGGACGGGACCGTCTACGCGGTCGATGTCGTGGAGGCGCCCGACGCGTTGCGTCCCGCGCTGAGCCGGCTGCTGTTCAAGGTCGCCGTCGTCGAGGACCTCTCCGCCGCCCGGAGCCTGCTCGCCGACCTTCCCGACGTCACCGCCGCCACCCGCGAGGGCGACCTGCTAGGCGCGCACTTCGCGTCCGGCGGCTCCTCGGCCCAGCCCAGCCTGATCGAGGTCCAGGCCGCGGTCGACGAGGCGACCCAGATGCTCAGCGACGCCGGCCACGCCTGCGAGCGGCTCACCTTCGACCTGTCCCGGCTCGAGGAGGAGCGCGCCCAGGCCCAGCACCGCGTCGACGTGGCGCTGGCCAAGCTCCACGAGTCCGACGCTACGCTCGCCGCGGTCGCCGAGGAGCTCGGCCAGTACGGCTCACTCGCCCGCTCCGCCAAGGGGGAGGCGGACCGCCTGGCCACGGCGATCGAGGCGGCCGGGGCGGCACGTGACAAGGACCTCGCCGGCCTCGCGGACCTCGAGAGCCGGCTGCTCGCAGCGGAGGAGTCGCCCGAGGAGGAGCCGGACACCTCCGAGCGCGAACGGCTCGCCGAGGCGGCCCGCGCAGCGCGCCAGAAGGAGATGGACTCCCGGTTGGCGCTGCGCACCGCGGAGGAACGCGCCCGGGCACTGGCCGGGCGCGCCGACTCGCTGACGAAGGCCGCGCAGGCCGAGCGCGACGCTCGCGCCAGGGCAGCGGCCCGCCGGGAGCGCCTGGTCCGTGAGGGGCAGGTCGCCGAGGCGGTCGGGCGTGGCGTCGGCGTCGTCCTGTCCCGGCTGGAGTCGTCGGTCGCCGCGGCCGCCGAGGAGCGTACGGCGGTCGAGCAGTCCCGTCGCGGGCGCGAGGAGCAGCTGATGGCCGTGCGCGCGAAGATGCGCGACCTGGCCAAGGCGCACGACGAGCTGGTCAACACCGTGCACCGTGACGAGATGGCCCGCACCCAGCAGCGGATGCGGATCGAGCAGCTCGAGGAGCGGGTCTCCACGGAGCTCGGCTTCGACGTCGAGGCGCTCGTGAACGACTACGGGCCGGAGAACCCGGTGCCTCCGTCCCTGGTGGCCCCGGGCGACGAGCAGGACGCTGAGAGCCAGGACGGCGAGGCCGGGGAGGGGCAGACGCCCGGCGCCGTCCCGTACGTGCGCGAGGAGCAGCAGAAGCGGCTCCGTGCCGCCGAGCGCGCGCTGACCATGCTCGGCAAGGTGAACCCGCTGGCGCTCGAGGAGTTCTCGGCGCTCGAGGAACGGCACAAGTTCCTCACCGAGCAGCTCGAGGACCTGAAGAAGACCCGTCGCGACCTGCTCGACATCGTCCGCGAGGTCGACGATCGGGTGGAGCAGGTGTTCACCGAGGCCTGGAACGACGTGCGCGACGCGTTCGACCACGTGTTCAAGCGGTTGTTCCCCGGCGGCGAGGGGAAGCTGGTGCTCACCGACCCCTCCGACATGCTCAACACCGGCATCGAGGTCGAGGCGAGGCCGGCCGGCAAGAAGGTCAAGCGGCTCTCGCTGCTCTCCGGCGGCGAACGGTCCCTGGTCGCGGTCGCGTTCCTGGTCTCGTTGTTCAAGGCGCGTCCGTCACCGTTCTACATCCTCGACGAGGTGGAGGCCGCTCTCGACGACACCAACCTCGGCCGGCTGCTCGAGATCTACGAGGAGCTGCGCGAGAACAGCCAGCTGCTCGTGATCACGCACCAGAAGCGGACGATGGAGGTCGGCGACGCTCTCTACGGCGTGACCATGCGGGGCGACGGCGTCTCCGCGGTGATCAGCCAGCGGCTGCGTGAGCAGGAGCCCGCGTGAGCGCCCGTCGTACCCGATGAGCAGGCCGGCACCCCCGACCCGCGCCGACTACGTGGTCTGGCGGCAGGCGACGACGCGATGGCACGACGACGACGCCTACGGCCACATGAACAACGCCACCTACTACGAGCTGTTCGACACCGCGGTCAACGCGCACCTGTTCGAGGCCACCGGCGTCAACGTGCGCACGCTGCCCGCGATCGGTGTGGTCGCGGAGACGTCGTGCCGCTACTTCCGCGAGATCGGCTTCCCGGAGCCGGTCGACATGGGCATGGTCGTCGACCGGGTCGGCACCTCCTCGGTGATCTACCGGATCGGGCTGTTCCAGGGCGACTCCGACGAGGCGGCCGCGGAAGGGCGGTTCGTGCACGTGTACGTCGACAACACCACCGGCGCCGGCAGCCGTCCGGTGCGGCCGCTCCCAGCGGAGATCCGCGCGGTCGCGGAGCGGCTGCAGCGCCCCACCGCCTGACAGCCGCACCACGCGCTCCCGGCCCCGGGTCGTCGCGGTCCTGGGGCTCCTCGGGGTTTGGCGCGCCCCAGGCGGGGCATGCAACGATGGAGTCCGCCGCGGCCACCGACGTCCGCACTCAACTTGCTCGCTCTCGGGAAATGGTGCTCCGTGATTCCGATCGTCCTGGCAATGCTCGTGATCATGGTGCTGGCCGGCGTCGTGGTCCTCTACGTGGCCTTCCCGCACCGCGGTGAGGAGATGCCACACACACCATGGGTCGGCGACGCGATGCGGAAAGGCGTGAACATGCTGCCCACGCTGGACAACCAGCGCGAGGACGACCGCGAGCACCAGGACTTCTGACCCGCCTGGTTGGATGGTCCCGTGGGTGACTATCTGTATCTGATCATCGCGCTCGTCGTCATCTTCCTGGCCACGGTCGTCGGCCTGGTCACGACCCGGATGCGGGGCGGCAAGCCCGTCGACCGGGAGGCGGGCACCGACGTGCTCGCGCCACCGGAACCCCGGGTCGGTGAGGACGCGGAGACGCCGCGGGACACCGACAGACGCACGATCGAGGACACCGCCCTCCCCGAGGTCGCTCCGACGCCGACCCTCGAGCGCCCGGAGTCCGCGGCGGGCCGGCTGGTCCGCCTGCGGCAGCGGCTGTCCCGGTCCCAGGGCGGTCTGGGTCGTGGTCTGCTCGCGCTGCTGTCGCGCGACCGGCTCGACGAGGACACCTGGGAGGACATCGAGGACACGCTGCTCACCGCCGACATCGGGGTGGTGCCGACCCAGCAGCTCGTGGAGAACCTGCGTACCCGCCTTCGGGTGGAGGGTACGGCGGCCGCCTCGGTGCGTGACGTGCTGCGCGAGGAGCTGCTGAACCTCGTGGATCCGACCATGGACCGCTCGCTCCACGTCGACCGGAGGAACGGGATGCCGGGCATCGCACTGGTCGTCGGCGTCAACGGCACCGGCAAGACCACGACCGTCGGCAAGCTGGCTCGCGTCCTGGTGGCCGAGGACAAGCAGGTCGTGCTCGGTGCCGCGGACACGTTCCGCGCCGCCGCCGCGGAACAGCTCACCACCTGGGGCGAGCGGGTCGGCGTACCCACCGTGCGTGGACCGGAGGGCAGCGACCCGGCCAGCGTCGCGTTCGAGGCGGTGAAGACCGGGGTCGAGCAGGAGGCCGACGTGGTGCTGATCGACACCGCCGGGCGGCTGCAGAACAAGGCCGGGCTGATGGACGAGCTCGGCAAGGTCAAACGGGTCGTGGAGAAGCAGGCGCCGGTCACCGAGGTGCTGCTCGTCCTCGACGCGACCACCGGGCAGAACGGGATGATCCAGGCCCGGGTGTTCAGCGAGGTCGTGGACGTGACCGGGATCGTGCTCACCAAGCTCGACGGGTCGGCCAAGGGTGGCATCGTCGTCGCGGTGCAACGTGAGCTCGGCGTACCCGTCAAGCTGGTGGGCATCGGTGAAGGCGCCGACGACCTGGCGCCGTTCGACCCCGAGGCGTTCGTGGACGCCCTGCTCGGCGACACCGCGTAACGCGCCGTCAGCGGTCGGCGAGGATCCCGCGGAGGGTGAACGCGACCAGCGTCTCGACGTCCTGCACCTGCGGCAGCGGCCGGTGCGTGATCGCGCGGGCGCCGATCAGGCCGCCCAGCCACTGCACCACGATCGAGACGTCGATGTCGGCGCGCACCTCGCCGCGCTCGATGGCCCGTTCGTACATCCGCGCGGCCGTCGCCTCCGCTCGTTCGGTCGAGGCCCGGTAGAGCGCGGCGATCCGCGGGTCGCGGATGGACTCCGCCATCGACATCCGGAAGTAGGCCTCGCCCTCGGGGGAGTTCACGAACGCCAGCACGTTGGTGAAGTTCTCCACCAGATCGCCGTGGATCGAGCCGGTGTCCGGGTCCGGCAGCTCGGCGGAGTAGATCTGCGCCATCGCCGCGACCGCCAGCTCCTCCTTCGACGGCCACCGCCGGTAGACCGTCGCCTTGCCGACTCCCGCCTTCGCCGCCACGTCGTCGACGGTCATCTTGTCGAAGCCGCGGTGCAGCATCAGCTCCGCGGCGGCGGCGGTGATCCGGTGGTCGGTCGCCGGGTTGCGCGGACGGCCCCGCCCTCGCCGTCCGGTGGTCTGCTCCGTTCCGGAGCCTTGGGCAGCGTGCGTCATGGCACAAACGATACGGCCGGTTCCGATACGCACCCAGGCGATCGGTCCGGAAACGCGTCACGAAGCCGTAACACGTCGACCCCACACGTCACCGGCCCGCAACACGAGGCGCCGCCCGGCGAAACGTGGCCACGGCAGGGTTGCCTCACCGGATGGGCCGGACGACGACGAGGTCGGCGTGGCGCCATCGCTCTTCGCACGAGCTCTGGAGGCTCCCTTGGACACCGGCCACGCAGCCTGGGTTCTCACCTCCGCGTCCATGGTCTTGTTGATGACGCCGGGTCTGGCGTTCTTCTACGGGGGCATGACGCGGTCGAAGTCCGTCCTGAACATGATGATGATGTCGTTCGGCGCGATCGGCGTCGTCACGGTCGTCTACATCTTGTGGGGATGGTCGATGTCGTACGGCACCGACGCGTTCGGTGACGGCACGGCCGGACTGTTCGGCAACCCGTTCGAGCTGTTCGGGCTGAGCGGCATCGACCCGGGCAGCTATCTCGGTGTCGCCTTCCAGGTCACGTTCGCGATCATCACCGCGGCGTTGATCAGCGGCGCGATCGCCGACCGGGCGAAGTTCTCCACCTGGATGGTGTTCGTCCCGCTCTGGGTCACGCTCTGCTACTTCCCGCTCGCGCACATGGTGTGGGGCGGAGGGTTCCTCAGCGGCGCGCCCGGTGCGCTGACCACGAGGCTCTTCACCGACGTGGTCCCGGTCGACTACGCGGGCGGAACGGTCGTGCACATCAACGCCGGGATGGCCGGACTCGTCCTCGCGCTGGTGCTCGGGGTGCGCCGCGGCTTCGGCAAGGAGTCGATGCGCCCACACAACCTGCCGTTCACGATGCTGGGTGCCGGACTGCTGTGGTTCGGCTGGTACGGGTTCAACGTCGGCTCGTTCGTGCCGGCCGCGACCCCCGGTGTCGCCGGCGACAGGGGCGACCTGTTCGCCAACTCCGTACAGTTCGCGAGCAACTTCGTCGGGGAGTCCGGCCTCGTCTGGGTCAACACCACAGCCGCCACCGCGGCAGCGATGCTCGGCTGGATGCTGGTAGAGAAGATCCGCGACGGCAAGGGCACCAGCCTCGGTGCCGCCTCCGGTGTGGTCGCCGGCCTGGTCGCGATCACCCCCGCCTGCGGCTCGCTCAGCCCGGTCGGTTCACTGCTCCTCGGTGCGGTGGCCGGTGCGGTCTGCGCCCTCGCTGTCGGCCTGAAGTACCGGTTCAGGTACGACGACTCGCTCGATGTCGTGGGAGTGCACCTCGTCGGCGGCCTGGTCGGCACCATCGGTATCGGGTTCCTCGCCACCTCCGGGGGGCTGCTCTACGGCGGCGGAGCCAAGCAGCTCATCGTGCAGGTCGTCATCGCCGGCTTCGCGATGGCCTGGTCCGGGGTGCTCACCCTGGGGCTCGCGCTGGCGCTGAAGCACACCCTGGGCTGGAGGGTTGCCGAGCAGGACGAGGTCGAGGGCATCGACTTCGTGGAGCACGGCGAGACCGCCTACGACTTCGCTGGCACGTCGGGCACCTCGGCCACCCGGCGTACTCCCGTGCCAGAAGCGGCACCGAACAGAAGCAGCCACGTCGAGGAAGGAGCATCCGCATGAAGCTCGTCACCGCGGTGGTCAAGCCGCACAAGTGGGAAGAGGTCCGCGAGGCCCTCGAGACGATCGGCGTCGCCGGCATGACGGTCAGCGAGGTCAGCGGGTCCGGCCGGCAGAAGGGACACACCGAGGTCTACCGCGGCGCGGAGTACGACGTCGCGCTGGTCCCGAAGATCCGGATCGAGATCGTCGTCGACGACCGGGACACCGACGATGTGGTGGCGATCATCGTCAAGAGCGCGCAGACCGGCCGGATCGGGGACGGCAAGGTCTGGGTGGTCCCGGTCGAGGGCGTCGTCCGGGTCCGCACCGGCGACCGCGACGAGGCAGCGCTCTGAGCGTGCGGTGATTACCTCGTGAGCACCTCGTGACCGCCGGTGACCGGCAGCGTCGCGCGGACGCCGCCGACGCGCTGTGCTCGGCGGCGTTCGCGGATGCCCGGACCGGTCCCGACCCGAGGGGTGTCGCCCTGGTGGCGGTCGGCGGCTATGGGCGCCGCGAGCTGGCACCGCACAGCGACCTCGATCTGGTCCTGGTCCACGCGCGCGACGTCGACGTGTCAGAGCTGGCGGCTCGGGTCTGGTACCCGCTCTGGGACGCCGGTGTCGATCTCGACCACGCGGTGCGGGCGTTGCCGGAGGTGGCCGCCGCTGCCGGGGCCGACGTCCGGGTGGCGCTGGGACTGTTGGACGCACGGCACGTGGCGGGGGACCCGACGGTGACGCTGCGGTTGCGCACCGACCTGCTGGCCGAGTGGCGGCGTGGCGCCCGCGACCGGTTGCCGGCGCTGCACGCGCTGGTGGCGAGCCGCGGCAGGCGGGTCGGCGAGCTGGCACACGTCGCGGTCCCGGACCTGAAGGAGTCGACCGGGGGACTGCGCGACGCGACCGTGCTCAAGGCGTTGGTCGCGACCTGGCTGGTCGACGTCCCGCACACCGACCTCGAACGGTGCCGTCGCCGGCTGCTCGACGTCCGCGACGTGCTGCACGAGGTCGCCGGCCGCTCCACCGACCGGGTCGGCCCCGAGCTGTGGGGCGACCTCGCCGCCGGACTCGGTCTCGCCGACGGCGCTGCGGCTCAGCGCCACGTCCGGGAGACCGGTCGGCGGGTCACGCACCTCTCCCGCCTGACCTGGCGCCGGGTCGCGTCCGTGTCGGTGACCGACCGGCTGACCACCCGCGGACGTTCCGCCACCCTCGCCCGGTCGCCCGGACGCGAACGGCGGCCCGTGCTCGACCCGGTCGCGCCTGGTCTGGCCGTCTCCGCCGGCGAGGTGGTCCTCGACGCCGCCGCGCAGCCTGCCGCCGAGCCGTTGCTGCTGCTTCGCGCGGCGGCCGAGGCAGCCGAACGCGACCTCGTCCTCGCGCCCGCCACCGCCGCCCGGCTCGCCCGCGAGTGTCCCGACGTCGCGGAGCCGTGGGCGAGCGACGGACGGAACCTGCTGGTGCGGCTCCTGGCCTCCGGACCCGGGCTGCTGGCGGTGTGGGAGACCCTCGACGAGACCGGCGCCCTGGCCCGGCTGCTCCCGGAGTGGGAGCGGGTCCGGCTGCTGCCGCACGCCTCGTCGGTCCACCGGTACACCGTCGACCGGCATCTCGTCGAGACCTGCGTCGAGGCCTCCCGGCTGACCCGCCGGGTCGGCCGCCCGGACGTGTTGCTGGTGACCGCACTGCTGCACGACATCGGCAAGGGCGGCGACCTCGACCACTGCGTCGCGGGTGAACCGTTGGCGGTCGCGATCTCGGAGCGGCTCGGGTTCGCCGTCCGCGACATCGAGCTCATCGGCCGGCTGGTGCGCCACCACCTCCTGCTCGCCGAGGTGGCGACGACCCGTGACCTCCGGGACTCCGACACCCTCGAGCACGTCGCCGAGCGGGTGGTCGACGTGGACACACTCACCCTGCTCGCCGTACTCACCGAGGCCGACGCGCGGGCCACGTCCGCCAGGGCATGGAGCGCCTGGCGGGCGGGCCTGGTCGCCGACCTCACCCGCCGGGTCCGCGCCGAGCTGTCGGCCGATGCGGTCCGTTCCCGGCGTCGCCATGGTGACGGGGGCGGGGGTGGTTGTACGACGGAGGCTGGGCGGCCCGGTTACCCTTGACGCCTGAACGTCTCGCGACCCCGATGCGCCGCGAGGTTGACGTAGCGCCATTGATCACGAGGACTGACCACCATTGTTTGCGACTCTTTCTGACCGCCTTGCCGACACGTTCAAGAACCTGCGTGGCAAGGGCCGGCTGTCGGACGCCGACATCGACGCGACCGCGCGCGAGATCCGGATCGCCCTGCTCGAGGCCGACGTCGCGCTGCCGGTCGTCAAGGAGTTCGTCGGCGCGGTCAAGGAGCGTGCGCGCGGCGAAGAGGTCAGCGGGGCGCTGAACCCGGCCCAGCAGGTCATCAAGATCGTCAACGACGAGCTGGTCACGATCCTCGGTGGCGAGACCCGCCGGCTCCGGTTCGCGAAGAACCCGCCGACCGTGATCATGCTCGCCGGGCTGCAAGGCGCCGGCAAGACCACACTGGCCGCCAAGCTCGCGCTGTGGCTCAAGGAGCAGGGCAACAGCCCGCTGCTCGTGGCCGCGGACCTGCAGCGGCCGAACGCGGTGACCCAGCTGCAGGTCAACGGCGAGCGTGCCGGGGTGAAGGTGTTCGCTCCCGAGCCGGGCAACGGCGTCGGCGACGCGGTGGCGGTCGCCCGCGGCGGTGTCGAGGAGGCCAGGCGGACGCTGCACGACGTGGTGATCGTGGACACCGCGGGACGGCTCGGCGTCGATGCCGAGATGATGGGCCAGGCCGCGTCCATCCGGGACGCGGTGAACCCGGACGAGATCTTGTTCGTGGTCGACGCGATGATCGGCCAGGACGCGGTGAACACCGCGCAGGCGTTCCTCGACGGGGTCGGGTACGACGGCGTCGTACTCACCAAGCTCGACGGCGACGCACGCGGCGGCGCTGCCTTGTCGATCGCCTCGATCACCGGCAAGCCGGTGATGTTCGCCTCCTCGGGGGAGAAGCTCACCGACTTCGACCTGTTCCACCCGGACCGGATGGCCTCGCGGATCCTCGATCTCGGCGACATGATGACGCTGATCGAGCAGGCCGAGAAGTCCTTCGACCAGGAGCAGGCCGCGAAGGCCGCCGCCAAGCTCACCGGCAAGGGCGGCGACTTCACCCTGACCGACTTCCTCGAGCAGATGCAGGCGATCCGCAAGATGGGCTCGCTGTCGAAGATCATGGGCATGCTGCCCGGGATGGGTCAGTTCCGCGACCAGCTCGAGAACTTCGACGAGCGTGAGATCGACCGGATCCAGGCGATCATCTACTCGATGACCCCGACCGAGCGGGAGAACCCGAAGCTGATCGACGGCTCGCGTCGGGCCCGGATCTCCAAGGGCTCGGGGACCCAGGTCTCGGATGTGAACACGCTCGTGGACCGGTTCTTCGAGGCCCGCAAGATGATGATGTCCATGGCCAAGGGCGGCGGAATGCCGGGCATGCCCGGGATGCCGGGGATGCCTGGTCTCGGGGGCGGCAAGCGGACGAAGGCGAAGCAGGCCCCGAAGAAGGGCAAGGCCAAGCGAGGCTCCGGCAACCCCGCCAAGCGGGCGCAGGAGGAGAAGGCGGCGGCGCTGCGGGCCAAGGAGTCCGGCAACGGCGCGAACCCGTTCGGCGTCCCGGCCGACACCGAGCAGATGGATCCCGAGGACTTCCAGCTGCCCCAGGAGTTCTCCAAGTACCTGCCCAAGCAGTGAAGCCAGGCCGCGATAACGTCGGGCCATGACTGCACTGAGGTTTCGCGGCGTCGTGCTCCCCGGGCAGGAGAGCAGGGACGTGTACGTCGTCGACGGGAAGGTGACCTACGAACCGGTCGCGTCCGCCGAGCTCGTGGCGGAGGGCTGGATCGTCCCCGGTCTCGTCGACGCGCACTGCCACATCGGTCTCGACGCGCACGGCGCCGTCCCCGAGCCGGTCCAGGAGGAGCAGGCCCTCACCGAGCGCGCCGCCGGTGCGCTGCTGCTGCGCGACTGCGGCTCGGCCGCGGACACCTCCTGGATCCACGACCGCGACGACCTGCCGCGCCTGGTCCGGGCAGGTCGGCACATCGCGCGGACCCGCCGCTACATCCGCAACTACGCCCACGAGATCGAGCCCGAAGACCTCGCGACGTACGTCTCCAAGGAGGCCGAGCGCGGCGACGGCTGGGTGAAGCTCGTCGGCGACTGGATCGAGCGCGAGGCCGGCGACCTCACGCCGTCGTGGACCCGTGAGTCGCTGGACGAGGCGATGAAGGCGGCGCACGACCGGGGCGCCCGGGTCACCGCCCACGTGTTCGGCGAGCACGCGCTGCCGGACCTGATCGGCTCCGGGATCGACTGCATCGAGCACGGAACCGGGCTGTCGACCGAACTGATCGACACCATGGTCGCCAACGGGGTCGCGCTGGTGCCGACGGTCAAGCAGCTCGGCAACTTCCCGGGCTACGCGGCGGCGGGTGGCGAGAAGTTCCCGAAGTACGCCGAGCACATGATGGCGTTGTACGAGCGCCGTCGGGAGACCATCGGTGCGGCGCACGAGGCCGGGGTCGCGATCTACGCCGGCACGGACGCCGGCGGGGTGCTGCCGCACGGGCTGATCGGCGACGAGGTGCTCGAGCTCACCACCTACGGACTGAGTGCGGAGGACGCGCTCGGTGCCGCCTCGTGGCGGGCCCGCGAGTGGCTCGGGCTGGACGGGACACTGGCCGAGGGGACGCCCGCCGACTTCGTGGTGTTCGACACCGACCCGCTCGAGGACATCGGCGTGCTCAAGGACCCGAAGCGGATCGTGCTGCGGGGCAACGTCGTCGGATGAGGCCGGCGTACGACCGCCGATTGGAACCGGAGCACGTGTGTCTGGCAGAATGACCGGCTGAGTCCTGTGTGCCCGGACCCTCTCATCCGGCCACTCAGCGTCCACCGAGCCGATCGGCCTGGTCCCCACCTGGTTCCGAGACGTTCACCCACGCCAATAAATCAAGGAGACACCACACTCGTGGCCGTCAAGATTCGTCTGAAGCGCATGGGCAAGATCCGTGCGCCGTACTACCGCATCGTCGCCGTCGACGGACGCAAGAAGCGTGACGGCCGCGTGATCGAGGAGATCGGCAAGTACCACCCCAAGGAGGAGCCCTCGGTGATCGAGGTCAAGTCCGAGCGGGCGCAGTACTGGCTCGGCGTCGGCGCGCAGCCGTCCGAGGCCGTCGCCGCGATCCTCAAGCTGACCGGTGACTGGCAGAAGTTCAAGGGCCTCCCCGGCACGGACGGCACCGTGAAGTACGCCGAGGCCAAGCGTGACAAGGCCGAGATCTTCAACGAGGCGCTGAAGGAGTCCGCGAGCGAGCCCAAGGGCGAGGCGGTCACCAAGAAGTCCCGCAAGATGGAGACCCCGGCCGACGAGGCTCCCGTGGCCCCGAAGCAGGAGGCCCCGGCTCCCACCGAGACCCCCGCGGTCGAGACCCCCGAGGGTGCGACCGAGGAGGCCGAGGCCGCCGAGGTCAAGGCGCTCGACGCCGACAAGGCCGAGGAGAAGGCCGGCGGTGAGGTCCCCGCCGACAAGACCGGCTCGACCGTCGACAACCCGAAGTCCGACTCGGGCACCGAGAACGAGGCCTGAGCGCCGTGCTGACCGAGGCGCTCGAGCACCTGGTCCGGGGAATCGTGAACAACCCGGACGACGTGACCGTGCGCGACAAGCAGCTGCGTCGCGGGTCGATCCTCGAGGTGCGCGTGCACCCCGAGGACCTCGGCAAGGTGATCGGGCGCAGCGGCCGCACGGCGACCGCCATCCGCACGGTGATCAACGCGCTCGCCGGCAAGGGCGGGGCCCGGGTCGACTTCGTCGACGTGGACCGTCGCCGCTGACCCCTCCGCTGAGCCGCGAGCTTTTCACTGTTGAGCCGCGAGCTTTTCGGGGTCGGGACGTGGATCTTTCGCGGTTGAGGATCGCTTTTTCGGATGGGGAGGCCTGGTTGGTCTCCCCATCCGGCGTTGCGGCGGACCTGAACAGGAGGGCGGAGCAGTGAGCAGCACCGAGGTGGTCGTTGGCCGGATCGGCAAGCCGCACGGCGTCCGGGGCGAGCTGTCGGTCGAGCTGCGCACCGACGAGCCCGACCGCCGCTTCGGGCACGGCGCCGTGCTCGCCACCCAGACCCCGCACGGCGGGCCGCCGCACAGCGAGGGTCGACCGGAGCACCTCACCGTGGCGGGCACCCGCTGGCACCAGTCGCGGCTGCTGGTCACCTTCGTCGAGGTCCGCGACCGGAACCAGGCGGAGGCGCTGCGTGGGCTCCTCCTGGCCGCAGCCGTCGACGGGTCCGAGACCCCGGACGACCCCGAGGAGTTCTACGACCACCAGCTGGTCGGACTCAGCGTGCTCACCACCGACGGCGTGGAGGTCGGTCGGCTCACCGAGGTGCTGCACACCTCCGCCCAGGACCTGTTGTCGATCACCGCGCACGACGGTCGCGAGATCCTGGTGCCGTTCGTGGCCCAGCTGGTGCCCACCGTCGACGTACCCGCCGGCCGGCTCCTTGTCGCGGACCGCCCGGGCCTGCTCAACGCCGACGTGCAGGACCAGGAAGGCGCCTGAGATGCGCATCGACGTGGTCTCGATCTTCCCCGACTACCTGGCCCCGCTGAGTCTGTCGCTGGTCGGCAAGGCGCAGGCCTCCGGGCTGCTCGACGTCCGCGTGCACGACCTGAGGCGGTGGACCCACGACCGGCACCACACCGTCGACGACACGCCCTACGGCGGCGGAGCGGGGATGGTGATGCGGCCGGACCCGTGGGGCGAGGCCCTCGACGAGATCACCGACTTGTCAGACGGTGATGCGGCTATAGCCGCACAGGAGTCTGACAAGTCGGGGGGTGACGGGTCCGCGGTGCTGGTGGTGCCCACCCCGTCCGGGGAGCCGATGACCCAGCACCTCGCCGAGGAGCTCAGCACCGAGCCATGGCTGGTGTTCGCCTGCGGCCGCTACGAGGGCATCGACCAACGGGTGGTCGAGCACGCCCGGACCACGATGGCGGTCCGCGAGGTGTCGATCGGTGACTACGTGCTGAACGGGGGAGAGGTCGCCGCCCTGGTCGTCATCGAGGCGGTGGTCCGGCTGCTGCCCGGGTTCATGGGCAACCCCGAGTCGCTGTTCGAGGAGTCCCACGCGACCGGTGCGGGCGGCGGCCTGCTGGAGTACCCGGTCTACACCAAGCCGCCGTCGTGGCGCGGGCTCGACGTACCCGAGGTGCTGTTCACCGGGCACCATGCGCAGATCGCGCGGTGGCGGCGGGACGAGGCGCTTCGGCGTACGGCGCAGCGCCGGCCCGACCTGCTCGCGAAGCTGTCCGAGGACGCCCTGGACCGACGCGACCGCGAGGTCCTCGCCGATTTCCTGGACCAGTGACCGCTGTGGCAGACTTGTCCCTCGGTCCCGCGTCACGACTGCCCGGGCAACCGGAGTCGGCGGTCCACCTGCCACAGGGGGAGTGCCGCACCGAGGAGCGGACCGGATCCACCACCAGACTCAGCACACCAGTTCCGTGGGTGACCTGTGGCGCCTATGAGGAGACATCATGACCAACGTCATCGACCAGGTCGACGCGGCCACCGCCCGCGACGACATCCCCGCGTTCCGCGCCGGCGACACCCTCAAGGTGCACGTCAAGGTCGTCGAGGGCAACCGCTCCCGGATCCAGGTGTTCCAGGGCGTGTGCATCCGGCTGCAGGGCTCCGGCATCCGTCGGACCTTCACCGTCCGCAAGGTCTCCTTCGGCGTCGGGGTGGAGCGGACGTTCCCGCTGCACTCGCCGATCTTCGACCGGATCGAGGTCGTCACCCGTGGTGACGTGCGACGCGCGAAGCTGTACTACCTGCGCAACCTGCGCGGCAAGGCCGCGAAGATCAAGGAAAGGCGCGAGCCGACGACCGCCGGCTGAGCATCGCTTGGCTAGGCTCACCGGGTGACTCACCCTTCAGACAACGTAGGCCGCGGCCGCGTCGACCCGCCGGAACCGGAGCTCTCCGAGGAAGGTACGTCGAACGGGCCGCGGCCTTCTGATGCCCAGGACGCGCAGCAGCCGAGGTCCGCGCGGACCTCACGCAGCAGGTCCGGCGACGACAAGCAGCTCCCCTTCTGGCAGGAGATGCTCCTGCTGCTCGGGATCGCGCTCGTCCTCGCGATCGTGATCAAGGCCTTCTTCATGCAGGCCTTCTACATCCCGTCCGGCTCGATGTACGACACCCTGGTCATCAACGACCGGATCCTGGTGCAGAAGGTGTCCTACTGGGGCGGCGGTGAGCCGCAGCGCGGTGACATCGTGGTGTTCGCCGACCCGGGTGGCTGGCTGGACGCCTCGGAGGTGCAGACCGCCACCAACCCGGTCACCAAGGCCCTCGAGCTGTTCGGGCTGTACCCGACCGGCGGTCACCTGGTGAAGCGGGTGATCGGCGTCGGCGGCGACGAGGTGAAGTGCTGCGACGATCAGGGGCGGATCACCGTCAACGGCGTCCCGTTGAACGAGAAGTCCTATCTCGCTGCCGGCGAGAAGCCGTCGATGATCCGCTTCGACATCAAGGTCGCGCCCGGCTACCTGTGGGTGCAGGGCGACAACCGCTCCAACTCCGCCGACTCCCGGGTTCACCTCGGTGACCCGGGCGGCGGGCAGATCCCGGTCGACGACGTGGTCGGCAAGGTCTTCATGGTGGTCTGGCCCCTGGACCACGCGACGATGGTCGAACGGCCCGCCACGTTCGACTCGGTGGGGTCCGGTTAGGCCGGGCTTGGGGCGCACGTGACAATGGTGGCGTCATGAGTGTGCTGCCCCGTGGATCGACCGTGCGTCGCGACGCCGGACTCTACGGCTACGAACGGGCCCTGCGCCGTGCCGGACTGGCCCCGATCGCGGGCGTGGACGAGGCCGGCCGGGGCGCGTGCGCCGGTCCGCTGGTCGCGGCCGCGGTGATCCTTCCGGAGGGCCAGCGGGGCCAGGTGCCGGGGCTGGCCGACTCCAAGCTGCTGACCGCGAAGGCGCGGGAACGCTGCTACAAGCAGGTCCTCGCCCGCGCGCTCGCGTGGTCGGTGGTGGTGATCGGCCCCGACGAGTGCGACCGGCTCGGCATGCACGTGGCGAACCTTGAAGCTCTTCGCCGCTGCACCGCGATGCTCGAGCTGCGTCCGTCGTACGTGCTCACCGACGGGTTCCCGGTCGACGGCCTGGGGGTGCCCGGGCTCGCGGTGTGGAAGGGGGACCGGGTCGCGGCCTGCATCGCGGCGGCGTCGGTGATCGCGAAGGTCACCCGCGACCGGATCATGTGCGAGCTGCACCGCACCTACCCGGTCTACGACTTCGAGACGCACAAGGGTTACATCACCGCGGCGCACTCCGCGGCGCTCGACGAGCACGGGCCGTGTGAGATCCACCGGCGCAGGTTCGTCAACGTACGACGCGCGCTCGGTGAGTCTGTGCCGCCCGGGCTCGACGATCTCGGGGAGAATGAGCTCGACGACCTGGTTCCCGAGTCGATGACAGCTTTGGAGGACGCCCGATGAGCGCCGAGGATCTCGAGAAGTACGAGACCGAGATGGAGCTCCACCTCTACCGCGAGTACCGCGACGTGGTGGGCATCTTCAAGTACGTCGTCGAGACCGACCGTCGCTTCTACCTGTGCAACCAGGTCGACGTGAAGGCCCGCACCGAGGCCGGGGACGTGTTCTTCGAGGTGTCGATGACCGACGCGTGGGTCTGGGACATGTACCGCCCCGCCCGGTTCGCCAAGAACGTCAAGGTGCTCACCTTCAAGGACGTCAACGTCGAGGAGCTCTCGCAGGCCGACATCGAACCGCCGAAGGTCTGACCGGGCCAGCTTTCGTCCCCAACCGGTCGGGGCGGCTGGTTGTCCCCAGCCTTCGACGCGACCGGTGAAACCGTCCCTGCTCTGCGCGAGTCTGCGCGGAGGAGGTTTCGATGTCGACGACAGCACAGCAACGCACCGCACTCGGGGCGTACGGCGAGGCCCTGGCCGCCCGTCACCTCAGCGAGCAGGGGATGACCGTGCTCGACCGGAACTGGCGCTGCGACCAGGGCGAGATCGACCTGGTCCTGCGCGACGGCCGGGTCCTGGTGGTCTGCGAGGTGAAGACCAGGTCCTCGATGGCCTTCGGCTCCCCGCTGGAGGGAGTCACCGAGCAGAAGGCGGCGCGGATCCGGCGGCTCGCGGCGCGCTGGCTCGCCGCCCACAGCATCCGTCCTGACGAGCTGCGGATCGACCTGGTCGGGGTGCTCGCCGTCCGCGGAGAAGCGGTGCGGATCGAGCACGTCCGGGGTGTCGCCTGAGATGGGGGTCGCCACCGCGAGGACGATCTCGCTGCAGGGCGCGACCGGACACCTGATCGACGTCCAGGTGGACCTGTCGCAGGGCATCGTGAAGACCGCGATGGTCGGCCGCCCGGACGCGTCGATCAGCGAGGCCCGTGACCGTTGCCGCGCCGCGGTCACCAACAGCAACTTCGAGTGGCCGACCACCCGCCGCGTGACGATCCTGCTGTCCCCGGCCGACCTCCCCAAACGCGGGCCGCACTTCGACCTCGCGATCGCGGTGGCCACGCTGTCGGCCTCGGGTGTCGTCCCGGTGCGGGCGCTCGACGGTGTGGTGTTCGTCGGCGAGCTCACCCTCGACGGCCGGCTGCGCGCGGTGCCCGGTGTGCTGCCGATGACGATGGCCGCCGCGTCGCGGGGGATCGGCTGCGTGGTGGTCCCCGAGCCGCAGGCCGAGGAGGCGGCGATGGTCCCGGACATGACGGTGATCGCCGCGCGGTCGCTGGCCCAGGTGGTGGCCGTGCTGTGTGGTGCGGAGGTGCCCGAGGCGCCGCCGGTCGAACCACTTGCGAGCGGCCCGCTGCTGTCCTGGCGCGGCGAGGAACGCATCAAGGACCTCGACATGGCCGACGTGCTCGGGATGGCCGACGCGCGCTACGCGCTCGAGGTCGCCGCGGCCGGCGGCCACCACCTGATGCTGACCGGCCCGAAGGGCTCGGGGAAGACCACGCTCGCCGAACGGATCCCCGGCCTGCTCCCGGACCTGACCGTGGAGGAGTCGCTCGAGCTCAGCGCGATCTACTCCCTGGCGGGCTGCCTGCCGTCGGGACAGACGATGATCACCCGGCCGCCGTTCCTCGCGCCGCACCACTCGGCGTCGCGGTCCAGCGTGCTCGGCGGCGGGACCGGCCGGGTCCGGCCCGGTGAGGTCAGCCGCGCCCACACCGGCGCCCTGTTCCTCGACGAGTTCCCGTTCTTCTCCGCCGACATCATCGAGGCGCTCCGGCAGCCGCTTGAGAGCGGCGAGATCACCATCGCCCGCGGCGAGGAGTCCGCGACCTTCCCGGCCCGCTCGATGTTCGTGCTGGCGTGCAACCCGTGCCCCTGCGGTGATTACCATCCGACGGACCGCGACAACCGGTGCACCTGCACCGAGGTCAAGCGCCGCGAGTACCGCAAGCGGATCAGCGGACCGATCGCGGACCGGATCGACATCACCCGCCACATCGAACCGGTCCGTGCCCACGAGATGCGCGACCCCTTGGCGCGCCCGGAGTCCTCCGCCGCGATCCGGGTCCGGGTCACCGCCGCACGTGAACGGCAGGCCGAGCGGTACGCCGGCACGTCGTGGCGGCTCAACGCCGACGTGGCCGGACCCGCCCTGCGGGAGCGCTGGCCGCTGAGCGACGACGCCGAGCAGATCCTGGCCGAGCGCGTGTACGCCGGCGTGCTCACCCGTCGCGGGGCCACCCGCGCGCACCGACTGGCCTGGACCGTGGCGGACCTGTCGGCGGTGGACCGCCCGGGCACACGCGAGCTCGACGTCGCGCTGCGGCTCAGGACCGGGGAGCCGCTGAGCCTGGAGACGCTTGACGTGGCAAGGGCGGCCGGATGAGTGACCGGATCGCCCGGGCGGCCCTGAGCCGGCTCAGCGAACCCGGCGACGTCCGGCTCTCGACGCTGGTCGCCCGGCTGGGCGCGGTCAAGGTCTACGAGCTGCTGCGCGACGAGCAGGACATCGCCGGGGTGTTCACTGACGTAGCCGACCGGCTGCGTGCGCTCGACCCGCAGCGGGACCTGGACAGGGCGGCCGCCGCGGGCATCCGGTTCGTGTGCCCCGGTGACGCCGAGTGGCCCACGGCTCTGTACGACCTGGACCGGGTCGAACCGTTGCAGGGCCGCGGCGGCAGTCCGCTCGGACTGTGGGCGAAGGGTCCGCTGAGCCTGGCTGATGCGTGTGCCCGGGCCGTTGCTGTGGTGGGCTCCAGGTCCGCCACGAGCTACGGCGCGAACGTCGCCTCCGACCTGGCGGCGGCGCTCGGGTCGGAAGGGGTCTGCGTGGTCTCCGGCGCGGCGTTCGGGATCGACCAGGCCGCTCATCGTGGCGCGCTCGCTGCTACCGGCCCGACGGTCGCGGTGCTGGCCTGCGGCGTGGACCGGGCCTACCCGTCGGCGCACAAGAACCTGCTCGACTACATCGCCGACGTGGGCCTGGTGATCTCCGAGCTGCCGCCGGGTTGCGCGCCGACCCGGTACCGCTTCCTGTCTCGCAACCGGGTGATCGCAGCCCTGGCACAGGGCACCGTCGTCGTCGAGGCGGCGGTCCGCAGCGGAGCGCTGAACACGGCCAACTGGGCCACCCGCCTCAACCGGG
Source organism: Nocardioidaceae bacterium (assembly GCA_035699065.1). Classification (GTDB taxonomy): domain Bacteria; phylum Actinomycetota; class Actinomycetes; order Propionibacteriales; family Nocardioidaceae; genus Nocardioides_C. The sequence continues at coordinate 43,039 of DASSBE010000043.1, forward strand.
TGCTGATGGGTGTCCCCGGCCCTGTGACCAGTGCGCCGTCCGAGGGCGTCCACGAGCTGATCCGCCGTCAGGAGGCCGCACTGGTCACCCGTGGCGCCGACGTGCTCGAGCTGGTCTCGCCCGCCGGCTCCTTCCTCGCCCACGCCGCACGCGGCCCGGACCGGCCCCGGGACGGGCTGACCGAACGCGAACGCCGGGTGCTGGACGCGGTGCCGGCGCGGCAGCCGGCGTCCGGGGCGTCGATCGCGAGGACCGCGGGGCTCGCGGCCGGTGACGTCGTCGCCGTGCTGGGGCGGATGCGGAGCGCCGGGTTCGTGCAGGAGGTGGACGGCCGCTGGTCCCTGTCCCGCGATGCCTAGGATGCGCGACGCCGAGTGCCGACACCGACTGCCGACGAGCGCGGCGAACGCCTGGGCCCGCCCGGAACACCTAGGCTACGGAGCGTGGCCGCAGACGAGACTCCACCGCGGGAAGCGGATCCCGGCCATGGCCCCGAGCAGGACGGCGACGCATCGTCCTTGCCCGAGCCGATGGCGGCGATCCTTGCCGACTACGAGCGGCACCTGACTTCCGAGCGCGACCTGACCGCGCACACCGTCCGCGCCTACATCGGGGACATCGCCGGCATGCTCGAGCACGCCGCGATGCTCGGCCACGTCGACGTCACCTCGCTGGACGTGCGCACGCTGCGCAGCTGGCTCGCCAAGCAGCAGACGCTCGGCAAGGCACGCACCACCATGGCTCGCCGGGCGACCGCGGTGCGGGTGTTCACCGCCTGGGCGCAGCGCACCGGACGTGCCGAGACCGACGCCGGCGCGCTGCTCGGCTCCCCGAAGGCGCATCGCACGCTGCCGCCCGCGCTGAGGGTCGACGAGGCGCGGGAGGTGCTCGAGGCGGCCGCCGTCCGCGCCGACGACGGCAGCCCGCTCGGGATCCGCGACGTCGCGATGCTCGAGCTGCTCTACGCCACCGGCATCCGGGTCGGCGAGCTGTGCGGGCTCGACATCGACGACGTCGACAGGGAACGGCGGGTGGCGCGGGTCTTCGGCAAGGGCCGCAAGGAGCGCAGCGTCCCCTACGGTCAGCCGGCCGACCAGGCCCTCGCGGCGTGGCTCGCGGTGCGGCCACAGGTCGTGTTGCCAGGCGCGGGGGCGGCGCTGTTCCTCGGTGCCCGTGGCCGGCGGATCGACCAACGGGCCGTGCGCAGCATGGTGCACGCCCGGCTCGCCGACGTGCCCGGTGCCCCCGACCTCGGCCCGCACGGTCTGCGCCACACCGCGGCGACCCACCTGCTCGAGGGCGGCGCCGACCTGCGCTCCGTCCAGGAGCTGCTCGGGCACGCGTCGCTGGCCACCACGCAGATCTACACCCACGTCACCACAGACCGGCTGCGCCAGGCCTACCGGCAAGCACACCCCCGGGCCTGACGACGCCCAGCCCCGAGGCGGCCCACGGGGCGGACCATCGGGTCGGCGGCAGGGCAGACCACCGGGTCGGCGGCAGGATCGGCGGTGCGGCGGGCGCCTTGACCAACGGCAGGTCAGAGTGGAGCGGGAGAAGCCGCACCGGTCCGGCGCCCACCAGGCTCAGCGGGTCCAGGTAGGTCTCGCCCTCGATCAGGCCCCAGTGCAGACAGGCCCGGGGCCAGCAGTGGGACCCGAACAACCCCAGCGAGCCGATCCGCTGTCCGGCGCGGACCCGGTCACCGACCGCCACGGAGGCATCCACCGGCTCGTAGGTCGTCCGGGTGGCCCCGTGGTCGACCACCACGACCCCGCGGCCGGCGAGCATGCCGGCGAAGGTCACCGTGCCGTCCCGCGCGGCGCGGACCGCCTGGCCGGGGCTGCCGCGCAGGTCGACACCGCGGTGGCCGGCGCCCCACTCCTGGGTCGGCGGCGCGAAGCCCTCGGCGACCTCGGGTCGTGGGTCGAGCGGCCACACGTGGGTGGTCCCGGACGGAGGGGTGAGACCGTCGGCGGCGGATGCGACAGGCCCCGCGGCGAGTCCCAGGCCCAGGCCCAGCACGGCGAGCAGGGGAGCGGACAACAGGTGTGCGAGGGTACATGCCATGGGCCGAGGGTGGACCGCCCTGTCCGTCGTACCAACGTCTGGGCCGCAGCCTGTGCACAACCGCCACCGCGGAGCGTCTGTGGACGCCTGCCGGCCAGGCCCCGCGATTAGGGCTGCGGGCGGTTCCTCGTCTAGAATTGCCGGTGGCAACCCGTGCAAGCGGGTTGACCTCGCACGCTCGCACTCCGCAACGAGCCGCCGGCCCGCTCCACCGGTCGACGGATCACCGCGGGCGACGTTCCGTCAGTCTCCGAAGGCATATCGCCTCCGGGGTCCGGGACGCGCGTCGGGCGTCAGGGCAGGCAGCACCCGCTGACCTGCGACAACTGAAGCGACCGCTCCCGTGAGTCGGTGCGCCGGACCCCGGTCCGTCGCGGCCGCACGCGCCGGGAGGGTCACCGGACAAGGAAGGACGAAGGCCATGGCCGTCGTCACCATGCGTCAGCTCCTCGAGAGCGGCGTCCACTTCGGGCACCAGACCCGTCGCTGGAACCCCAAGATGAAGCGCTTCATCTTCAC
>DASSBE010000044.1:0-15659 GCA_035699065.1 Nocardioidaceae bacterium
GCCGATGACCACCTTCCACCACCGGATCAAGACCTTCAGCGCCTGGCAGCTACGCCAACCCTTCCCCGGCCTCTACCTCTGGAAGTCACCCCAAAACCAGTACTACCTCGTCGACCACACCGGCACCCGCACCATCACCACGAGCACGGCCACCACGCCCGCGGCCACCGGCAAGCACAACCCCGACCTCGCCCTCGAGATCTACCCCCACCACGGGCCCCTCGACTACGAGTACACGCACTCGGCATAGGACGACGACGGAGCTGGTCCAGGTCGAGGCCCTCGACCCGGCGCGGACCATCCCGGTGTCCCGACCGGGCGAGCGTGCATTCCCGACCTTCCGTGCGCTTTCCGCGTGACTAGTCCGTCCGGACCTTTCGGGGTGGGGGGCCGCAGTCCTAGCCTCGGAAGGCGGCGGTCTCGTCGCGTCCGTTGAAGGGGAGTACCGCCATGAGGACTGCATATCGCGTGCTCGCGTACCTGATCGCGCTCGAGGTCGTCATCCAGGCGTCGATGATCGCGTTCGCGGTGGCCGGACTGGGAATCTGGGTGGATGAGGGTGGCGTCTTCGACTCCGCCGCTATCGAGTCGCTCGAGGAGGGGGACCTCTCGTTCACCGGCGCCGTCGGGATGATGATCCACGGCATGAACGGGATGATGATCATCCCCGCGCTCGCGCTGATCTTCTTCATCTTCTCCTTCTTCGCCAAGGTGCCCGGTGGCGTCAAGTGGGCGGCGTTCGTGCTGCTGGCCGTGGTGATTCAGGTGGGGCTCGGAATCTTCGGGCACGAGAACGCGTTCTTCGGCTTGCTGCACGGCGTCAACGCGCTGATCCTGTTGGGCCTGGCCATGACAGCCGGCGCGCGGGTGGGCCGGGCTCGGTCCGTGGCCAGCACCCACGCGGCATCGTCCGAGCCTGAGCTGGTCTGAGTCCCGTTCGCGTCACCGCGGGAGACGTCGATGAGTAGTCGCCTGCGGTTGCTGATCGCGTGCCTCGCCACGTCCGTCGTACTCGCTCCGCTGATCTGGATGTGGTCGAACAGCCTGATGCCCGACGACTACTCCGTGATGGACATGGGGTACGCCGACTACGGCGGCGGGGCTGCGGCGACGGCCGCCGGCGGGCATGCCGGGCTGCACGCCGGCGGGATGGACATCACCGAGATCGTGGCCGACGCGGACCGGCCGGCCGACGTGAAGGTCCACCTGGTCGCTGAGCAGGGTGAGTTCACGCTCGCGTCCGGGCGCACGGTCTCCGGCTACACCCTTAACGGACAGTCGCCCGGACCGGAGATCCGAGCGGTGCAGGGCCAACTGGTCGAAGTGACGCTCGAGAACAGGTCCGTGCCGGACGGGATCACCTTGCACTGGCACGGCGTCGACGTGCCGAACGCGATGGACGGCGTCGCCGGGGTCACCCAGGACGCGGTGCCCAAGGGCGGCAGCTACACCTACCGGTTCGTCGCGGAGCAGGCCGGGACCTACTGGTACCACTCGCACCAGGTCTCGCACGAACAGGTCAAGGGCGGTCTGCTCGGTGCCCTTGTGGTCATGCCGGAGGAGCAGGACCCCGGGCTCGTAGACGCGCTCGCGCTGGTGCACGTCTACGACGGCCGGCACACGGTGAACGGCCGCGAGCGTGAGCTCGCGGTGCCGGCCCCGCCCGGTGCCACCGTCCGCGTCCGGGCGATCAACACCGACAACGGAGTGATGTCGGTGTGGACCTCCGGTGCGCCGTACCGGCTGGTGGCCGTCGACGGCAACGACGTCCACGATCCCGGGCAGGTGGAGGACAAGGCGGTGCTGCTCACCGCCGGAGCCCGAGCCGACCTCGAGGTGGTGATGCCCGCTGACGGTTCCGGCGTCCGGGTGGAGATGGGCGGCACCGCCGTCGCGCTCGGTGAACCGACGCCGCCCACCTCGAAGCCCGAGCGGCTCCTCGACCTGCTGGACTACGGTTCACCGGCACCGATCGGGTTCGACCCGGCCGACGCGACACGGAGCTTCGACTACGTCATCGGGCGCCGCCCGGGGTTCGTGGACGGCCGCCCCGGCTTGTGGTGGACCATCAACGGACACCTGTTCCCCGACGTGCCGATGTTCACCGTCACCGAGGGCGACATCGTCCGGATGCACATCGAGAACAACAGCGGCGACGAGCACCCGATGCACCTGCACGGGCACCACGTCGTCGTGCTGGCCCGCGACGGGGTGCGAGCGACCGGCAGCCCGTGGTGGACGGACTCGTTGAACGTCGCCGACGGCGGGGCGTACGACGTCGCGTTCCTGGCGGACAACCCGGGCGTGTGGATGGATCACTGCCACAACCTGCCGCATGCCGCGGAGGGCCTGGTGGCACACCTGATGTACACCGGCTTCCGGACCCCGTTCACGATCGGCGGCACGGCGGACAACACGCCCGAGTGACTCCGACGAGTCAGTGGTGGACCAGCTCCCGCTCCACCGGTGCCGGGTCGGTGTGCTCGGCCCGCTCCTCGTCGTCGAGCATCGTGGTCTCGTCGAACGGCTCCTCACCGGCCAGCACCCGGTCGAGCCGCTCCTTGTCGAGTCCTCCGGTCCAGGCGCCGACCAGGACGGTGGCGATCGAGTTGCCCGCGAAGTTGGTCAGCGCACGGGCCTCGGACATGAACCGGTCGATGCCGACGATCAGGCCGACGCCGTCGACCAGGTCGGGGCGGTGCGAGGCGAGCCCGCCGGCGAGCGTGGCCAGACCGGCGCCGGTGACCCCCGCGGCACCCTTGGACGCGATCACCATGAACACCAGCAGCGAGATCTGCTCGCCGATGCTCAACGGGTCACCCATCGCCGAGGCGATGAACAGCGACGCCATGGTCAGGTAGATCGCGGTGCCGTCGAGGTTGAACGAGTAGCCGGTCGGGACCACGACGCCCACGGTGGTCTTGTCCACCCCGGCGTGCTCCATCTTCGCGATCAGCCGCGGCAGCGCGGACTCGGAGGAGGAGGTGGACAGAATCAGCAGGAACTCGCGGCCCAGGTACTTCAACAGCTTGAACACGCTGACACCGGTCACCAGCTTCAGGATCGAGCCGAGCACCACGAACACGAACAGGATGCAGGTCACGTAGAAGCCGATCATGATCACGGCAAGGCTCTTCAGCGCGTCGAGACCGGTCTCGCCGACAACCGCGGCGATCGCCCCGAAGGCACCCACGGGCGCTGCCCACATCACCATCGCCAGCACCCGGAACACCACCCGCTGCAGGTGCTCGATGCCCCGGATCACCGGCGCGCCGGTGCGGCCCATCGCCTGCAGTGCGAAACCGACCAGCAGCGCCACCAGCAGCGTCTGCAGGATCTCTCCGCTCGTCAGCGACGAGAACAACGAGTCCGGCACGATGCCGAGCAGGAAGTCCGTGGTCGAGCCGGCCTCGCCGGAGGCCTGTGCGGCTCCTTCGGCGGCGACCTTGTCGTCGAGGTGCAGACCGGAGCCCGGGTGAAGGATGTTGCCGACCACGAGCCCGATCCCGAGCGCGACCGTCGACATGGTCAGGAAGTAGCCGAGCGCAAGACCACCCACCTTGCCGACCTGCGCCGCGCTGCGCACCGAACCGACACCCAGCACGATCGTGCAGAAGATCACCGGTTGGATCATCATCTTGATCAACGCGACGAACGCCGTGCCGAGCGGCTTGAGCTGCACCGCCGCATCGGGGGCGATGAAGCCGAAGGCTATGCCGAGGCCGACTGCTGCGACCACCGCGAGGTAGAGATAGTGCGTGCGGTCCTTCTTCGCGCGGCCGGGCGCAGGGGTTTGCTGCAGGGATGTCATCAGAGTTCCTCCGGAATTGATGGGTCTCGGTCAAGACTGGAGACGGCTGTGACTGCGGTCACCCTTGTGTTCGTTGAGTTCACGCCGGCTCGGGCAGAATGCGGGGATGGCCGGCCGCAGAGGCGGACGCAGCAGCGCCGTCGCCCAGCAGATCTTCGTGCTGCAGACCCTGATCGTGCTGCTGGTCGTCGTGGCGGCCGCCGTGCTCGCAGTCGCCGACGCCCGCCGTACCCAGCTCGACGGTGCACGCGACCGGTCGGTGGCGGTCGCCGAGGCTGTCGCCGACGCACCCACCCTCCGGCAGGCGCTGCGCGGCGGCGCGCCGTCGGAGGTGATCCAGCCCTATGCCGAGCAGGTACGGCGCGACTCCGGGACCGACTTCGTGGTCGTCATGGCCCTGGACCGGACCCGCTACTCGCATCCGGACCCGGCACGGATCGGGCACCGGTTCATCGGGGACCTCGGCGGCGCGCCGCAGGGCAGCGTGTTCACCCAGGAGTACACCGGCACCCTGGGCCCCTCGATGCGCGCCGTGGTCCCGGTCTTCGACGGCCAGGACGTGGTCGCGCTGGTCTCGGTGGGGATCACCCTGGACCGGATCGATGAGCAGCTCCGCTCGCGGCTGGTCTCGATCGGGGTCGCCGGCCTGCTGGTGCTGGGGCTCGGTGCCGCGGGGGCATGGCTGATCAGCCGCCGGCTGCGGCGGCAGACGCACGGCCTGGGGGAGCGGGAGATCACCCGGATGTACGAGTACTACGACGCCGTCCTGCACGCCGTACGGGAGGGCCTGCTGCTGGTCGACGCCGAGGGGACGGTCCAGCTGGTCAACGACGAGGCGACCCGGCTGCTCGGGATCGACACCGATCCGGTCGGCCGGCCGGTCACCGAGCTGGGTCTTCCGGAACCGCTGACCGAGTCGATCCGGGCCGGAGCCTCCCGGCCCGACGAGATCCACCTGGTCGGCGACCTGGTGCTCGTGCTCAACCAGTCACCCGCGCGCTGGCAGGGCCATGAGCTCGGGTCGGTGGTAACCCTGCGCGACCACACCGAGCTCCAGGCCGTCGCCGGCGAGCTGGACACCGTGCGCGGGCTGGCGGAGTCGCTGCGCTCGCAGAACCACGAGGCCGCGAACCGGTTGCACACGGTGGTGTCGCTGATCGAGCTGGACCGCACTGAGGAGGCGCTCGACTTCGCCACCGAGGAGCTCCAGGTCGCCCAGCTGCTCACCGACCGGGTCGTGGGAGCCGTCGACGAGCCGGTCGTCGCGGCCCTGCTGCTCGGCAAGTCGGCCCAGGCCGCCGAGCGTGGCGTCGAGCTGCGGATCGGTACGGCCACCCGGGTGAGCGGTCTCTTCGTGGAGCCCCGGGACATGATCACGCTGCTCGGGAACCTGCTGGACAACGCCTTCGACGCGGTCTCGGACTCACCGACCCGGCGCGTCGAGGTCGAGGTGGTCGCCGACGAGCACGAGCTGACGGTCCGGGTCGCCGACAGCGGCCGCGGGCTTGCGCCGGACATGGTGGCACGGGTCTTCGAGCGGGGCTGGTCCACCAAGACCGGCTCCGGTCCGGCGGCGGGCCGCGGCCTGGGCCTGGCGCTGGTCGGGCAGGTGGTGCGCAGGTACGGCGGCGCGATCGACGTCGGTACGTCGGACCTCGGCGGCGCCTGCTTCGACGTCCACCTCAGCCGCCCGGAGGGGGACCGATGACGCTGCGGGTGCTGATCGTGGAGGACGAGGAGGTGGCCGCACAGGCACACGCGGAGTACGTCGGACGGGTGGCCGGTTTCGAGGTCGCCGGTGTGGCCCGGTCCGGAGCCGAGGCGCTGCGCCACCTGCGCGCCGACCCGGACGTCGACCTCGTCCTGCTCGACATGCACCTTCCCGACGGCCACGGGTTGGGCCTGCTGCAGCAGATCCGGGCCGAGGGCCGGCTGCCGGACGTGATCGCGGTGACCTCGGCGCGCGACCTCGAGGTGGTGCGCAAGGCGGTGGCCCAAGGTGTCGTCCAGTACCTGCTCAAGCCGTTCAGCTTCGCTGGGCTACGCGGCAAGCTCGAGCGTTACGCCGACTACAAGCAGCGACTCGGCGCCACCGACGACGAGGTCGTCCAGCACGAGGTGGACCAGCTGATCGGGATGCTCCGCACCAGCGGTTCGGCCGCCGCGCTGCCCAAGGGGATGAGCGCCGACACCCTGAAGCAGGTGACCGTCACGCTGCGTGCGAAGACGCAGGCTTTGTCGGCCTCGGAGGTGGCCTCGGCGGTCGGCTCGTCGCGGGTGACCGCCCGGCGCTACCTCGAGCACCTCGCCGACGCGCAGCTCGTGGAACGTCAGGTCAGGTACGGCGGAGGTGGCCGCCCGGAGGTGGAGTACCGCTGGCGGCGCGGCGCTCAGCCGGCCTGAAGGTCGGGGTCGTCCAGGATCTGGGTGCGGTCCCACGGCCAGACGATCGCCCACACCTTGCCGACGACGTCGTCGACCGGGACCGCCCCGCCGTTCGGCAGCCGCTGGTGGGCGCGCGAGTCCTGGCTGTTCGAGCGGTTGTCGCCCATCACCCACAGGCTGTCCGCGGGGACCCGCACATCGAACTTCTCCTCCGAGGGTGCTGTCCCCTCGGCGAGGTAGTCGGACTCGGCGACCGGTTCGCCGTTCACCGTCAGCCGGCCGCGGTCGTCGCAGCACACCACGTGGTCGCCGCCGACCCCGACCACCCGTTTCACCAGGTGCCCGCCGGACGGGTAGAGCCCCACCAGGGACAGCAGCTTGTGCACCCCCTCCACGTCGGGGGCGACGCCGAGCCAGTGTCCAGGGTCGCTGAACACGACGACGTCGCCGCGCTGCACATCGCCGCTCCAGTAGGAGATCTTCTCGACCAGGATCCGGTCGTTCACCGCGAACAGCGGCTTCATCGAGCCCGAGGGCACGTAGAACATCTGCACGAAGAACGCCTTGACCACGACCGAGACGAGGATGGCCAGCGCGACCAGCACGATGGTCTCCTGCCACAGCTTGAGACCGCGTCGGGACCTCGACCGCCGACCGCGCTGTCTCGCGTCGGCTGACCCCATGGCCGCGACTCTAACGGGTGGTCCGGACCGGCTCGCGGCGCACCGTCAACGGCGGCAGCAGCACGTGCACGATCGGTCCGATCGCGAAGGCGTAGAGCAGGGTGCCCACCCCGACGGTGCCGCCGAGCAGCCAGCCCACCACCAGCACGGTCAGCTCGATCGAGGTGCGCACGAGTCGCACCGACCTGCCGGTACGTCGGACGAGGCCGGTCATCAACCCGTCCCGCGCCCCGGGTCCGAGCAGGGCGCCGATGTAGAGCGCGGTGGCCAGCGCGTTCAGCAGCACGCCGGCGACGAGCAGCAGGACCCGCATCGACCAGGCTGTCACGTCGTCGACCACCAGCATGGTGAGGTCGACGGCGACACCGATCAGGACCGCGTTGGCGAGCGTGCCGAAGCCGGGTCGCTCCCGCAGCGGGATCCACAGCAGCAGCACCACGAAGCTGACGATGATGATCATCTGCCCGACGGTGAGGCCGGTGTGCCGGGCCAGGCCCTGGTGCAGCACGTCCCACGGCGCCAGGCCCAGCCCGGAGCGGAGCACGAAGGCGAGGCTGATGCCGTAGAGGAGCAGGCCGGCGAAGAGCTGGGCGAGGCGACGGGTCACGTCAGGCCCCAACCGCCGGTCACCGGTTCCCATTCCGGCGCAGTACCGTCAACAGCGCCCGGGCGTAGGCACGTTCCGCGTCGATGTCGAGATGACGCCCGCCATGGCCGCCGTACCCGTCCTCGCGGAGCACCACGACGAACCCGTCGGGAACCGCCTCGAGCCGCAGGAACGCGTCGCCGAGCAGCGTCCGCAGCTGCGCCTCGTGCGGCAGCCAGACCACCTCGGTCTGCTCGATGCTGTCGAGCGCCCATTCGGTGGTGCCGTTGAACCGGACGATGCCGCCGGTCACGAGCTGCTGCGGCTCGATCGTCATCTCGCTGATCACGAAGACCTGGTCGTCGAGGTCCCGGTCGGGAACCATGAACCGGTCTCCGGACGCGGGTACCCAGCCCAGGCCGGCGTCGCGGAGCTCGGTGGCGAGCTCGAAGGTGATCACGTCTGCATTCTGCCCTGACCCGGGGCAGGAGACAGAACAGTGGCCCCGGCCGGAGCCGGGGCCACTGGGTCGGTCAGGTCACATCATGGTCGGCGGCATCATCACCGCGTCGATCAGGTAGACCGTCGCGTTGGCGGTCTGCACGCCGCCGCAGATCACGTTCGCGTCCTGTGCCTTGAGCTCGTCGCCGGAGCCGGAGATCTTCAGCTCCTCACCCTGCACCGTGGTCAGCGTCTCGCCGGCGATCTCGTCAGGGCTCATCTGCCCCTCGACCACGTGGTAGGTCAGGATCGACTGCAGCGCGTCGGCGTTGGCCGGCTTGCTCAGCGACTTCAGCGTGTCGGCGGGGATCTTGGCGAAGGCGTCGTCGACCGGCGCGAAGACGGTGAACTCACCGCCGTTGAGGGTGTCGACCAGGTCCACCTTCGGGTTCACCTTGCCGGAGACGGCTGCGGTCAGCGTCTTGAGCAACGGGTTGTTGCCGGCGGCCACGGCGACGGGGTCCTGGGCCATGCCTGCGACCGAGCCGGCGCCGTCGGGGACCGCCTCCGCGTAGCCGGCGCAGCCGGGGCCGACCAGGTTGGCGGCAGGATCCGCAGCACCCGCGTCGTCGCCGGAGTCCATGGGGCTCTCGGACTGGCTGGCGGTGGTGCTGTCGGCGGACGCCGACTCGGCGTCGTCGGCACCGCAGGCGGCGGTCATCGTGAGTGCGGAGACGGCGGCCACGGCGATGGCGACTGATCTGATTGAACGCATGAGCTGTGCTTCCCTTCGGGGGTTCGGATGTCGTGCTCGGTGCCTTGCTGTGCTGTGCTGTGCTCTTCTCTGGTGTTGTGTCAGGGGTTCGGTGCCGGCCTCCGCGCGGATTGGTCGGGCCGACCGGTCATTCGACGGTGACGTCGACGCTGTCCCATCCCGTCGACCCGTCCGGGGCGATCGGGGCGCGGCGTGACGTCTGGGTGTAGCCGGTGCTGTCGGTCGCGCGGACCTCGAGCTTGTGGTTGCCGGGCTCGGCCTCCCACTCCCAGACCCACTGCCGCCAGGTGTTGACGTTGTCCGGCGCGGCCAGGCGTGCCCGGTTCCACGGGCCGTCGTCGACGCGGACCTCGACGTCCTCGATGCCCCGGTCCTGGGACCAGGCGACGCCGGCCACCGGGGTCCGCCCCGCCTTGACCTTCGCGAACGAGCGCGGGACGTCGATCCGGGAGGAGGTCTTGATCGGTGCCTCCGCTGAGTAGCCGCGGGTGGTCCAGTAGGCCTTGAAGTCGGCGAACCGGGTGACCTCGAGGTCGACCAGCCACTTGGTGGCCGACACGTAGCCGTAGAGCCCGGGGGTCACCATCCGGACCGGGAAGCCGTGCTCGAGCGGCAACGGCTTGCCGTTCATCGCGACGGCGAGCAGTGCCTCGCGGTCCGCGTCGAGGAGCACGGGCAGCGGTGTGCCGATCGTGAAGTCGTCGGCGCTGGTGGACTTCACCGCGTCGGCGCCGTCCTGGATACCGGCCTCCTCGAGCAGCTCGTGGAGCGGTACGCCGATCCAGGTGGCGTTGCCCATCAGGTCGCCGCCCACCGGGTTCGAGACACAGGTCAGGGTGATCCGGCGTTCGACGAGGCGGCGAGAGAGCAGGTCCTCGAAGGACAGCTCGAGCTCCTGGTCGACCATCCCGTGGATGCGCAGGGTGAAGTCGTCGACCGGGACGTCGGGGACACGCAGCGCGGTGTCGACCCGGTAGAAGTCCTTGTTCGGCGTCAGGTACGGCGTGATCCCGGCGACGTCGAGCGTCGCACCCGCGGGCACCGGCGGCGCGGCGCTGGTCGGGACGGGGATCCGCACTCCCGCCCGGGACGCGGCGGCCGCCGCTCCGCCGGCGAACCTGCTGGTCAGGCCTCCGGCGGCGGCGACCGTGCCGACGGCCATCGCGGTGCGCAGGAACGCCCGGCGGTCGAATCCCGCGGGCAGCTCGTCACCACGCACACGGGGCGGGACCGGCCGGAGCAGCGTGACCAGACTGACCAGGCCGACGACGCCGAGTGCGAGCACGGGCAGCAGCCGGGTCGCCGGGGACGCGGTCGCGGCCCGGTCGGTGAGCGCAGCAGCGGTGGCGACGGCGGTCAGCACCAGGAACAGGCCCACCGCGAGCGCCCTCCGTCGTACGCCGAGCACGCCGGCCAGCACCGCGAGCCCGGCCACCGTGGCGATCACGCCGGAGATCAGGACGGTCTTGTCGGCGGAGCCGAAGGTCTCGATCGCCCACTCCTTCACCGGGCGGGGCGTGGCGTCGACCGCACGGTTGGCGACCGCGAGCAGGGGGGAGGTCACCCCGGTCAGCAGGGCGGACACCGCCTCGGCCGCGGCCACCCCGGCCGCTCCGGCGAGCAGGCCGGCGGCGGCCCCGGCGGCGTAGCGGGACCGGGTCGTGCTGGTTGGGGGGCTCATGGAGGGGGTTCGCGCTGATCCGGGTCGCGGATGGGTCCCGGTGTGCCGCGGGCGGAGTACGCTGAGGGTGAGGGGTGAGCACGATGACCGACCGGAACCCGGAGAACCCGTACCGCGAGCTTCCCGCGCCCATCAGGGTCGAGGACATGATCACCTCCCACGATGTCGTGTCCCGTCCGGTGGAGAAGGACGACTACTGGCGCGAGGTCGAGTGGATGCTCCGCACGGTCGGGGTCGGATAGGCCCAGCCTCAGCAGCGCGACATACTCGGGCCATCGTCGAACCCGAGGAGATGCTGATGCGCGCTGTCCAGGTCGTCCGACTCGAGGGCCCGCAAGGGGTCGACATCGTCGACGTCCCGGAACCGGCAGCGGCGGACGCCGAGCTGCTGGTCGAGGTGCACGCGGTGGGTGTGAGCTTCCCGGACCTGCTGCAGTCCAGGGGCGAGTACCAGCTCAAGCCCGACCTCCCCTTCCAGCTCGGCGTCGACTTCGCCGGCGTGGTGCGCGAGGCACCCGACGGGTCCGGCTTCGCCGCCGGTGACCGGGTCGCCTGCTGCCTGCCGTACGGCGGTGGCGCGGACGTCGTCGCGATCAACCCGGAGAGTGTGTTCCCGCTGCCGGACAACGTCTCCTTCGCGCAGGGCGCGGCGCTGCCGATGAACTACCTCACCGCCCAGTTCGCACTCGCCACCCGCGGACAGCTCACCGAGGGTGAGACGGTGCTGGTCCACGGCGCCGCCGGCGGGGTCGGGACGGCGTGCCTCCAGGTCGCCAGGGGCTACGGGGCCCGAACCATCGCGGTGGTGTCCACGCCGGAGAAGGCCGAGGTGGCCCGGGCGGCCGGCGCCGACGACGTGGTGCTGGTCGACGGGTTCCTGGCGTCGGTGAAGGAGCTGACCGACGGCGCCGGCGTGGACGTCGTGGTCGACGTGGTGGGCGGGGACCTGTTCACCGACTCGCTCCGCTCGCTGGGCAGCCAGGGCCGGCTGCTGGTGGTCGGGTTCACCGCCGGCGCGATCCCGCAGGTCAAGGTCAACCGGCTGCTGCTGAACAACATCGACGTGCGCGGCGTCGGCTGGGGCGCCTACGCCATGGTGCGGCCGGGCTACATGCGCCGGCAGTGGGAGGAGCTGCTCCCGATGATCAAGTCCGGGGTCGTGGACCCGCCGGTCGGCACGACGTACCCGCTCGAGGACGTCAGGCGGGCGCTGACTGACATGGAGGAGCGGCGTGCGGTCGGCAAGCTGGTGCTCACCCTGCGCTGAACCGGGTCAGGCAGCGACGAGGTCCTCGAACTCCGGGTGCCGGTCGATGTACTCCTTGATGAACGGGCACAGCGGACGCACCGGCAGCCCTGTCGTCCGGGCGTCCTCGAGGGCGCCGCGAGCCAGCGCGGACCCGACTCCCTGGCCCTCGAACGCGTCGTCGACCTCGGTGTGGGTGAACACCAGCAGCCCACCGGTCTTCTCGTACGCCGCGTAGCCGGCGACCACTCCGGACTCGACCAGCGCCTCGTAGCGGCTGCGGTCGGGGTTGTCCTGGACCGTGACGTTCGGTTGCTCGCTCATGTCTTCGATCATGGCATCCACCTGGTTGTCGGTGCCGGGTTACCCTTGCCCGCGTGACGATTCTCGACGACGCCAAAGATGGCATGGACCCCGACATCCGCCCCCAGGACGACCTCTTCGGCCACGTGAACGGCCACTGGCTCGAGACCGCGGAGATCCCGCAGGACCGCTCGAGCTGGGGACCGTTCGTGATGCTGGCCGACACCTGTGAGCAGCAGGTGCGGGCAATCATCGAGGACGCGGCGGCGACGACCGCGGAGCCCGGCTCGAACGCCCAGAAGATCGGCGACCTCTACGCCAGCTTCATGGCCGAGGACCGGGCCGAGGCCCTCGGTGCGGAGCCGATCGCGCCGGCGCTCGCCGCGGTCGACCAGCTCGGCGACCTGCGCGGTCTGGCCAGGTTCATCGGTGAGCTCGAGCGGACCGGCGGGTCCGGGCTGTTCGGCGCGTACGTCGACACCGACTCCCGCGACTCCGACCGCTACCTGGTGAACATCGTGCAGGGTGGCCTCGGGCTGCCGGACGAGTCCTACTACCGCGAGGACAAGTTCGCCGAGATCCGCAGCGCCTACGTCGCCCACGTCGCGAGGATGCTCGCCCTCGCCGGACGCCCCGACCCGGAGACCGCGGCCCGGGACGTGCTCGACGTGGAGACCCGGCTCGCGCAGGGGCACTGGGAGCGCGCGGAGACCCGTGACGTGATCAGGACCTACAACCTGCTGACGCTGGAGAAGCTGCGGGACACCGCCCCCAGCTTCGACTGGTCGGCGTGGGCCGTCGGGCTCGGCGCGCCGGAGGGCGCCTTGGCCGAGACGATCGTGCGCCAGCCGAGCTACCTGACCCATCTCGCCCGGGTCCTCGACGAGGTCCCACTGGAGAAGTGGAAGGCGTGGCTCGCGATCCGGGTGGTCCGGGCGGCAGCGCCGTACCTGTCCTCGGCCTTCGTCGAGGAGAGCTTCGACTTCTACGGCAAGACCCTGAACGGGACCCCGGAGCTGCGCGCCCGGTGGAAGCGCGGCGTGGCGCTCGTCGAGGGCGCGCTCGGTGAGGCGGTCGGCGAGATCTACGTCGCGCGGCACTTCTCGCCCACGTCGAAGGCGCTGATGGACGACCTCGTCGCCCACCTGACCGAGGCCTACCGGCGCAACATAGACAAGCTCGACTGGATGGGGCGCGAGACCAAGCAGCGTGCCTTCGAGAAGCTGAAGACGTTCAACCCGAAGATCGGCTACCCCAAGACGTTCCGGGACTACTCCGCGCTCGAGATCGTTCCCGGCGACCTGATCGCGAACGTCGCCGCGGCCGCCGCCTTCGAGACGGACCGGCAGCTGAACAAGATCGGTGCGCCGGTCGACCGCGACGAGTGGCACATGCTGCCGCAGACGGTCAACGCCTACTACAACCCCGGCACGAACGAGATCTGCTTCCCGGCCGGCATCCTGCAGAAGCCGTTCTTCGACGCCGACGCCGACCCGGCGGAGAACTACGGCGGGATCGGTGCCGTGATCGGCCACGAGATCGGCCACGGCTTCGACGACCAGGGCTCGCAGTACGACGCGGCCGGGAACCTGAACGAGTGGTGGACGCCGGCGGACCGTGAGGCGTTCACGGAGAAGGCCGACAAGCTGATCAAGCAGTACGACGGGTTCTCCCCACGCAACCTTCCCGGCGAGCACGTGAACGGGGCGCTGACGGTCGGCGAGAACATCGGCGACCTGGGTGGGCTCACCATCGCGCACAAGGCCTACCTGATCAGCCTCGAGGGCGCCGAGCCGCCGGTCGTCGACGGCCTCACCGGGACGCAGCGGCTGTTCCTGAACTGGGCCTACGTGTGGCGCACGAAGCGTCGCAAGGAGCAGGAGCAGCAGTACCTCACCATCGACCCGCACAGCCCGCCGGAGTTCCGGGCGAACATCGTCCGGAACCTCGACGAGTTCCACGAGGCGTTCCGCACCGGGACCGGGGACGGCCTGTGGCTCGACCCCGAGGACCGCGTCCGGATCTGGTAGCGCCGTGCGCCGGAGATGAAGCGGGGGCGCCAGCGGTCAGTGCATGAGGACCGGCGGGGCCGGCTGGCCGTCCGTGTCGAGCGCGACCGGAGGCTTGCGCCGCGGCAGGAAGAACGCCGGCACCAGGCAGGCCACGATCAGCACGGTGGCCACCACGAAGGTCAGCCCGAACGCGTCGGCGAGCTCGCTGAGGCCCTGCCCGATCGCGGCCGGCGGGAGCTCCGCGATCCGGCCCGACTGCCCGGCCTGGACCAGGGCCTCGGCGGCGTCCCGGGCCAGGGTGGCGTTGGTGAGCACCACCGACATCAGCGCCGTGCCGATGGAGCCGGCCACCTGCTGCACGATGTTCATCAGTGTCGAGCCACGCGCCAGGTTGTGGTCGGTCAGCGTCTGCAGCGCGGCGGTCATGATCGGCATCATCGTCGCGCCCATGCCGAGGCCCATCACGAACAGCGCGCCGAGCAGGAGCACGTACGACGTGTCCGCGGACACCTGGGTGAACACCGCCATCCCGAGCGCGATCACGGCGATACCGGTGAGCACGATCTTGCCCGGTCCGGTCTTGTCGGCCAGGATGCCCGCGATCGGCATCGTGATCATCGCTCCGATGCCCTGCGGTGCCAGCAGGATCCCGGCGTGCAACGTGGTCTCACCACGCACCTGAAGGAAGTACGACGGGAACAGCAGCCCGGCACCGAAGAACGCGATCGCGAACAGCGACATCGAGACGACCGCGATGGTGAGCTGGCGGTTGCGGAACAGGTGGAGGTCGATCAGCGGGTGCTCGATCTTCGTCATCAGCGAGCGCAGCACGAACAGCGCCACGAGTGCGAGCCCGATCAGCCCGGGTAGGAGCACCTTGGTGGCCAGCACGGTCCCGGTCTCGGGCGTGGAGGAGGCGCCGTACAGGAAGAGCGCCAGGCCCGGCGAGAGCAGCAGCATCCCGATGAAGTCGAACGACTCCGACGGGGTGGGGCTGTCCTTGGGCAGCACCATCGCCGAGTAGATCAGCGCCACGATCCCGATCGGCAGGTTGATCAGGAAGATCCAGTGCCAGCTCGCGGAGTCGATCAACCAGCCACCGAGGATCGGGCCGGCGATCGGGCCGAGCAGCATCGGCACACCGAGCACGGCCATCACCCGGCCGATTCGCTCCGGCCCGGCGGCGCGGGTCATGATCGTCATGCCCAGCGGCATCAGCATGCCGCCACCTAGGCCCTGGAGCACCCGGAAGCTGACCAGCGAGGTCACGTCCCAGGCCAGGCTGCAGAGCACCGAGCCTGCGACGAAGAGGATCAGCGCCAGCATGTAGAGGCGCTTGGTGCCGAACCGGTCGGCGGCCCATCCGGTCAACGGGATCACGGTGGCGAGCGCGAGCGTGTAGCCGGTCATCGACCACGCCACCTGGGCGTAGGTCGCGTCGAACACGCTCATGAAGGTGGGCAGCGCGATGCTGACCACGGTGATGTCGAGGATGGACATGATCGCGCCGAGCACGACGACACCGGCGACGAGGAGAACTTCCTTGTCGAGCTTGTCGGACGGCTGCGCGGCGGGGTTCTGGGTGGCGTTGTTCACGGAAGGCACCGGCTGATTCTATGTAAGAGACAGCAGGCGGTCCAACGAATTACGGACCTGGGGGTCCGTGACGTCCGACACCTCGCTCAGAGCAGCTGCTCCACGGCGTCGATCACCTGCGGGTCGTCGGGTACGACGGA
>DASSBE010000045.1:0-9978 GCA_035699065.1 Nocardioidaceae bacterium
GGCCGGGTCGGTGAAGTCCTCGACCACCAGGTGTCGGAAGCTGACGAACCGCCACACGGTCAGCCAGACCAGCATCATGAACGCGATGCCGCACAGCCACAGCATCACCAGCGACAGGACGTCGAACCCTTCGAGCATCAGGCCCAGCGAGATGATGCCGGTCGCCATCACCAGCGCGAAGTAGCCCGGCGTGAGCCAGTGCACCGCCTGTCGCAGCCGTCCGGAGAACGTGTCAACCACCACGTCAGGCTACCGAGGGCGGCGCCGCGGGCCCCGTCATCGTGTCCGCACGGTGCGTCGGTCGTCGAGGAGCCGTTCGGTGCGCCCGAGCCGGTCGAGCAGGGCCAGCAGCGGGAGCACCACCCGGCGCGTGGTCTCGAGCCGGACGCGTGCCTCGCTGGTGCTGAACGGCTGCGCCAGCTCCGCGAGCCGGGTCACGGCCAGCTCCTCGGCGCCGGGCAGCAGCACGATGCCCGGCGCCACCCGCAGCAGCCTTCCGGCCTTCGCCGCGGCCGCGACCGCCTTCCCGTCCAGGCCGAGCTCGCCGAGCCGGTCGGCGGTCGGTGCCGCGAACGGGTGCGCGCTGAGGTCGTCGCGGAGCACGTCCAGCGCACGCTCCAGGGCGTCGGGGAGTACGGCGGCCAGGGCGCTGCGCACGCGTCCCTCCACGATCCGCAGCGGCTCACGGACCAGGGCCGGGACCAGGTCGGGCGTGGGCAGCCCGAGCTCCTGGGCCAGCTCAGCCAGGGGCACGCCGGGATGCAGCGGATCGTCCCGGTCGTGCACCTGGACGACCGTTTCGAGGCGCCGCCGAACCACCGCTGCGTAGCCGTCGTCGAGCAGCCAGTCCCCCACCAGCACACCGGTGTGCTGCGCCGCGGAGACGTCGATGCCCCACCGGCGCAGGGCGGAGACCCGGACGATGTCGCGCCGGGCGACCTCCGCGGCGAGCGCCGGTGTCCCGTCCAGGCCGGCGAGGCCACGGGCCACCTCGGCCGCGGCGCCCCGGCGCCGCGGCAACGGGGCGGGGACCGGATCCAGCACGGTGACTCCCCACACCCGGCGGCTGCCGGGGTCGCGCAGCAGGGCCCGGTCGCCGATCCGCAGCGGCAGGGCCCGGTCCAGCGCGATCCGGGCCAGCCCGTCGCCCAGCGGCCGGACCCGGACCGCCACCGAGCACGCGCCGACGTGCAGGACCGACCGCTCCGGCACCCGCTGTTGAGTCGAGGGCTCTTCGGTGTTGAGCCGTGGGGGAATCCGCGGGTCTGGCGTCGCGGCGTCCGGTCGGGCATCGGGACCGTTCTCGAGGCGTACGTCGACCAGGTCGGTCAGCTCCCAGGCGCCCGGCGTGACGAGCACGCTGCCGCGACCGAGCTGCTCCACCCCGGCGCCGGCGACGTTCAGCGCCACCCGGGCCACCCCGGTCACCGTGTCGGCCGCGCGGCCCAGGGTCTCGATCCCGCGCACCCGAACCACCTGGTCGTCGACGGCCAGCGCGTCGCCGACCGTGACCCGTCCGGCCGGCAGGGTCCCGGTGACCACGGTCCCGGCACCCTTCACGGGGAAGCAGCGGTCCACCCAGAGCCGGACGTCCGCCCCGACCGGGGGCGACGGCAGCGCCCGGACCAGGTCGACCAGCCGGGCCCGCAGCTGGTCGAGACCCTGCGCGGTGCGGCCGCTGACCGTGACCGCGGGCGCACCGCGCAGCGAGGTGCGCGCCAGCTCCGCGCGGGCCCGGGCCAGCGCCGGCGCCGGATCAGCGAGGTCGGCCCGGGTCACCGCGAGCACGCCGCGCCGGACGCCGAGTGCGTCGAGGGCGGCGAGGTGCTCGGCCGCCTGCGGCATCCACGGGTCGTCGGCCGCGACCACGAACAGCACGGCAGGGACCGGCCCGATCCCGGAGAGCATCGTGGACACGAACCGCTCATGGCCCGGCACGTCGACGAACGCGACCTCGCCCACCTCCGGCAACGTGGTCCAGCAGTAGCCGAGCTGGATCGACAGGCCGCGCCGGCGCTCCTCCGCGAGCCGGTCCGGGTCCATCCCGGTCAGCGCCCGGACCAGGGTGGACTTGCCGTGGTCGACATGGCCCGCGGTGGCGACGACGTGCATCCGGCTCAGTCCCGCGACAGCTTGGCTGCCCGCCGTACCGCCTCCACGACCGCCGCGTCGTCCTCCGCCGGCACCGCGATCAGGTCCAGCAGCAGCCGGCCGTCCTTGACATGCCCGACCACCGGCGGTTCACCGAGGCGCAGCGGCGAGGCGAGTACGACGGGCAGGGCGACCGCCGCGCTCGGCAGCTCCACGCCGGGAGCACCGCCCCCACCGACCGCAGCCGACGAGCGCACCGGTTCGGCCTGCACCTCGGGACGGAGCTGGTAGCAGATCCGCTCCGCGCGGTCGACCAGGTCCGCGACGTCGGCAACGAGCGCGGCCGGCACCGGCGGCATCGGTCCGGTCAAGGTGGCCTCGAGGGCGGCAAGCGTGAGCTTGTCCACCCGCAGCGCGCGGGCGAACGAGTGCCGCCGCAGCGAGTCGACGAGCGCCGCGTCGCCGAGCAACAACCCGGCCTGCGGCCCCCCGAGCAGCTTGTCGCCCGACGCGGTCACGAGCGCGGCACCGGCCCGCAGAGACGCGGCGGCACTCGGCTCGCCGGGCAGCCGGGGATGCGGCGCGAGCAGCCCCGAGCCGATGTCCGTGACCACCGGCACCGGCAGCGTGGCCAGCTCGGCGACCGGCACGCTGGAGGTGAACCCGGAGACCACGAAGTTCGACGGGTGCACCTTGAGCACGAAGCCGGTCTCGTCGTCGACCGCTGCCGCGTAGTCCGCGAGCCGCACCCGGTTCGTCGTACCCACCTCACGCAGCGTCGCGCCCATCGACTCGACCAGCTCGGGGATCCGGAACCCGTCACCGATCTCGACCATCTCACCGCGCGCGACCACCACGTTGCGGCCCCTCGCGAGGGCACAGGTGACCAGCGCGAGGGCGGCGGCGCCGTTGTTGACCACGTGCACCCCACCGGCGTCGGGCACCGCGGCCGCCAGCGCGGCGAGCGTCCCCCGGCCGCGTCGGTCGCGGCGCCCCGTGGCCAGGTCGAGCTCGACGTCGGTGGCCCCCGCGGCGACCGCCATCGCCTCGACCGCAGCCGTGGACAACGGCGCCCGGCCGAGGTTCGTGTGCACCACCACACCGGTCGCGTTGACGACCCGGCGCATCGAGGTCGCGCTCGAAGGCAAGGTGTCGAGCACGACCGGCAGTACGTCGGACGGCTCGATCTCCCCCGCCCGGCACCGGTCCAGGGCCGCGACCACCGCCTGCTTCACCAGCGAAGGGCCCAGCCGGTCCACCGCCGCACGAACCCGTGGGTCCGCGAGCACACTGTCGGTGCGCGGTGTCGACCGTCGTCGGTCCTCCACGGAATGCCCTCCCCGAAGCTGTTGGCGGAGGCGGACGGGAATCGAACCCGCCTGGCCGAGGTACTCGGCCACTACGGTTTTGAGGACCGCGCCCGTCACCAGACGAGAAACGCCTCCGCGGCCCACTGTAGGACAGCCCCGCCCGGTCCCTCGCGCACACATGGGGTTTACAACCTGCCGCCAAGGGATACCGTGGGCCTCAGGCATCGCGTGACGGAGGACACATGGGCGAGAAGACGTTCATCGGTTCCTGGCCGCTCCTGCGCCAGCTGCGCGGGGAGGACGTGCTCGGCCGCGGCACCTCGGCGATATCGTCGCGCAGCGAGACGCTGCGCCCGCGCACCGCGCAGGCCGACCGGGTGGTGACGTCGGTCTGCCCGTTCTGCGCAGTGGGCTGCGCCCAGAAGGTCTATGTCAAGGACGAGAAGGTCACCCAGATCGAGGGCGACCCGGCCAGCCCGATCTCCCGCGGCCGGCTGTGCCCGAAGGGCAGTGCCAGCAAGCAGCTGGTCACCTCCTCGTCGCGGATGACGAAGGTCCGCTACCGCCGGCCCTACGCCAGCGACTGGGAGGACCTCGACCTCGACACCGCGATGGACATGATCGCGGACCGCGTCCTGAAGACCCGCAAGGAGTTCTGGGAGTGGGAGACCGAGGACGGCAGACGTCTCCGGCGGACCATGGGCATCGCCAGTCTCGGAGGAGCGACCCTCGACAACGAGGAGAACTACCTCATGAAGAAGCTCTACACGGCGATGGGCGCGATCCAGATCGAGAACCAGGCCCGTATTTGACACTCCTCCACCGTCCCCGGTCTGGGGACCTCGTTCGGTCGTGGAGGCGCCACAAGCTTCCAGCAGGATCTCGCCAACGCCGACTGCATCCTGATCGAGGGCTCGAACATGGCCGAGTGCCATCCGGTCGGGTTCCAGTGGGTGATGGAGGCCAAGCGCCGGGGCGCGACGATCATCCATGTCGATCCGCGGTTCACCCGAACGTCGGCCGTGGCCGATCTGCACGTGCCGATCCGGGCCGGCTCCGACATCGCGTTCCTGGGTGCTCTGGTCAACTACGTCCTCTCCCACGAGCTGGACTTCCGCGAGTACGTCGTGGCCTACACCAACGCCGCGTCGATCATCGACGAGGAGTTCCAGGACACCGAGGACCTGGACGGGCTGTTCTCCGGCTTCGACCCGGACAACAAGCAGTACGACCCGCTCACCTGGGGCTACGAGGGCGCGAAGCCGACCGCGGCGGCCGCCGCGGGGCAACGCGACCCGGCCCAGCCCGGCGTCCCCACACCACCGGAGCAGGATGATTCCGAACAAGGCGCGGAGCAAGGCGAGGGACGGGGCGAGGAACAGTCCGGCAAGGGCGCCCAGAAGGCCCAGGAGGCTGGACGCGCCGACGCCGCGGGCTCGGGCGGGCCGTCGGTCTCCATCAAGGGTCGCCGTGACGAGACGCTGCAGGACCCGCGCTGCGTCTACCAGATCCTCAAGCGGCACTTCTCCCGCTACACCCCGGAGGTCGTGCAGGACGTCTGCGGCATCTCACCCGAGCAGTTCCACCAGGTCGCCGAGGCGTTGACCAGCAACAGCGGCCGGGAGCGGACCTCGGCCCTCTGCTACGCGGTCGGCTGGACCCAGCACAGCACCGGAGTGCAGAACATCCGCACCGCGTCGATCCTGCAGCTGCTGCTGGGCAACATCGGCCGGCCGGGCGGCGGGATCATGGCGCTGCGCGGGCACGCGAGCATCCAGGGCTCGACCGACATCCCGACGCTGTTCAACATCCTGCCCGGCTACATCCCGATGCCGCACGCGGCACTGGAGCAGGACCTGGCCGGCTTCATCGAGGGTGACGCCGGCAAGACCGGGTTCTGGGGCAACATGAAGTCCTACACGGTGAGCCTGCTCAAGTCGTACTGGGGCGACGCGGCCACCGAGGAGAACGACTTCTGCTTCGACTACCTGCCGAGGCTGACCGGCGACCACGGCACCTACACCACCGTCGTCGGCCAGATCGAGGGCCAGGTGAAGGGCTACTTCCTGGTCGGCGAGAACCCGGCGGTCGGCTCCTCGAACGGCAAGATGCAACGCCTCGGGATGGCGAACCTGGACTGGCTCGTGGTCCGTGACCTGGCGATGATCGAGTCCGCGACCTTCTGGAAGGACGGGCCGGAGATCGCGACCGGCGAGCTGGAGACCGACAAGATCGGCACCGAGGTGTTCTTCCTCCCCGCCGCCTCGCACGTCGAGAAGGCCGGCACGTTCACCAACACCCAGCGGATGCTGCAGTGGCGCACCAAGGCCGTCGAGCCACCCGGCGACGCCCGCAGCGAGCTGCAGTTCTACTACGAGCTCGGGCAGCGGATCCGCGCCAAGCTGGCCGGGTCCACCGAGGAGATGGACCGTCCGCTGCTGGACCTGACCTGGGACTACCCCACCGAGGGCCCGTTGCGCGAGCCCAGCGGTGAGGCGGTGCTGCGCGAGATCAACGGAACAGGCCCGGACGGGCGCGCGCTCTCGTCGTACACCGAGCTCAAGGAGGACGGCTCGACCGCCTGCGGCTGCTGGATCTACTGCGGTGTCTACGCCGACGAGGTGAACCAGGCGGCGCGCCGCAAGCCGCACTGGGAGCAGAACTACGTCGCCCCCGAGTGGGGCTGGGCGTGGCCGGCCAACCGGCGGATCCTCTACAACCGGGCCTCGGCCGCGCCGGACGGCCAGCCGTGGAGCGAACGCAAGAAGTACGTGTGGTGGGACCCGACCGCCGCGGACGGCGAGGGCAGGTGGGTCGGTGAGGACGTGCCCGACTTCATCGTCGACCGGGCCCCGGACTTCGTACCGGACGAGGACGCGAAGGGGCCGGACGCGATCGGTGGTCAGGACCCGTTCATCATGCAGACCGACGGGAAGGGCTGGCTGTTCGCGCCGGCCGGGCTTGCGGACGGGCCGATGCCCACGCACTACGAACCACCGGAGTCGCCGGTCCGCAACCCGCTCTACGGCCAGCAGAACAACCCGGCGCGGCAGATCATCGAGCAGGCCGCCAACCCGATCAACCCCTCGTTCAGCGACGTGTTCCCCTACGTGTTCACCAGCTACCGGCTGACCGAGCACCACACGGCGGGCGGGATGAGCCGCACCTTGCCGTACCTCTCCGAGCTGCAGCCGGAGATGTTCTGCGAGATCTCCCCCCGACTGGCGGCGGAGCGGGGCCTGACCAACGGCGGCTGGGCCACGATCGTCACCTCGCGGACCGCGATCGAGGCCCGGGTGCTGGTCACGGACAGGATGCGGTCGCTGCGGGTCGGCGGTCGGATGATCGAGCAGGTGGGGCTGCCCTACCACTGGGGCGGCAGCGGGCTGAGCACCGGCGACTCCACGAACGACCTGGTGAATCTCACCCTCGACCCCAACGTCTACATCCAGGGCAAGGTCGGCACCTGCGACATCCAGCCCGGCCGTCGCCCGCGCGGCGTCGAGCTCACGGCGTACGTCGAGGAGTACCGCACGCGCTCCGGCGCCCACGTCCAGGAGAGGACCGACACGTGAGCAACTCCTTCTACGGGCCGATGGCCGACGTCACCCAGGACGCGGGGTACGACGAACACCCTCCCCGGATGGGCTTCTTCACCGACACCAGCGTCTGCATCGGGTGCAAGGCGTGCGAGGTCGCCTGCAAGGAGTGGAACGAGGTGCCGGAGGACGGGATCTCGCTGTCGGGCATGTCGTACGACAACACCCAGTCCCTCGGCGCCGACAGCTGGCGGCACGTGGCCTTCATCGAGAAGCCCTTGAACCCGACCACGACGGACCTCGGCCTTCCCGGGATGGGCCCGCCCGGCTGGGACACGCACGAGAGCGGGCTGCCCTCCGGTGAGGACCAGGCCACCGAGTCCGGCGACGGCGGGGTGCGCTGGCTGATGTCCTCGGACGTGTGCAAGCACTGCACACATGCGGCCTGCCTCGACGTCTGCCCGACCGGGTCGCTGTTCCGCACCGAGTTCGGCACCGTCGTGGTCCAGCCCGACATCTGCAACGGCTGCGGCTACTGCGTGCCGGCGTGCCCCTACGGCGTCATCGACGTCCGCGAGGAGGACGGCCGCGCGTTCAAGTGCACGCTGTGCTACGACCGGCTCAAGGACGGCGACCAGCCGGCCTGCGCGAAGGCGTGCCCGACCGAGTCGATCCAGTTCGGTGAGCTCGACGAGCTTCGCGAACGCGCCCAGGTGCGGGTGCAGGAGCTGCACGACAAGGGCGTCGACGTGGCGCGGCTCTACGGGGCCGACCCGGACGACGGCGTCGGCGGGGACGGCGCCTTCTTCCTGCTGCTCGACGAGCCCGAGGTGTACGGCCTGCCGCCGGACCCGGTCGTGGTCACCCGCGACATCGGTTCGACCTGGAAGCACGTCGGCGCCGCGGCCGGCGCCCTGTTCGCGGTGGGGGTCGCCTCGTTCCTGGGGAGCCGGGGGCCGCGGTGAGAGAACCCACGATGGTCCCGGAGCCGGAGTTCGAGTCCTACTACGGCAAGCAGATCATCAAGACACCGACCTGGAAGAGCCCCGACGTTCCGTTGTACCTCTTCCTCGGCGGACTGGCCGGTGCGTCCGCGTTGCTGGCCGAAGGGGCCGCGCTGTCGGACCGGCCGGCGTTGGAGCGGGTGGCGCGCGGCGCCGCGGCCGGCGGTGCCGCGGTCGGCACGGCGGCGCTGGTGCACGACCTGGGCCGCCCGGAACGGTTCTTGAACATGCTGCGGGTGTTCAAGGTGACCTCGCCGTTGTCGGTCGGCTCGTTCATCCTGGCGCCGTTCGCCGGCCTGTCCGGTGCGGCGTTCGCCTCTCAGCTCACCGGTCGGCTGCCACGGCTTGGCCGGCTCGCGGGGGCCGGGGCGGCAGCGCTGGGGCCACCCCTGGCAACCTACACGGCGGCCTTGATCTCCAACACCGCCGTCCCGGCCTGGCACGAGGCGCACCGGGAGCTGCCGTTCGTGTTCGGCGGCTCCGGAGCCGCCGCCGCCGGAGGGCTGGCGATGATGCTGGTGCCCTCCGCCCAGAACGGTCCGGCCCGCCGGATGGCGCTGGCAGGTGCGGCGGTCGACCTGGCCGCGGCGCAGCTCCTCGAGCGCCGGTTGGGCATGGTCGGCGAGCCCTATCAACAGGGCCGGCCCGGGCTGATGATGAAGGCCGCACGGGCGATGACCGCCGGCTCCGCCGCCCTGTCGGTGGTCGGGGGCCGTTCCCGGGTGGTGTCCGCGGTCGCGGGAGCGTCGTACCTCGCCGCCTCGTTGCTCACCCGGTTCGGGGTCTTCGAGGCGGGGATCGCGTCGGCGAAGGACCCCAAGTACACCGTCGTCCCGCAGAGGGAACGGCTTGCCGCTCGCGGGTCCGCCAAGGTCGAGCAGCCCTCCGCGGCGCGCGCCTGACGGCGGACCGCGGAACGCCTATATTGCGAGGGTGACCTTCGACGTCACTGCCGACGCCTACGCCCGGTTCATGGGTCGCTACGCCGACCCGTTGGCGGTGCGGTTCCTCGACTTCGCCCAGGCGAGTGCGGGCCAGCGCGCGCTGGACGTCGGATGCGGTCCCGGGACGTTGACCACCCGGCTGGTCGAGCTTCTGGGGGGCGAGGCCGTTGCGGCGATCGACCCGTCCGAACCGTTCGTCGCGGCGACGCGTGCACGCCTCCCCGGCGTCGACGTGCGCTCCGGCGTGGCCGAGCGCCTCCCCTTCCCCGACGACAGCTTCGACCTCGCCCTCGCGCAGCTGGTCGTGCACTTCATGAGCGACCCCGTGGCCGGGCTGAGGGAGATGGCACGGGTCACCCGGTCCGGCGGCGTGGTCGCGGCGTGCGTCTGGGACCACGCCGGGGACGCCGGTCCCCTCGCCGCGTTCTGGCGCGCCGTGCACGACCTCGACGCGGCCGCGCCGGGTGAGGCCGACCTCGCCGGGGCGCGGGAGGGTCATCTGGCGCAGCTGTGCGAGAGGGCCGGGCTGACTCACGTCGAGCCGGAGACGCTGACCGTCCGAGTCCGGTTCGCGACGTTCGAGGACTGGTGGGAGCCCTACACCCTCGGCGTCGGCCCGGCCGGCGCCTACGTGGCCGGGCTTCAGGACGAGTCGCGGGACAGGCTGCGGAATCGATGCGCCCAGCTGCTTCCGCCCCCGCCGTTCGAGGTAGCCGCGTCGGCGTGGTCGGTGCGGGCCCGCGCGTGACGGAATCGGAGGCACTCCGTGCCGGGTTGAGCGAGCTCGCCTCCTCGCACATCGACAGGCAGGTTTGGGGCTGCGGCTCCCGGCCGAACGTGGAAGACGGGCCGTCTGGACCGACGTGCCTGTCCGTCTACGAACGTCCCGACGTGCACCAAGGTGGGTACGGTGGCCTCGTGACCACGACCGCCTCCCCCGTGCGCCTGACCCAGTACGCCGCCGGCGGTGGCTGTGCCTGCAAGGTGCCGCCCGGAGAGCTCGAGCGGGTCCTGGCCGACCTGCCCACCAGCCGGGAGGGCGGTGACCTTCTGGTCGGCCTCGACAACGGTGACGACGCGGCCGCCGTAC
>DASSBE010000046.1:0-14398 GCA_035699065.1 Nocardioidaceae bacterium
TCGAGAGGAACAGCTACGAGGCGAGCACCTCGTCGAGGAGGGCCTCGGCCTTGTCCTCGTTGGTGTGCTCGGCAAGCGCGAGCTCGGAGACGAGGATCTGACGGGCCTTCGCCAGCATCCGCTTCTCACCGGCCGACAGGCCACGGTCACGCTCACGGCGCCAGAGGTCACGCACCACCTCCGCCACCTTCATCACGTCGCCGGAGTGCAGCTTCTCCAGGTTCGCCTTGTACCGGCGGGACCAGTTCGTCGGCTCCTCGGTGTGCGCAGCACGCAGCACGTCGAAGACGCGATCCAGACCCTCCTTGTCCACCACGTCGCGGACCCCGACCAGGTCCAGGTTGCAGGCGGGAATTCGAACGACCAGATCCTGCTGGGCGACGATGCGGAGCACGAGGTACTCCTTGTCCTCTCCCTTGATCTGTCGCGTCTCGATGTCCTCGATGATCGCTGCGCCGTGATTTGGGTAAACAACCGTTTCGCCGACGGTAAATGTCATGTGCCAAGTACCCCTTCCTAGGTGCCTAGTCTAACACGTCCCGCGAGAAGCGCCTTTTGCGTTTTCGCAGGTCAGAGGCCGGATTGGGGCTTGACAGAACCGATCTCCGTGTGGTCCGGCGGCACCAACATCGCACCGGGCACCGACAGGAGCGTTGAAAACATGGGCATTCCGGGCCCGCGTCCCACGGCGGCGGCCGAACCTGTTCGATACTGCGAGCCATGACGTTCCGGAAGCAGCGGGGGCTCACCGCGTCCCTGGTCCTGGCCAGCCACCCGCTTCCGACGGTTGCCATGACGGTGGTGCTGACCGCGGCTGCCGCCCTGAGCGGACGGACCGGGCTGGGGTGCGCACTGGTCGCCGCCACGGTGCTCTCCGGCCAGCTCACGGTCGGCTGGATGAACGACGTGATCGACCGGCACCGCGACGCCAAGGTGGGCCGAGACGACAAGCCGGTCGCGATGGGCTGGGTCGAGCCGGGGACCGTGACGTTCGCGATCGCGTGCGTGGTGCTGCTGCTGGTCCCGCTGTCCATCGCCAACGGCACCGCCGCCGGCATCGCGCACCTGCTCGCGGTGTTCTCGGCGTGGATGTACAACTTCTGGTTCAAGCGCACCGTCTTGTCCTGGCTGCCCTACGCCGTCTCGTTCGGCTTGTTGCCGGCCTTCTTGTCGTACGGCGGACTGGGCGGCGGGATGCACGGGGGCCCACCGACGATCGTGATGACCGTGCTGGCGGCCCTGCTCGGCATCGGCATCCACTTCCTGAACACGCTGCCCGACCTGGTCGAGGACAACGAGACCGGCGTACGGCACCTGCCGTTGCGGATCGCACTGAGGACCGGAGCACCGAAGCTGCTGTGGGTCTCGCTGACGTGGACCGCGCTCGCGGCGGCCGGGATGGTGGTCGCGGCCCTGACCGTGGGACTGACCCGGTGAACGCTAGACTCCTGCGTGTTTTCCGGGCCGCCGGGCCGCGCACCGGCCGCCGGCCGTGCACCGAGAGGAACCGAACGTGACACTTCGTCGCAGCATCGCCGCAGCCGCCGTCGCGCTGGCTGTTCCCGTGGTGTCGTCATGTGGCTCCAACTTCCAGCCGCCGACCGACCAGGTGTACCAGCCCGGTGTCGGCGCGAACGACCGCAGCGGCCAGGTCGACGTGCTGAACGCGCTGATCGTGTCCGGCGAGGACGGCAGCGGCACGGTGATCGCCGGCCTGGTCAACAACAACACCGACGAGCCCGACAAGCTGACCAGCGTCTCCGGCGCCGGCGCCGACCGAAGCATCTCGGTCAGCTCCTCGGGCGCGCAGGTCGAGATCGATCCCGACGGGTTCTACCAGCTCGCGGACAAGGGCGAGATCTCGGTGACCGGGGACCAGATCAAGCCCGGCCGGTTCGTCGAGCTCACGTTCAGCTTCGAGAACGCCGAGAGCATCGACATCGACGTGCCGGTCGTCGCGAACACCGACGAGTTCGCCGACGTTCCGGTGCCCAGCGGCTCCTGAGGCGAGGCCCCGTTAGGCTGGCGCGCATGACAGCCCACGCGCCGTACACGCTGGTACTGCTCCGCCACGGCGAGAGCGAGTGGAACGCGAAGAACCTGTTCACCGGCTGGGTCGACGTGCCGCTGACCGAGAAGGGGCGTGCCGAGGCCGCCCGCGGCGGTTCGCTGATCGCGGAGGCCGACGTGCTGCCCGATGTCCTGCACACCTCCGTGCTGCGCCGCGCGATCACCACCGCGCAGCTCGCGCTCGACGCGTGCGAGCGGCACTGGATCCCGGTGCAGCGGTCCTGGCGGCTCAACGAGCGGCACTACGGAGCGTTGCAGGGCAAGAACAAGAAGGAGACCAAGGACGAGTTCGGCGAGGAGCAGTTCATGCTCTGGCGCCGCTCCTACGACACCCCGCCGCCCGCGATCGCCGACGACGACCCGTGCAGCCAGATCGGTGACGCGCGGTACGCCGACCTCCCCGACGAGATCGTCCCGCGCACCGAGTGCCTGGCCGACGTGGTGGAGCGGATGCTGCACTACTGGTACGACGCGATCGTGCCGGACCTGCGGGCGGGGCGCACGGTCTGCGTGGCGGCGCACGGCAACTCGCTGCGGGCGCTGGTCAAGCACCTCGACGACATGTCCGAGGAGGCGGTCGTCGGTCTGAACATCCCGACCGGGATCCCGCTGGTCTACGAGCTCGATGCGGACATGCGGCCGGTCACCCGCGGCGGGAAGTACCTCGACCCCGACGCGGCCGAGGAAGCGATCAAGGCCGTCGCGAACCAGGGTCGCTGACCGCGCGCTCGGGGGCCGCGCGGCGCGGAGGCCGTCCCGCGCGGTCGCAGCCGGCCGCCCTCTCGCCGCCGGCCGTCCTGTCGCCGTCCGGCCGTCCTGTCGCCGTCCGGCCGTCCTGTCGCCGCCGGCCGCTCTGTCGTTCCCGGCCGCTCTGTCGTTCCCGGCCGCTCTGTCGTTCCCGTCCACCTGGACGGTAATGACGCCGATTCCGCGTTCTTTCACGTCGTTCCCGTCCACCTGGACGGCAATGACATGGGGCGAGTCGGTCGACTCGCTGCGCAGCGCCGTGACCGGCCGCGCTGCCTGTGGATAACTTCTGCGGCAACGGCGCGAGTCCTGACAACCTCTGGGGATGCTTCACTCCCAGCCCCAGCCCCAGCCCCAGCCCCAGGAACAGGACCCGGCCTCGTCGCAGGCCCTGGACATCCTGTGCCCGTTCACCCGCGCGGACGCGATCGCGGCCGGGCTCGACCCACGCGTTCTCCGCGGCAAGTCCTTCCGCCGGCTCTTCAAGGGCGTCTACGTCTCGGCGGAGCGACCGCCGTCGGCGTTCCTCCAGGCGGAGGCGGCCTTGTGCGTCCACCCACCCGGAGCGTTCGCGAGCCACGTGACCGCGGCGCGCCTGTTCGACGTACCCGTCCCCCACCTCGCGGACGAGCACGTCAGCGTGTTCGTCGAGCAAGACCGGCGTCGCCGCAAGGGGATCGCCTGCCACGTGGCGCCTGCCGGTGCACGGGTCGCTGTGCTGCGCGGCGTACGAGTCTGCATGCCGGACCGCATGTTCATCGAGCTTGCGTCCCTGCTGTCCCTGGTCGACCTGGTGATCGTGGGCGACGTCATGGTGCGGCGGGGGTGGACGACGCCGGAGAAGCTCGTGGCGTTGTGCTCGGACTCCGATGACCGGTACGCGGCCACCGCGCTCCGAGCCGCCCGGTACGTCCGGGACGGCGTCGACTCGCCGATGGAGACGCGCCTGCGGATGCTGATCGTGCTCGCGGGCCTGCCTGAGCCGGAGGTCAACTACAAGGTGCTCGACGAGCGGGGCAAGGTGATCCGACGCTTCGACCTCAGCTACCCGGGCATCAAGCTGTTGGTCGAGTACGACGGGCGTCAGCACGTCGATGACCTCGTGCAGTACGACACCGACATCTACCGTCGGGAGGATCTCGACCGGTGGCACTGGCGACTGGTCGTCGTCACGACGAAGGGCATCTACCAGGAGCCGGACGACACCTTGTTCCGAGTGCGTCGTGCCCTCAAGGAGCGGGGGGCCACCGGGCTGCCGAGCCGGCTGTCCGACGCCTGGCGCGCGCACTTTCCCGTCCAGCAGGCTGTTCGGCGTTCCTCGTGACAGGCACGGCACTGGTGTCGTTCCCATCCATCTGGACGCGAATGACACGTGAAACCCGGCTTCGGCATGTTGTTCCGGTCCACATGGACGGCAATGACCATTCGCTGCATGCCGGTCCGGACGCTACGGGGTGAGCCGGACGCTACGGGGTGAGCCGCGAGCCGATGAACGCGGCGATCCGCTCCGCGTTGCCGACGAAGGACACTTCGGCCGGCGCGAGGGAGGCCGACCGTCGTTGCGTGCCGACAGCGGGCGACCCGGACCCCGGCGCCGGCGCCCGCTTCCACAGCAACCGCCACAGCGCGCAGGCGCTGCCCTCGACGAGGTCGGCACCAGGCTCGGTGCGGACCGCGACCAGCGGCGGCGCGTCCGTACGCGGGGTCAGCGTCCAGACATGGTCGGTGTCGACCGCGCGCAGGGTCAGCGGCGCGGTGAGCACGGCGGCGTGACCCCGGGCATGCATCCGCGGCAGGAACACCTCGAGCACCTCGGCGATCCCGTCCGTGCAGACCAGAGCCGCCACGTCCGTCGTACGCCGCGAAGCCTGGTCCAGGTCGAGCAGGTGCATCAGCGTCTCGTGGGTCTGCCGGCGCGCCCAGAACCGGGCCGAGTCCCCGCTGCCCGCGAAGTTCCAGCACGGCGCGTCCAGGTCGGCCGCGCGCAGCACCTGGTACAGGTCCTCGGCCTTGCCGGCGTACCACTCACCCACCGACCGCGGCCGGCGCGACCGCGGCTCGTCGTTCTGCGGGGCGGCACGAGCGCCGGTCTCGACGATGGTGGCGGCCCAGGCGTGCACGTTGCCGAGGTGCACCACGAGGTCGTACGTCGACCAGGTCGGACAGGCCGGGACGGGGGCACGCAGATCGCTGCGGGCCACGCCGGCCTCGAACCGTCCCGCGGCCGCGACGTACTCCTCGACCAGGTCGAGCGAGGTGGTGCTGCGTGCGGTGACCCTCACCCGGCCATCCTCGCACTCGAGCGTGCCTCGTGGGTGACTGTCGGGCCTCGAGCCAGGCGGGGGGCGTCGGACCTGCGGGCCGGGCCGGCCGTGTGGCCTGCGTACGATCGTCGCGTGGACGCTCCCGCCCAGGCCCTCGTGTTCGCGCTGCTCGGCGTCCTGCTCGGGGCCGCCGCGGTCCTCGCCTGGAAGGTCAGCGAGCACCAGCAGCAGCGCACGCCGCAGCACCAGGAGCCGGCGGTGCCGACCGGTGTTGCGACCGTGCTCTCCGTGCTGCGCAGCAGTGCTCTCGTGGTCGACGAGAACGACGAGGTGCTCAAGGCGTCCGCGCCGGCGCACGCCCTCGGCCTGGTCCGCGGCAAACAGCTCTGCGTCGACGAGCTCGCCGACCTGGTGCGGCAGGTGCGGCGCGACGGGCAGATCCGCGAGACCGAGCTGGTGCTCGCGCGCGGGAACGACGCCACGGTGCACATCACCGCGCGGGTCGCGCCGTTGAGCTCCCGGCTGGTGCTGGCGCTGTGCGAGGACCGGACCCAGGAACGCCGCGTCGAGGCGATCCGGCGAGACTTCGTCGCCAACGTCTCGCACGAGCTGAAGACCCCGGTCGGGGCGATCAACCTGCTGGCCGAGGCGGTCCGCGAGGCCTCCGACGACCCCGAGGCGGTCACCCGCTTCGCCGGCCGGATGCAGACCGAGAGCATGCGGCTGTCCCGGCTCGTGCAGCAGATCATCGAGCTGTCCCGGTTGCAGGGCGACGACCCGCTCGACGTGCCGAGGTCGGCGCCGGTCGATGCGGTGGTCGAGCGCGCGATCGACCAGTCCGCGATCGACGCGCAGGCCAAGCAGGTCACGGTGTCCAGCGATGGCGAACGTGGCCTGGAGTTCCTCGGCGACGCGGACCAGGTCGCGCTCGCGGTCGGCAACCTGGTCGCGAACGCGGTCGCCTACTCCTCGCCCGGATCGACGGTCGTGGTCGCCGCGAAGGCCGAGGAGGCGATGGTCGAGATCACCGTCACCGACCAGGGCATCGGGATCCCGCCCGCGGAGATCGACCGGATCTTCGAGCGCTTCTACCGCGTCGACCCCGCGCGGCACAGGTCCACCGGCGGCACCGGCCTCGGCCTGTCGATCGTGAAGCATGTGGCCGCCTCGCACGGCGGTGAGATCCGGGTCTGGTCGGTCGAGGGCCAGGGGTCCTCCTTCACGATCACGCTCCCCCGTCGTACCGCAGCAGGAGCAGGAGTACGTCGTACGCCCGCCTCGACCGGGCCGGACCACAGCCAGGAGGGCGCGCGATGACCCGGGTGCTCGTGGTGGAGGACGAGGAGAGCTACAGCGACCCGCTCGCGTACATGCTGCGCAAGGAGGGGTTCGAGGTCACCGTCGCGGACACCGGGCCGGACGCGCTGGCCGAGTTCGAGCGGTCCGGCGCCGACATCGTGCTGCTCGACCTGATGCTGCCCGGGCTGCCCGGGACCGAGGTGTGCCGGCGGATCCGGCAGACGTCGAACGTGCCGGTGATCATGGTGACCGCGAAGGACGACGAGGTCGACAAGGTGGTCGGCCTCGAGATCGGTGCCGACGACTACGTCACCAAGCCGTACTCACCGCGCGAGCTCGTCGCCCGGGTCCGCGCCGTGCTGCGTCGCGGCAGCGAGATGGGCGTGGAGTCGGCCATGTCATCGGCCATGTTGCAGGCCGGACCGGTGCGGATGGACGTGGAGCGACACGTGGTCACCGTCGACGGCGAGGACACCAAGCTTCCACTCAAGGAGTTCGAGCTGCTCGAGATGTTCCTGCGCAACACCGGCCGGGTGCTGACCCGCGGCCGGCTGATCGAGCAGGTGTGGGGCGCGGACTACGTCGGTGACACCAAGACGCTCGACGTGCACGTGAAGCGGCTGCGCGCCAAGATCGAGCCGGACCCGGCCCGGCCGAGCTACCTGGTCACCGTGCGCGGGCTCGGCTACAAGCTCGAGCTCTGAGCCGGTCCGTCCCTCGTAGTCGAGCGCACCCTTCGGCGACCACCGAAGTATTACGGCCGTAGGATCGCAGTCATGACCACCTCACCGGTCCGTTCCTGGCTCCCCCTCGCGGCGATCGCGATCACTCTGTCGTTCTGGGCGTCCGCGTTCGTGGCGATCCGGCACCTCGGCGAGGAGGTGTCCCCCGGTGCCCTGTCGCTCGGCCGGTTGCTGGTGGGCAGCCTCACGCTCGGCGTGTTCCTGCTCGCCCGGCCGCGGCGGTGGCCGGGTAGGCGCGACTGGCCGGGCCTGGTCGTCTGCGGCGTGCTGTGGTTCGGCATCTACAACCTGACGCTGAACGAGGGTGAACGCCGCGTCGATGCCGGCACCGCCGCGATGCTGATCCAGGTGGCGCCGATCCTGATCGCGATCCTGGCCACCGTGTTCCTGCGCGAACGGCCGACGTGGTACCTCGGCGCCGGGCTCCTGCTGGCCTTCGCAGGGGTGTGCCTGATCGGGCTCTCGACGTCGGGGGACGGGGGCCGCGACCTGCTCGGAGTCGCCCTCTGCCTCGTCGCAGCTGCGGCGTACTCGGTGAGCATGATTCTCCAGAAGCCCTTGCTGGGCAGGCTTTCGGCGCTCGAGGTGACCTGGTTCGCCTGCACCATCGGAGTGCTGGTCTGTCTCCCGTTCGCAGGTGACCTGCTGCGGACCGTCGGCGAGGTTCCGCTCAGCTCGATCGGCTGGATCGTCTACCTGGGCGTCTTCCCGACCGCGATCGCGTTCACCACGTTCGCGTTCGCGCTGGCGCGCATGGACGCGTCGAACCTCGGCGTCACGACGTACCTGGTTCCGCCGATCACGATCGCCCTCGGCTGGTTGTTCCTGCGCGAAGTACCGCCGATCGTCGCGGTCGTCGGGGGCGCAGTCTCCCTGGTCGGCGTGGCCGTGGCGCGGATCCGGCCACACACCCGCGAGTCCGCACTGGCGCAGACATGACGGACGGACGGGGTGTCGCCGCTCTCGCCCGGGTGCTCGCCGACGAGAGCCGGGCCACCATGTGCCTGGCGATGCTGGACGGGTCCGCGTGGACCCTCACCGAGCTGGCCCGGGCCGCGCGCGTCTCGCTTCCGACTGCGAGTGAGCACGTGTCCAAGATGGTGGACGCGGAGATCGCCACGGAGGAGCGGCTGGGGCGCAACCGCTACGTCCGGCTGGCCGGGCAGGAGGTGGCCGACGCGTTCGAGGCGTTCACCGCGCTGGCCAGCGCCCCGGCACCTGCGACGTCGCTGCGCGGGGTCAGTGAGCGCCGGCGTCTCGCCGCGGCCCGGACCTGCTACGACCACCTCGCCGGCCGGCTCGGTGTGGCGGTGCTCGACGCGATGGTCGCGCGGGACCTGGTGCGGGTCTCGGCAGGGATCGCGCTCACCGGCTCCGGGGAGCACTGGTTCACCGACCTCGACGTGGACCTCGACGACCTCCGGGCACGGCGCCGGCCGCTGGCGCGGGAGTGCCTGGACTGGACCGAGCGACGGCCCCACCTCGCCGGCTCGCTCGGTGCGGCCCTGTGCGAGAGGTTCCTGGCGAAGCAGTGGGTGCGCCGGCCGGACCGTTCCCGTCGGCTCGAGGTCACCGGCCGTGGGGAGCAGGCGTTGCGCGCTCAGCTCGGGGTGCAGGCGTCCGCGCTGCGGGTCTAGCCGATCTGTGCGGCAGGGACGGCGCCGGCCGGAATCAGCCGCGGCTCAACTCTTCTCGAGCCAGCCGCGGAAGGCGTCGAGGTTCCTCGTCGACTCGCCCCGCGACTTGCGCCAGGCCCACTCCTTGCGGATCGAGGTGGCGAACCCGAGCTCGAGGATCGTGTTGAACGACTCGTCGGCGTAGGACAGCACCGCGCCGAGCAGCCGGTCGACCTCGTCCGGCGTCACCGACGAGAGCGGCAGCCGGCCGTCGAGGTAGATGTCGCCGAGGTGGTCGACCGCGAAAGCCACCCCGTAGAGCCGGAGGTTGCGCTCGAGCAGCCAGCGGTAGACCCGTTCGTGGTTCTCGTCGGGCTGTCGCGAGACGAAGGCGTGCACGCCGAGGGCATGTGCGCCGACGTCGAAGCGGCACGGGGTCTGCAGCTTCTTCTCGCCGGGCAGCACGACGGTGAACACGCCGTCCTCGATCTCCTTCCACTCCAGCTCATGGTCGGTGAACGCGGCCCGCAACGTCTGCGCCGCGGCGGCCCGGGCCCCGGTTCCCGCGGCCGCCCGATCGCCCGCAGCGCCGGTGGAGGTCTCGTCGTTCCTGGAGGTCACGCTCTCATCCCCTCGAGGTCGTCCCGCATGGCCGCGCTGGCCTGCCGGTACACCTCCACCGTACGGTCCGCGGTGCGCTCCCACGCGAAGCCGGCTGCCTGCTCGACGGACCCCGCGGCGAGCTCGGCCCGCAGCGCCGGCTGCCCGATCACCTTCTCGATCGCGCGCGCGTAGTCCTCCGGCTCGTGTCCCTCGACGAGCAGCCCCGACACGCCGTCGCGCACGACGGTGGTCAGCCCGCCCACGGCGGCCGCCACCACCGGCGTACCGGTTGCCTGTGCCTCGACCGCGACCAGGCCGAACGACTCGTTGTAGGAGGGGACGCAGACCAGGGTGGCCGCGGCGTACCAGTCGACCAGCGTGGACTGGGCGACCGGCGGGATGAAGCGCACCACGTCACCGATGCCGAGCGAGGCCGCGAGCTGGGCCAGCGACTCGGGCCGCTCGAGGCCGGTGCCGGAGGGTCCGCCGACGACCGGGACCACCAGCTTCGAACGCAGCGACGGGTCCCGCGACAACAGGGCTGCGACGGCGTGCAGCAGCACGTCGGGTGCCTTCAGCGGCTGGATCCGGCCGGCGAACATCAGCACGTGCGCGTCCGGCGGCAGCCCGAGCCGGGCACGCGCGACAGCCTGGCCCACCGGGCGGAACACGGACAGGTCGACGCCGGGATGCACCACCTCGACCCGGGTCGGGTCCGCGTCGTAGAGGTTGACCAGCTGCTTGGCCTCCGCGTCGGTGTTGGCGATCAGCATGTCGGCGGCCTCGACCACCTGCTGCTCGCCGATCAGCCGCGCCATCGGTTCCGGGGTGTCGCCGGCGGCCAGGGCCTCGTTCTTGACCTTGGCCATCGTGTGCATCGAGTGCGCGAGCGGCACGCTCCACCGGTCGCGGACCAGGGCGCCGACCTGGCCGGAGAGCCAGTAGTGGGAGTGGATCAGGTCGTACCAGCCCTGGTCGTGCCGGGCCTCGGCGCGCAGCACCTCGCGGGCGAACACGCACAGCTGGCCCGGCAGCTCGCCCTTGGTCAGTCCCTCGAACGGCCCGGCGTGGACGTGGTGCACCTGAACGCCCGGGATCGCCTCGACCACCGGCGGCAGCGCGGAGGAGGTGGCCCGGGTGTACACCTCGACGGCGATGTCGCGCTGTGCGAGCCGTTTCGAGAGCTCGAGCACGTACACGTTCATCCCGCCCGCGTCACCGGTGCCGGGCTGGTCGAGCGGCGACGTGTGCAGGCTGATCATCGCGACCCGGCCGTGCACCGGCCGGGGGCCGGCGTGCTTCGGTGCTGCGTTCACAGGCATACCTCCGAGGTCACAACCACCGGTTCTTCTGGCTTATTTCACGTTGTGCCCGATTTGCTGCCCGCGGAACATCGGCCCAAGTCCGACGTACGGCGTCGCCCACGTCGCCACCCGCCAGAACAGCACCCCGCCGAGCAGGCCGAGCACCGTCGCGAGGAACGGGTAGCTGTCCTCGAGGTAGGGGTAGATCTGCCAGTGTGCGAGGTAGATGTAGAGCGACGCGCTGGCCAGCACCGCGGCGGCGCGCGCGGCCCAGGCCGGCACCCGCAGTGCGCCGACCCATACCAGCAGCAGCATCCCGACGACCACGACCGCCTCGCGCTGCAGGTCGCCGAAGAACCCCGGCACGGTGGCGACCACGACGGCGGAGACCAGCACCCGTTGCCAGGACGCGGTGGCCTTGACCGTGGCCCAGCCGAGCGCGAACAACCAGAACACCACGTTCGCGCGGTGGATCACGTCGCCGTCCATCACGGTGACGACCTCGTAGCGGGTCAGCAGCCCGACCAGCGCCAGCCCGAACGGGAGCCAGAACGACCAGCGGCGCTCGACCCGGTCCACGGCCGGCAGCGCGACCAGCACGGTGAGGCCGAGCAGCGTGTAGACCAGCGCCTCGATGAACCAGAAGTGCCACTCCGGCTCGGCCCAGCCCGGCGGCCCGAGGACCCCGTTGAGCAGGAGCACGTCCTGCCAGGTGTACGGGGTGAGGAAGACCGCGGCGAAGCCGATCCAGAGCACCGAGGGCACCACGACGCGGGCCAGGCTGGTGGCCAGGTGCCGGATCCGGTCGGTGCGCGGCGAGGTGGTCAGGTGGAACCGGCCGAAGTTGAAGCCGGCCACACCGAGCAGCACGTGTGCGCCTCCGACGACCAGGAAGAGGTTGGCGTGCGTGCCGACGATCAGCACGATCGCCAGCGCCCGCAGCAGCACGTTGGTCTCGAGCGAACGCAGCCCGCTGCGCCGCCCGGACCGCGGCGTCGTCGTGGGCAGCAGGTCGAAGATCGGGGTGACGTGCCAGTTCGGCGGCAGGTGTCCGAGCGCCTGCTCGAGCCGGATCGACATCTCCACGTAGGACAGCGAGTCGCCCTCGAGGGTGACGAACGTGTCGGCTTCGGTGGCCCCGGGGCGGTTCAGCACCTGGCCGAACAGGGCGCACAGCTCCCGGCCCGTCGGACCGGCGCCGCTGTCCGGCGTACCGTCGCGCACTTCCCACGACGAACCCGCACTTCCCTCGACACGTGCACCGTGGGAAGTGTCGGTTTCCCTGCATACCTTGGGGAAACTGGGGTGGGCGGGACGCAGGGCGGCGATCGCGCGGTAGTCCGGCTTCCCGGTCGGCAGGCGCGGCATCTCGGTCACCGGGCACACCTGCACCGCCCCGCCCGGCAGGCCGAAGTGCTGCTTGGCCAGGCCCTGGACGAGCGCGGGGTCGACCGGTCGTCCGGACGCCTCGACCGCGACCACCAGCCGGTCCTCGCCGTCCGCGCAGCAGGCGAGCACCCCGTCCGCGGCGAACACCGACTCCACCTGGTCCAGGTCGATCCGAAGCCCGAACACCTTCGCGAACCGGCTCCGGCGGCCGACGATCTCGAACAGGCCCTCGGGAGTACGACGGGCGACGTCACCGGTCCGGAGCTCGGCGGTGACCCGGCCCCGGGCGAGGTCGGCGGGTGACTCGGCGTACCCGAGCATCACGTTCTCGCCGGTGTAGACCAGCTCGCCGACCTCGGCCGCGGCCGCCGGGTCGGTCCGCGGCAGCGGCAGCTCGGGCAGCGGCTCGAGCCGGAACGCGCCGCCGGGCACCGGCACCCCGATCGCCGAGGGGCAGGAGTGCGCGAGGTCGGGTGGCAGGTAGGCCATCCTGGCCGTCGCCTCGGTCTGCCCGTACATCACGAACAGGTCCCACCCGCGGCGCCGGCCGAGCTCGGCGTACCGCCGGACCGTCGCGGGCGCGAGCCGGCCGCCGGCCTGGGTGACGTAGCGCAGGTGCGGCAGGTCGAGGTCCGCGAAGCCGGCCCGGTCGAGCAGGTCGAAGGTGTAGGGCACACCGGCGAACGTGGTCGCGCGATGGTCCCGGAACAGGTCCCAGAAGCAGCCGTCGACCACCGACAGCGAGGTGAGCAGCAGCGAGGCCCCGGCGAGCAGGTGGCTGTTGATCACCGACAGCCCGTAGCAGTAGTGCATCGGCAGCGTGGTCGCGGCGACGTCGGAGGGCCGGATCGCGAGGTACTCCGCGATCGACTCGGCGTTGGCCTGCACGTTCCCGCCGGAGAGCCGGACCAGCTTCGGCGACCCGGTGGACCCCGACGTGGACAGCAACAAGGACAGCGAGGGGTGCAGGTCGTGGGCGGTCCCGGCCCGGCGCTCGATCAGCCGGCCGCCGTCGAGCACCACGTCCGGGTCGTAGGCGTCCTGCACCGCGGCCAGGTTGCCGGGGTTGTCGCCGGGCACCAGGATCACCGGGTGTCCGGCCGACAGGGCGGCCAGGTAGGTGACGATCGGCTCGAGCTCGTTGCCGCCCGCGACAAGCACCAGTCTCCGCGTCGTACCCAGTCGCCGTGCGACCGCGTCGACCCGCTGTGCCAGGTCGGCGTAGGAGACCACGCCGTCGGGGGTGACGAAGGCGTCCCGGTCGCCGAAGGACGCGAGCCGGGCGACGAAAGGCACCGAGGTCTCGGTTGCGGCGGGTCGCACCGCCCCAGGTTATTAGGTAAGCCTTACCTGTGGCAACGCGGGGTCAGCGGGTGGCCCGATGCCCGCCGGCCCGCTGCGGAGCCGGAGGAGCCGACCGCGACCGCGCCAGCCCGAGCCCACCGGCCACGACCGCGACCACCGCACAGATCAGGACACCGAGCTCGTCGCCGAGCCAGCCGCCGCCATCTGAGGCGCCCCGGGCAGCGGTGTCGATGCTGGCGTAGATGATCCAGCCGAGCAGGAGCACCGCCACCGACACCACGGCCCGCAACCACACCGGCGCCGTGGCCACGGTCGCGTAGCCGGCGGCGAGCAGCGCGATCGCGAGCACCACGATCCCGATCAGATGGACGACGCCGGGCGGGCCGTCGCTGTGGTCTCCGCCGTTCGCCCAGACCAGCGCCACCTCGGTCAGCCAGGCCACGCCACCCAGCAGGGCAGCGGCGGAGGCGATCTTGCTAGCGCGCATGGGAAGCCAGTGTGCCGTCTTCCGGGTCCGGTTGCCCACCCCACCCGGGGTCGCGCGAGAATCGGGCCATGGCGAACAAGAGCGCGGTCGTGACAGGTGCGAGCAGTGGGATCGGTGAGGCCACCGCCCGCCGGCTCGCCGCTGAGGGGTTCCACGTGTTCTGCGCCGCGCGCCGCGAGGAGCGGATCGCGGCGCTGGCCGAGGAGATCGGGGGTACGGCGGTCCGCTGTGACGTCACCGACCCGGACTCGGTGCAGCGGCTGTGCGACGTGGTCGGTGACCGGCTCGACGTCCTGGTCAACAACGCCGGTGGGGCCATCGGATCCGACCCGGTGGCCACCGCGGACCCCGCACACTGGCGGGCGATGTTCGAGGTGAACGTGATCGGGCTGCTCAACGTGACCAAGGCGCTGCTGCCCGCGCTGGTCGCCAGCGGTGCGGGCGTGGTCGTGAACCTGGGCTCGACGGCCGGCCGGATCGCCTACGAGGGCGGCGCCGGGTACACCGCCGCCAAGCACGGCACCCAGGTCGTCACCGAGACGCTGCGCCTCGAGCTGTTCGACCAGCCGGT
>DASSBE010000047.1:0-17933 GCA_035699065.1 Nocardioidaceae bacterium
GGCGAGACCGTGGTGCACCGCTACGACGTCGCCATCCCGGGAGACGCCGATCCGGGCGCACACGAGCTGACCGGGTCGGTGACCTACCGGCACCAGTCGTCGGTGGCCACGCTGCCGGTGGCGGCCACCCTCTTCGTGGTCCCGGCCGTCGTCCTCGACTCGGTGACCACCGAGCCGGCCGAGGCGCAGCCTGGTGACGAGGTCTCGGTGCGGGCGGTCCTGCGCAACCGGAGTGACAGCGTGGCGAGCGGCACCGTGACCTACGAGGTCCCGGACGGCTGGTCCGCGCCCGCGACTGCGGCGTTCGAGGTGCCGGCCTCCGGCACCACGCAGGTCGACGCGAGCATCGACGTACCTCTCGAGGTCACGGAGGGCTCCGCACCGATCCGCGTGTCCGTGGGGGACACCACGGGCCAGGTAGGCATGGCAGCGCTGCGGGTCGTCTTCGCGAACCCGCCCGCCATCGTCACCGACCACGTCGACCTCGGGGACGGGACCTCGGAGCAGGCACACGCGCTGCGTGCTTCGCCGGCCTCCGGCACGAACGTCGAAGCGGGCCTGACCCGGCGCTACACCAACTCCGCCCAGCCCGGCGGCTGGTTCGAGATGGACGTGGCGGTTCCGACCGATGGCCGGTTCCTGCTGCGGTCGGTGGAGACCTTCGACCAGCCCCAGCTGAAGACCTACGACGTCCTCGTCGACGGCGAGGTCGTGCACGAACGGCGCTACCAGCGGACGTCGGGCGGCCAGGGGGCGCTCAGCTACCAGTTCCTGGTCGACGAGCCCGCCGCCAGTGCGGACGGTGTCGTGACGGTCCGGTTCCAGGACGTCGAGGCGGACTACGACCCCTCGATCGCAGACCTGTGGGTGATCCCGGTCGGGTGACCCCCTTCCTCCGAGTTGTCAGGGTGTGTGGCCCCTATGGCGGCCACACACCCTGACAAGTCGGTGACGCAGCTCAGGAGCGGCGGGTGGAGGTGCGGACCACGAGCTCGGGCGTGAACAGGATCTGCTGGTGCTCATGGTCGGGGTTGCTGACCTCGTCCAGCAGCAGCTCCGTCGCGGTCCTCCCGAGCTGGAGGCGGGGCTGGCGCACCGAGGTCAGCGGGACCGCGGCCGCCGCGGCGAAGTCGATGTCGTCGTAGCCGACGATCGCCAGGTCCTCGGGGATCCGGAGGCCGAGCCCCACGCACTGCTGCAGCAGACCCAGCGCGAGCAGGTCGTTGGCGCACACCGCCGCTGTCGGACGGTTCGCCGCGGGCAGGCCGGCGATGCGCTCACCCGCGTTCTTGCCCTCCGCGACGGTAAGCGCCGCGGTCACCACGTTGGTGAGGGCCTCGGGTGCGAGTCCGGCAATGTCGAGCGCTTGGAGCACGCCCTCGCGACGATCGCGGACCTGGCCCAGCGAGTTCGGCCCACCGAGGAAGGCGATCCGGGTGTGCCCCATCTCCAGGAGGTGCTCGGCCGCCAGCCTCCCGCCGAGCACGTCGTCGACGGCCACCGAGCAGTGGGTGTTGGTGCTCCGGATCCGGTCCACGATCACGATCGGTGTGCCACGGCGAGGCAGCTCGTCGAGGGCGGCGGCGTCCGGGTCCACCGGCGTGATCAGGATGCCCTGGACCCGTTGCTGCTCCAGCCGGTTGAGGTAGGCGGCCTCACGCTCCGGCCGGTGCGCGCTGTTGCAGATGAACACCGAGAGCCGGCCGGCCTCGGCGGTCTCCTCGATGCCTTGCGCGACGTCGGTGAAGAACGGGTTGGTCGCGTCGAGCATCAGGTAGGCGAGCGTGCTGCTCCGCCCGGCGCGCAGCTGGCGGGCCGACTCGTTGCGCACGAACCCGAGGTCGGCCATCGCCTGCTCGACCCGGGTCCTGGTGCCGGCACTGACCCGTTCGGGGCGGTTCAGCACGTTGGACACCGTGCCCAGGGAAACCCCTGCTGCCGCCGCGACGTCCTTGACGCTGGCGGACCTGGTGCCGAGGCCGTTCTCGTCCGTGCTGCTCACCATTTCTGGGCCTTCGTGATTGAAACGTAATAACCGACAACCCGGAGCGTAGCCCGACCGGCTTAGCGTGGCTATCGGCTCGCCGGAATTCGCCTACCAGCAAGACCGGGAACACGCCATGGAATTTGCCTCGAAGCACTTGACGACTGTGCTCGCCGTCACTTACCTTCGACGCACTACTTGAAACCTTTCAATCCGGAGAACGCAACGATGACGGCAACATCTGAGGTGGCGACGCTGGAGCTGCGCGACGTTGCCAAGTCGTTCGGCCCGGTGGTGGCGCTCA
Source organism: Nocardioidaceae bacterium (assembly GCA_035699065.1). Taxonomy (GTDB): domain Bacteria; phylum Actinomycetota; class Actinomycetes; order Propionibacteriales; family Nocardioidaceae; genus Nocardioides_C. The sequence continues at coordinate 2,289 of DASSBE010000047.1, forward strand.
GGTCCGGAAGCATCCGGGCCGAGGCGGGCTCGATCCACGCGCTGGTGGGCGAGAACGGCGCCGGCAAGTCCACGCTGGTGAAGATCGTCGCCGGCGTCTACCGTCGCGACTCCGGCGCGCTGCTGCTCGACGGCGAGAACGTGGACTTCGGGTCGACCGCGGAGTCGAAGCACGCGGGCGTCGCGGTGATCTACCAGGAACCCACCCTGTTCCCCGACCTCTCGGTGACCGAGAACATCTTCATGGGCCGGCAGCCGGTCGGCCCCGGCAGGCGGATCGACCGGGCCGCGATGCACACCGAGGCGGAGGCGCTGTTCGCCCGGCTCGGGGTGCGCATCGACCCGCGGCGCCCGGCGCGCGGGCTGTCCATTGCGGACCAGCAGATCATCGAGATCGCCAAGGCCATCTCGCTTCGGGCGCGGGTCCTGGTCATGGACGAGCCGACCGCGGCGCTGAGCGGCGTCGAGGTGGACCGCCTGTTCGCGGTCGCCCGCAGCCTGCGCGACGAGGGCCGCGCGCTGATCTTCATCTCGCACCGCTTCGACGAGGTCTTCGAGCTCTGCGACACCGTCACCGTGATGCGCGACGGCGACTACATCGCCACGAAGCCGGTCGCGGAGACCACCTCCGACGAGATCGTGTCGCTGATGGTCGGGCGCGAGGTGGCCGACCTGTTCCCGAAGTCCCCGGCCGAGGTCGGCGAGCCGGTCCTCACCGTCGAGAGTCTCAGCGCCACCGGCGTCTTCCACGACATCAGCTTCGACGTCCGCGCCGGCGAGATCGTCGGCCTCGCCGGCCTGGTGGGCGCCGGACGCAGCGAGATCGCCCGGGCGGTGTTCGGTGTCGACCACTACGAGTCGGGTTCGGTGAGCCTCGCCGGGCAGCGGGTCCCGCCGCACAACCCCCGCGCGGCGATCCGTGCCGGCATGGCCTTCATCCCCGAGGACCGGCGCCAGCAGGGGCTGGTCACCGAGGCCTCGGTGGCACGCAACATCGCCGGCGTCATCCGCGGGGGGCTGGCCAGGGCAGGGGTGCTCACCCAGCACGCCGAGAGCCGTGCGGCCGGGCCGTGGGCGGGCAAGCTCGAGGTGAAGACCGCCGCACTCGACATGACCGCGGCCACGATGAGCGGAGGCAACCAGCAGAAGGTCGTCATCGCGAAGTGGCTGGCCACGAACCCCAAGCTGTTGATCATCGACGAGCCGACCCGGGGCATCGACATCGGCACCAAGGCCGAGGTGCACCGACTGCTCTCGCAGCTGGCCGGCGAGGGGATGGCGATCCTGATGATCTCCTCCGAGCTGCCGGAGGTGCTCGGCATGGCCGACCGGATCCTCGTCGTCTGCGAGGGACGCCTCACCGCCGAGATCGCCCGGGACGAGGCCACCCCCGAGAACGTCATGCGGGCCGCGACCCACTCCCTGGAGACCCAACGATGAGCGACACGTCGATGCGCCCCACACCGGCGGCGGACACGGCCGACCATCCGGACCTGGACCGCCTCGTCGAGCCGAGCAGCCAGTCGTTCGCGAAGCGCGCCTTCAACACGGTCGTCCGCTCCCGGGAGATGTCCATCCTCCTGGTGCTGCTGCTCGTCATCGCGGCGGCGACGATCAAGACTCCGAGCTTCCTGTTCAGCTCCAACAGCTGGCGCGACCTGCTGCTGACGCCCTCGATCATGCTGCTGCTCGCCGTCGGCCAGGCGGTCGTCATCATCACCCGCAACGTGGACCTCTCGGTCAGCTCGGTCCTGGGACTCACGGCGTACCTGACCGGCCGTCTCTTCATCGACGTGCCCGGCATCCCGATCGTCGTCGTCGTCCTCGCCGGCATCTTGATGGGCGGGCTGCTCGGCCTCGTGAACGGGCTCGTCGTCTCCCTCGGCAAGGTGCCGTCACTGGTGATCACGCTCGGCACCCTCTACATCTTTCGCGGCGTCGTCCTCACCTGGGCCGGCAGCAACCGGATCAACGCCTCCGACATGCCGCCAGACTTCCTGGCGCTCGGCACCAAGTCGATCCTCTCGATCCCGGTGCTCTTCATCGTCGCGCTGGTGGTGCTGGCCGCGGTCGGCTACTACCTGCACTCGCACCGCGGCGGTCGCGAGCTCTACGCGATCGGCTCCGACCCCGAGGCAGCGGTCCTCTACGGGCTCAACGTGCGCCGCCGGCTGCTCGCCGCGTTCGTGCTCAGCGGCGCCCTCGCCGGTCTGGCCGGGGTGCTGTACGCCGCCCGCTACGGCACCGTCAGCGCCGGGGCCGGCACCGGCCTCGAGCTGGAGGCGGTGGCCGCGGTCGTGATCGGCGGGGTCGCGATCTTCGGCGGCAGCGGCACCGTCTGGGGCGCCGCGATCGGCGCCGTCCTGCTGGTCACGATCGACCGGGCGTTGCCGATCCTCGGCATCCCCGACTTCTGGCAGCGCGCCGTAGTGGGTGCGCTGATCATCGGCGCGATCGTGCTGGACCGGGTGCTGGCCCTGCGCCAGCAACGCAAGCTGACCGAGGCGCGGCGAGGTCCTGAGGAGGACGAGGAACGAGTCCGTCACGAAGGGGAGGAGTCATGACGCGCAGCTACCGGAGCTACTCCCAGCCGCTGTGGCGCCGGCTCCTGCTCACGCCCGAGGTCGCCATCATCGCGCTGCTGGCCCTCGTCGTCTTCTACTCCCTCGGCAACGTGGCGAACTTCGACGGCCCGCTGACGCTGACGTACCTGCTGCTCGACATGGCGCCGATCCTGCTGATCGCACTGCCGATGACGCTGGTGATCATCACCGGCGAGATCGACCTCTCGGTGGCGAGCATCGTCGGGCTCAGCAGTGTTTTGGTCGGCATCCTGCACCAGGCGGGCCTCTCGATCCCGACCGCGGCGCTGGTCGCCATCCTCGCCGGCGCGGTGTGCGGGGCGGTGAACGGCTACCTGGTCGCGTATGTCGGACTGCCTTCGCTGGCTGTCACGATCGGCACCCTGGCCCTGTTCCGGGGGCTGGCGGTCGGCCTGCTCGGCACCAAGGCGATCACGACGTTCCCGGAGCGGTGGACCGACCTCGCCAAGGAGAAGATCGGGGACAGCAACATCCCGGTGATCGTGATCCCGTTCCTGGTGCTGGCCGTGCTGTTCGCCCTGCTCCTGCACTTCTCCTCGTTCGGACGCGGCGTATACGACATCGGCCTGAACAAGGAGGCCGCGCACTTCACCGGCGTCAACGTCGAGCGCACCAAGTTCATCCTGTTCGTGCTCTCCGGTGCGGTCTCGGCGTTCGCCGGTCTCTACTTCACCTTGCGCTTCGGCAGCGCCCGTGGCGACAACGCCACCGGCCTCGAGCTCCAGGTGATCGCCGCCGTGCTCCTGGGCGGAGTCTCGATCTTCGGCGGCCGCGGCAAGCTGCACGGCGTGATCGCCGGCGTGCTGCTGATCGGCGTGATCTCCAGTGCCCTGCGCCTGCAGGGCGTGACGGTCAACGTCATCAACATCATCATCGGGCTGCTCCTCGTGGCCTCGGTGGTGTCCACCAGCGTCCTGGGATGGGTCTCCAGCAAGACCACCAGACGGAACCGAGGGGGCAGCAGCCCCCAGATCGCGCCGGTCGGCGTGGGAACACAAGGAAGGTAGAACCCATGAAGTTCCACTCGAAGCGGGCAACCGCGTTCGCGGCGCTGGTAGTCAGCGGCGCGATGGTGCTGACCGCCTGCGGCGGCAACAACGCCGGGGGCGACGAGGACGGCGGGAGCGCCTCGGGCGACATGTCCATCACGTTCCTGCCCAAGAACCTCGGCAACCCCTACTTCGACACCAGCGACGCCGGTGGCAAGGCGGCCGTCAAGGAGTTCGGGGGCACGTTCGAGGAGGTCGGCCCGCAGGAGGCCAGCCCGGACGCGCAGGTGCAGTACATCAACACCGCGGCCCAGCAGGGCGTCAGCGCCCTGGTCGTCTCGGCGAACGACCCCAAGGCAATCGGTGACGCCCTCAACGAGGCGCGAGACGCCGGCACCAAGGTCGTCACGTTCGACTCCGACACCGAGCCGCAGTACCGCGACGTGTTCGTCAACCAGGCCAGCGCCGAAGGTATCGCCAAGGCCCAGGTCGACCTGATCTCCGAGCAGATTGGTGACGCCGGTGAGATCGCGATCCTGTCCGCGAGTGCCAACGCGACGAACCAGAACGCGTGGATCGACATGATGAAGGAGGACCTGGAGGCGAACCACCCCGACATCAAGCTCGTCGACGTGGTGTACGGCAACGACGACGACCAGACCTCCTTCGACAAGACCGCCGCGCTGCTGCAGTCGCACCCGCAGCTGAAGGGCATCGTGTCGCCGACCACGGTCGGCATCGCGGCCGCCGCCCGCTACCTGTCCGACTCCGACAAGAAGGGCAAGGTCGCGCTGACCGGTCTCGGCACCCCGAACCAGATGCGTGAGTACGTCAAGGACGGCACCGTCGAGGCGTTCGCGCTGTGGAACCCCGAGGACCTCGGCTACCTCGCCGCCTACGCCGCCAAGGCGCTCGTCGACGGTGACATCACCGGCGAGGAGGGAGACACCTTCAAGGCAGGGCGCCTCGGCGAGTACACCGTCGGCGCAGACGGTGTCGTGCTCCTCGGTGACCCGTTCGTGTTCAACGCCGACAACATCGACGACTTCGATTTCTGAGTCCTGCGTCGATCCCGCCGGCCGGCGGCCCGTCGTACAGCCGCCGGCCGGCACCCCGACAGTGTGAGGTAGCGACCACCATGCAACGCGTGTGCTTCCAGCTCCAGGTCAAGCCGGACCGGATCGAGGAGTACACCGCCCGCCACGCCGCGGTGTGGCCGGAGATGCTCCGGGCGCTCGCGGCGAGCGGGTGGCACAACTACTCGCTGTTCCTGCGCGAGGACGGCCTGCTGATCGGCTACTTCGAGACACCGTCGCTCGAGGCCGCCCGGCAGGGGATGGCCGACACCGACGTCAACGGCCGCTGGCAGGCCGACATGGCGGAGTTCTTCGAGGACCTCGCAGATGCCAAGCCGGACACAGGATTCCTCGTGCTGCAAGAGATCTTCCACCTGGAGGACCAGCTCGCGCAGCACCCCGACGCAACGACACAGAAGTGATGTGAGATGACGAGTTTCGACGCGATCAGTTCGCGGCTCGAGGACCAGGCGATCGAGGTCCCCTCCTGGGCCTACGGCAACTCCGGCACCCGGTTCAAGGTGTTCGGCTCGCCTGGTACGCCGCGCACCGTCGCGGAGAAGGTCACCGACGCCGCGAAGGTCCATGAGTTCACCGGCCTCGCACCGAGCGTCGCCCTGCACATCCCCTGGGACGAGGTCGACGACTACGCGGCCCTGCGCACCTTCGCCGAGGACCACGGTGTCCGGCTCGGGACGATCAACAGCAACACGTTCCAGGACGACGACTACAAGCTCGGCAGCCTGGCACATCCGGACCCCGTCGTACGCCGCAAGGCCATCGACCACAACCTGTCCTGTGTCGACGTGATGGACCGGACCGGGTCGCGGGACCTGAAGATCTGGCTCGCCGACGGCACGAACTACCCCGGTCAGGACGACCTCCGCGCGCGCCAGGACCGGCTCGAGGAGTCACTGCGGACCATCTACGACCGCCTCGGTGACGACCAGCGACTGGTCCTGGAGTACAAGTTCTTCGAGCCGGCGTTCTACCACACCGACGTGCCGGACTGGGGTACGTCGTACGTGCACTGCGTGACCCTCGGCGACAAGGCGAAGGTGTGTCTGGACACCGGGCACCACGCGCCCGGCACGAACATCGAGTTCATCGTCGTCCAGCTGCTGCGGCTCGGGAAGCTCGGGGCGTTCGACTTCAACAGCCGCTTCTACGCCGACGACGACCTGATCGTCGGCGCGGCGGACCCGTTCCAGCTGTTCCGGATCCTCTACGAGGTGGTCCGCGGCGGCGGCTACGGACGCGACAGCGGTGTGGCGTTCATGCTCGACCAGTGCCACAACATCGAGAAGAAGATCCCGGGCCAGATCCGCTCGGTGCTCAACGTGCAGGAGATGACCGCCCGGGCCCTGCTCGTCGACACCGACGCGCTCGGCAAGGCTCAGACCGACGGGGACGTGCTCGCGGCCAACGAGATCATGATGGACGCCTTCTACACCGACGTCCGCGCCGACCTGGCGGGGTGGCGCGAGGAGCGCGGGCTGCCCGCCGACCCGACCCGGGCCTACCTCGCCAGCGGCTACCAGGAACAGATCGAGGCCGACCGCGTCGGCGGCCACCAGGCAGGATGGAACTGAGATGGGCAACTCCGCCAAAGCCGAGCTGATCGCACGCTCGAACCGCCTCGGCGCGGACCCGAAGAACACGAACTACGCCGGCGGCAACACCTCCGCCAAGGGCACCGAGACCGACCCGGTGACCGGTGACGAGGTCGACCTGCTCTGGGTCAAGGGATCCGGCGGCGACCTCGGCACCCTGACCGAGAAGGGCCTTGCCGTGCTCCGGCTGGACCGGATGCGCGCCCTCGTCGACGTCTACCCCGGCGTCGAGCGCGAGGACGAGATGGTGGCCGCGTTCGACTACTGCCTGCACGGCAAGGGCGGGGCCGCACCGTCGATCGACACCGCCATGCACGGCCTGGTCGACGCCGCGCACGTCGACCACCTGCACCCGGACTCCGGCATCGCGATCGCGACGTCGGCCGACGGCGAGCGGCTGACCACCGAGATCTACGGCGACAAGGTCGTCTGGGTCCCGTGGCGGCGCCCCGGTTTCCAGCTCGGCCTCGACATCGCCGAGATCAAGGAGAAGAACCCGCAGGCGCTCGGCTGCATCCTCGGTGGTCACGGCATTACCGCCTGGGGCGACACGAGCGACGAGGCCGAGGAGCGCTCGCTGTGGATGATCGGCACCGCGCAGCGCTACCTCGACGAGCACAGCAAGGCCGAGCCGTTCGGGACCGTCGTGCCCGGCTACGAGCCGCTGCCTCCGGCCGAGCGACGGGCCAAGGCGGCGGCACTGGCCGGCACGATCCGGTCCATCGCCTCCCAGGACCGGCCCCAGGTCGGGCACTTCACCGACGCGGACGTCGTGCTCGAGTTCCTCAGCCGCAGCGAGTGCGCCCGGCTGGCCGAGCTCGGCACCAGCTGCCCCGACCACTTCCTGCGCACCAAGGTGAAGCCGCTGCTGCTCGACCTGCCCGCCGACGCCTCCGTCGAGGACGCGGTCACCCGTCTCCGCGAGCTGCACCAGAGCTACCGCGAGGACTACCAGGCCTACTACGACCGGCACGCCGACGCGGAGTCCCCGGCGATCCGGGGCGCCGACCCGCTGATCGTGCTGGTCCCGGGCGTCGGCATGTTCAGCTTCGGCAAGGACAAGCAGACCGCCCGGGTCGCCGGCGAGTTCTACGTCAACGCCGTCAACGTGATGCGGGGTGCCGAGGGAGTCTCGACGTACCAGCCGATCGACGAGGCCGAGAAGTTCCGGATCGAGTACTGGGCGCTGGAGGAGGCCAAGCTGCAGCGGATGCCCGAGCCGAAGCCGCTGGCCACCCGGATCGCGCTGGTCACCGGCGCCGCCTCCGGGATCGGCAAGGCGATCGCGCACCGGCTCGCCGCCGAGGGCGCCTGCGTCGTGGTCGCCGACCTCGACCTCGCCAAGGCGCAGGCAGCCGCCGCCGAGATCGGGTCCGCCGACGTCGCGATCGGGGTCCGGGTCGACGTCAGCGACGAGGACCTCGTGCAGGCCGCGGTCGACGAGGCGGTGCTGGCCTTCGGTGGTCTCGACCTGGTCGTCAACAACGCCGGCCTGTCGCTGTCCAAGCCGTTGCTGGAGACCACGGTGGCCGACTGGGACCTGCAGCACGACGTGATGGCCAAGGGCTCGTTCCTGGTCTCCCGGGCGGCCGCGCGGGTGCTGATCGACCAGCAGCTCGGCGGGGACATCGTCTACATCTCCTCGAAGAACGCGGTGTTCGCGGGCCCGAACAACATCGCCTACTCGGCGGTCAAGGCCGACCAGGCGCACCAGGTCCGGCTGCTCGCCGCCGAGCTGGGCGAGCACGGGGTGAAGGTGAACGGAATCAACCCCGACGGCGTCGTGCAGGGCTCCGGCATCTTCGCCGGCGGCTGGGGCGCCAAGCGGGCCAAGGTCTACGGCGTGCCCGAGGAGGAGCTCGGCAAGTTCTACGCGCAGCGCACCATCCTCAAGCGCGAGGTGCTGCCCGAGCACGTCGCCAACGCGGTGTTCGCGCTGTGCGGGCCGGACCTGACCCACACCACCGGCCTGCACATCCCGGTCGACGCCGGGGTCGCCGCAGCGTTCCTGCGGTAGCGGCTCGTGTCCGGTTCGGTAGCAGCGGTCGACCTGGGGGCGTCGAGCGGACGCGTCGTCCTCGGCCGGGTCCTCGCCGGCGGATCCGCGAACCGGCTGGAGATCAGCACCGTGCACAGGTTCGCGAACCGGCCGGTGGCCACGATCGACGGGCTGCACTGGGACGTCCTCGGTCTCTACCGCGACCTGCTCGACGGGATCGGCCTGGCAGCACGCGAGGAGCCGTCGCTGCGCGGGGTGGCGGTCGACTCGTGGGCCGTCGACTACGCCCTGCTGCGCGGCAGCCGGATGCTCGGATCGCCGTTCCACTACCGGGACACGCGCACCGAGTCCGGCGTACCGGCGGTGCATGCGGCCGTGTCGCCGGGCGAGCTCTACGCGGCCACCGGCCTGCAGCACCTGCCGTTCAACACGCTCTACCAGCTCGCGGCCGAGGACCTCCTGTCACAGGCGGACGCACTGCTGCTGGTGCCCGACCTGGTCGGCTACTGGCTGAGCGGTGCCAGGGTCACCGAGGCGACGAACGCGTCGACCACCGGGCTGGTGAACGTTACCTCCGGTGACTGGGACGAGGAGCTGATCGGCCGGCTGGGCCTGCCGCGGCGCGTGTTCCAGCCGATCGTCGAGCCGGGCACGTCGCTCGGTGGGCTGCGGGCGCCACTGGCCGCCGAGCTCGGTGTGCCGCCGCTCGAGGTGACCACGGTCGGCTCGCACGACACCGCGTCCGCGGTGGTCGGGGTGCCGATGCTCACCGACGACGCGGCCTACATCTCCTGCGGCACCTGGGGGCTGGTCGGTCTCGAGCTCGAGGCGCCGGTGCTCTCCGAGCAGAGCCGTGCGGAGAACTTCACCAACGAGCGCGGGGTGGACGGGCGGATCCGCTACCTGCGCAACGTGATGGGCCTGTGGCTGCTCAGCGAGTCGGTCCGCTGGTGGGAGCGCGACGGTGACCGGGTCGACCTGACCGCGCTGCTCGAGCAGGCCGCCGCGGTGCGGGGGCCGGTGCCGCTGTTCGCCGTCGACGACCCGCGGTTCCTGGCCCCCGGTGACGTGCCGGTGCGGATCGCGTCCTGGTTCGCCGAGCGCGGACTGGCGGCGCCACAGTCTCGGGCCGAGATGGCGCGGTGCGTCCTGGAGAGCCTCGCGCAGGCGTTCGCAGACACGGTCGAGACCGCGGAGCGACTGGCCGGGAAGCCGGTGGGCGTGATCCACCTCGTCGGCGGCGGCGCGCAGAACCGGCTGCTGTGCCGGCTGACCGCGAACCGCAGCGGGCGCCCGGTGCTCGCCGGCCCGGTCGAGGCCACCGCCTGCGGGAACGTGCTGGTGCAGGCCCGCACGCACGGGCTCCTCGCCGGGGACCTCGAGACGTTGCGGGCGGTCGTCGCGGAGAGCTACCCACCGGTGCGCTACGCCCCCGAGCTGTCAGGGGGTGTGGCCCCTATGGCGCACCCACACCCTGACAAGTCGGTGAGAGGGTAGGGCACATGAGGGTCGCGCTGATGGTCACCTGCGTCAACGACGCGATGTTCCCCGGCACCGGGCAGGCCGTGGTCACGTTGCTGCGGCGGCTCGGGGTGGACGTGGAGTTCCCGCTCGCGCAGACGTGTTGCGCGCAGCCGATGGTGAACACCGGCTACCTGGACGAGGCGGTGCCCGTCGTCCGCAACTTCGTGTCCGCGTTCGAGGGGTACGACGCGATCGTCACCCCGTCCGGGTCGTGCGCGGGATGTGCCCGGCACCAGCACGGCATGGTCGCCCGCCGTTCCGGGGACGCGTCCCTGGTGTCCGCGGTCGCAGCCGCACCTGCGACGTACGAGCTCTCGGAGTTCCTGGTCGACGTCCTCGGGGTGGAGGACGTCGGTGCGTACTTCCCGCACCGGGTGACCTATCACCCGACCTGCCACTCGCTGCGGATGCTGCGGGTGGGGGACCGGCCGCTGCGGCTGCTCCGGGCGGTACGCGGACTTTCGCTGACCGAGCTGCCGGCGGCCGAGGAGTGCTGCGGGTTCGGCGGCACGTTCGCGGTGAAGAACGCGGCGACGTCGGTGGCGATGGGTGCGGACAAGGCGCGGCACGTCCGGGACACCGGCGCGGAGGTGCTGGTGGCCGGGGACAACTCGTGCCTGATGCACATCGGCGGGGTGCTGTCGCGGCAGCAGGCCGGGGTGCGGGTGATGCACCTGGCCGAGGTGCTGGCCGCGACGGAGACGCTCTCGTGACCGCGACGTTCGTCGGGATGCCGGCGTTCCCGGCGGCCGCACGCGCGGCCCTGGCCGACACCCAGCTGCGCACGAACCTGGCGCACGCGACGTCCACGATCCGCGCGAAGCGGGCCGCCGTGGTCGACGAGGTCGCGGACTGGGAGGAGCTGCGGGTCGCCGGCGCGGCGATCAAGGACAACACCCTGCACCACCTCGACACCCACCTGGTCACCCTCGAGGCCGCCCTCGAGGCGCGCGGGGCGACCGTGCACTGGGCGCGCGACGCCGAGGAGGCCTGCGCGGTCGTCGCCTCCATCGCGCGCTCGCACGGCGTCGACGAGGTCGTGAAGGTCAAGTCGATGGCCACCCAGGAGATCGGACTCAACGAAGCGCTTGCCGAGCAGGGGATCGCGGCCTGGGAGACCGACCTCGCCGAGCTGATCGTGCAGCTCGGCGACGACCTGCCCAGCCACATCCTGGTGCCGGCGATCCACCGCAACCGTGCCGAGATCCGGGAGATCTTCCGCTCCTCGATGGCGGGCGCGGGGCGTCCGGCACCGGACGACCTCACCGACGACCCGGCGGCGCTGGCCGGGGCCGCGCGGCTGCACCTGCGGGAGAAGTTCCTGCGCGCGAAGATGGCGGTCTCCGGTGCGAACTTCGCGGTCGCGGACTCCGGGACGCTCGTCGTGGTGGAGTCCGAGGGCAACGGCCGGATGTGCCTGACGCTGCCGGAGGTGCTGGTCTCGGTGGTCGGCATCGAGAAGGTCGTGCCCACGTTTCGCGATCTCGACGTGTTCCTGCAGCTCCTGCCGCGCTCGTCGACAGGGGAACGGATGAACCCCTACACCTCGACCTGGTCCGGGATCACGCCCGGCGACGGGCCGCAGGAGATGCACGTGGTGCTGCTCGACAACGGCCGCACCCGCGCCCTCGCCGACGAGGTCGGCCGGCAGGCGCTGCGCTGCATCCGCTGCTCGGCGTGCCTGAACGTGTGCCCGGTCTACGAGCGCACCGGCGGCCATGCGTACGGGTCGGTGTACCCGGGCCCGATCGGCGCGATCCTCAACCCGTTGCTGAAGGGCGTCGGCGTCGACGAGCAGACCGACTCGCTGCCCTACGCGTCCTCGCTGTGCGGCGCCTGCTTCGACGCCTGCCCGGTCCGGATCGACATCCCGACGGTCCTCGTCGAGCTCCGTGCACAGGTGGTGGACGCGCGTCGTGGGTCGGTCTCGCACGCGGGGGAGGCGGCCGCGATGAAGTCGGCGGCGTGGACCTTCGGAACGTCGCGGCGCCTGGAGCTCGTGGAACGCGGCTCCGGGGTGCTCGGGCACGTGGCGGACCGGCTCGTCCGGCGTACCCTCCCCGGCGGACGGCGCGCACTGTCCCGGCTGCCCTGGCCCGGCTCAGCCTGGAGCGACGCGCGGGACCTGCCGGCGCCGCCGCGCGAGTCGTTCCGGGCGTGGTGGAAGCGGACCTCGGGGGGCCGGTCGTGACTTCCCGGATGGGTGCGCGCGAGGAGATTCTGGCGGCGGTACGACGGGCGCTGGGCGATGTGCCGCGGCCGGAGATCGAGGTGCCGCGTGGGTACCGGACGCCGCCGTCGCCCGAGGACCTGGTCGAGCTGTTCGCGGAGCGGGTCGCGGACTACCGCGCGGTGGTGTCGCGCTGCGGGCCGGACGAGGTGGCCGCGACGATCGCCGAGGCGCTGTCCGGGGCGGCCGCGGTGGTCGTGCCGGCGGGGTTCGGGTGGCCGGTCGGCGGCGCGATCGAGGACACCGGGCAGGGCGCGCTGGACCTGGACCGGGTCGACGCCGTGGTCACCGGTGCGTCGGTCGGGATCGCGTTGACCGGCACGATCGTGCTCGACCACGGGCCGGGTCAGGGGCGTCGGGCGCTGACCCTGGTGCCGGACCTGCATGTGTGCGTCGTGCAGGCCTCCCAGGTGGTGCACGGGGTGCCGGAGGCGGTGGCGTTGCTCGATCCGGATCGGCCGCAGACGTGGATCAGCGGTCCCTCGGCGACCAGTGACATCGAGCTGAGCCGGGTCGAGGGCGTGCACGGGCCACGGAACCTGCACGTCATCATCGTCGGCTGAGTCATCGGCGGCCCTGCCCACGACGGACCGGTGCGTCAGAGCAGCTGGTCGGCCCAGGTCGGGTCGTAGCCGTTGATCCGGGGGAAGCCGCCGACCCACGCCAGGTCCACACCCGGGTTCGAGAAGACGTACCCGTCCGCGCTGTAGAAGCTGGGGCTGCCCGGCACCTCAGCCTTCCGGGCGGTGTCGAGCTGCGCGTACACCTCTGCGCGGCCGACGCCCTGCCGCAGCAGCTCGAGCAGCGCGTCCACGTCGAGCTCCGGGCACTCGCGGGCCACCTCCTCGATCACCGGGTGCAGGCTGATGCAGCGCTGCTCGACGAAGAACGCCCGGCGCAGCGCGGTGTCGAGCTGGTCGCTCGCCGCGAGGCCGCCCACCTCCGGTCGTTTGGCGGCCTGGACCGCCTCGAGCGCAGGGAGCGTGGTGACCGGGTACGTCGCGTCCGGCTGGTCCCAGGGCCGCCATCCGAGCTCGGGCCGCACCGCCCCGATCGCGGCGACCTCGGCGTCGTGGCCGGTCTTCGGGGTGGGCTCCCGGTTGACCAGCTCGAGCGGGAAGCACCGGTGGTCGATGCGCAGCGTGGTGTCGGCGCGGCCGGCCGCGTCGTGCAGGGTGTGCAGGGCAAGGGTCGCCCAGGGGCAGCTGAGGTCCGACCACACGGTGAGCACGTCCGGGTCCGGGTTCGCGAGTTCCATGACCCCATCCTGCCCGCCCGGCCTGACGGTCGTCCGTTCGCGCCGGGTCCGGTCAGTCGGAGCCGAGCGTCCCGAGCTCGTCGAGGGTCGCGGCGAGCTCGGCGTTGTCGATGAGCCGCGGCTGCCCGTCCTCGGCCAGCTCGGTCAGCTGGGTGAGTGCTCCGCGCTGCCACCAGTACACGTACGGCGAGACACCGCCGGTGCTCTCATCGAAGTTCGCGGCGGTGAGCGTCGACATCGCCGTGATCGCCTCCTGCACACCGAGGTCCTGGATCGGGTGGAAGACCAGCTGGTTGGGCACCGGCATGGACACCACCACGCCGAAGTCCCAGATCCGTTCCCCGACCGTCTCCTGGAGCAGGTCCTCGAGCACGAGCAGCCTGCTCGCGATGAAGTGCGACTCGCCCTCGATCGTGTGCAGGTCGCCGTCCTCCCCGTGGCCGATGACTTCGTGCGACTCGAGCGGCTTCGCCCTGAGGTTGTCGTAGGCGGCGGTGGTCAGGGCTTCGTGGCCGAAGCGCTCGACGTCGGCGTCGGTGAGCAGGGTGACCGCCTCCGGCAGGTCGACGGCGAGGAGCTCGACCAGGTCGGCGGCCAGCCGCTTCCCGTAGCCGAAGCGCTGACGCCAGTCGCCAGGCAGTGCGCTGGTCCCCATCAGCCGCGGCAGGACACGGGAAAGTACGTCGTCCGGGTCCATGTCGGCGAGAGCGATGCTCGCGGCGGGGTCATCGGATCGCGCGTCGCCCTCGGCGGCGGTGGCGGGCTTCGGCCGGGGCTGCGGCTTCGGTACAGGCTGCGGTTCCGCCTCGGGCACGGACTGCTGCGGTTCCGCGTCAGGTGTGGGCTGCGGCTGCGGTCCCGCGTCAGGTGTGGGCTGCGGCTGCGGTCCCGCTGCCGCTCCGGTCATCGTCTCGACCATCGCTGCTGGTCCGCTGTCGTGGTCGCGGGCGCCTCGGCTCCAAAAAGACATGTATTCCCCCCCGGGATGATGCGAACGTGTCCCATTCGCACAGTTTGTCCTGGTGACATCGTGCCGTTTCCGGCGTCCGCGTGTCAGCGGATCACGAAAACGCGTCACCTTCGGCGGCGCACCGGCCGACGCACCGGTCGGCGCACCGGTCGGCGCGTCGAGCGGGACCGGCTCAGGCCTTGCGGCCCCGGGCGGCCCGGCCACGTGCGTTGGCGTCGAGGATCACCTTGCGGATGCGTACGGCGTCCGGCGTCACCTCGACGCACTCGTCCTCGCGGCAGAACTCCAGACATTGCTCGAGCGAGAGCTTGCGCGGGGGGATCAGCTTCTCGAAGTTGTCGGACGTCGAGGAGCGCACGTTGGTCTGCTGCTTCTCCTTGGTGATGTTGACGTCCATGTCGTCCGCGCGCGAGTTCTCGCCGACGATCATCCCCTCGTAGACCTCGGTGGTCGGCTCGACGAAGAGGATGCCGCGCTCCTGCAGGTTGGTCATCGCGTAGGCGGTGGCGGCGCCGGTCCGGTCCGCGACCAGCGAGCCGGAGCCGCGGGTGCGCAGGTCGCCGAACCACGGCTCGTAGCCCTCGAACACGTGGTGCGCGATGCCGGTGCCGCGGGTGTCGGTGAGGAACTCGGTGCGGAACCCGATCAGGCCGCGGGCGGGGACGAGGAACTCCATCCGGACCCAGCCGGTGCCGTGGTTGGTCATCTGCTCCATCCGGCCCTTGCGGACCGCGAGCAGCTGGGTGATCGTGCCGAGGTACTCCTCCGGCGCGTCGATCGTCAGCCGCTCGACCGGCTCGTGCACCTTGCCGTTGATCTCCTGGGTCACCACCTGCGGCTTCCCGACAGTGAGCTCGTAGCCCTCGCGCCGCATCTGCTCGACGAGGATCGCCAGGGCCAGCTCGCCTCGGCCCTGGACCTCCCACGCGTCGGGGCGCTCGGTCGGGACCACCTTGATCGACACGTTGCCGACCAGCTCCTTGTCGAGCCGGTCCTTGACCAGCCGGGCGGTGACCTTCGACCCCTTCACCCGGCCGGCCAGCGGCGAGGTGTTGGTGCCGATCGTCATCGAGATCGCGGGCTCGTCGACGGTGATCAGGGGCAGCGCGACCGGGTTCTCCGCGTCGGCCAGCGTCTCGCCGATCGTGATCTCCGGGATGCCGGCGATCGCGCAGATGTCGCCGGGGCCGGCCTGCTCGCCGGGCTTGCGCTCGAGGCCCTCGGTGATCAGCAGCTCGGTGATCTTCACGGATCGCGTGGAGCCGTCGCGCTTCATCCAGGCGACGGTCGCGTTCTTCTTCAGCGTGCCCTCGTGCACCCGGCACAGCGCGAGCCGGCCCAGGAACGGGCTGGCGTCGAGGTTGGTGACGTGGGCCTGCAGCGG
>DASSBE010000048.1:0-21998 GCA_035699065.1 Nocardioidaceae bacterium
CTGGTCCGCGAGAAGACCCGCACCCAGGTCGGCCTGCTCGTCGAGGCCGGCGACGTCCGCGAGGTCCACCACGTCGCGCTGCTCATCGGGTACGGCGCCGCCGCGGTCAACCCCTACCTCGCGATGGAGACCGTCGAGGACCTGGCCCGCGACGGCTACTACGTCGACGCGGATCCGGAGGTCGCGGTCAAGAACCTCGTGAAGTCGCTCGGCAAGGGTGTCCTCAAGGTGATGAGCAAGATGGGCGTCTCGACCGTCGCGTCGTACACCGGCGCGCAGATCTTCGAGGCGGTCGGCCTCTCCCGGGAGCTGGTCGACCGGTACTTCACCGGCACCGCCAGCAAGCTGGGGGGCATCGGGCTCGACACGATCGCCGAGGAGGTCGCCCGTCGGCACCGCAAGGCCTACCCGGTCGACGGGCTGCCGCCGGCGCACCGCAGCCTGGAGATCGGCGGCGAGTACCAGTGGCGCCGCGAGGGCGAGCCGCACCTGTTCGACCCCGAGACGGTGTTCCGGCTCCAGCACTCCACGCGAACCGGCCGCTACGACATCTTCAAGCAGTACACCGCCCGGGTGAACGAGCAGTCCGAGCGGCTGATGACCCTGCGCGGGCTGTTCAAGTTCAAGCAGGGTGAGCGGACGCCGATCCCGATCGAGGAGGTCGAGCCGGTCTCCGAGATCGTCAAGCGGTTCTCCACCGGCGCGATGTCCTACGGCTCGATCAGCCAGGAGGCGCACGAGACGCTCGCGATCGCGATGAACCGGCTCGGCGGCAAGTCCAACACCGGCGAGGGCGGCGAGGACGCCGAGCGGCTGCACGACCCGGAGCGACGCTCCGCGATCAAGCAGGTGGCCTCCGGCCGGTTCGGCGTCACCTCGGAGTACCTCACCAACGCCGACGACATCCAGATCAAGATGGCCCAGGGCGCCAAGCCCGGCGAGGGTGGCCAGCTGCCCGGCCACAAGGTGTACCCGTGGATCGCGAAGACCCGGTACTCCACACCGGGCGTCGGCCTGATCTCGCCGCCGCCGCACCACGACATCTACTCGATCGAGGACCTCGCGCAGCTGATCCACGACCTGAAGAACGCGAACCCCTCCGCCCGGGTGCACGTGAAGCTCGTCGCCGAGGTCGGTGTGGGCACCGTCGCGGCCGGGGTGTCGAAGGCACATGCGGACGTCGTGCTCATCTCCGGCCACGATGGCGGGACCGGCGCGTCCCCGCTGACCTCGCTCAAGCACGCCGGCGGGCCCTGGGAGCTCGGCCTGGCCGAGACCCAGCAGACGCTGCTGCTCAACGGGCTGCGGGACCGGATCGTGGTGCAGACCGACGGTCAGCTCAAGACCGGGCGCGACGTCGTGGTCGCGGCGCTGCTCGGTGCCGAGGAGTTCGGGTTCGCGACCGCGCCGCTGGTGGTCTCGGGGTGCATCATGATGCGGGTCTGCCACCTCGACACCTGCCCGGTCGGCGTGGCCACCCAGAACCCGGTGCTGCGGGAGCGGTTCACCGGCAAGGCCGAGCACGTCGTCAACTTCTTCGAGTACATCGCGCAGGAGGTCCGCGAGCACCTCGCCGCACTGGGGTTCAGGTCGCTGGAGGAGGCGGTGGGCCACGCGGAGGTGCTCGACACCGCGCGCGCGGTGGACCACTGGAAGGCCGCCGGCCTCGACCTGTCGCCGATCCTGCACGTGCCGGCGCTGCCTGCGGGCGCCGCCCGGCACCACACCACCGGCCAGGACCACGGCCTGGACAAGGCGCTGGACAATGAGCTCGTCGCGCTGTCGGTCGACGCCCTCGAACGAGGTGAGCCGGTGCGGGCGCAGGTCCGGATCCGCAACGTGAACCGGACCGTCGGCACCATCCTCGGACACGAGGTCACCAAGCGCTACAAGGGCGAAGGACTGCCCGACGGCACGATCGACCTCACCTTCACCGGCTCGGCCGGACAGTCGTTCGGTGCGTTCGTGCCACGCGGCATCACGCTCCGGCTCGAGGGCGACGCCAACGACTACGTCGGCAAGGGCCTGTCCGGCGGCCGGATCGTGGTCCGTCCCGACCGGAGCTCCACCTTCGCGGCGGAGAACCAGATCATCGCCGGGAACGTGATCGGGTACGGCGCGACGTCGGGCGAGATCTTCCTGCGTGGCCAGGTCGGTGAACGGTTCTGCGTCCGCAACTCCGGCGCCACCGCGGTGGTGGAGGGCGTCGGCGACCACGGCTGCGAGTACATGACGGGCGGGCGGGTCGTCGTACTCGGTCCCACCGGCAGGAACTTCGCCGCCGGGATGTCCGGCGGCGTGGCCTACGTGCTCGACCTCGACCCCGGGCGGGTCAACCCGGACCTGGTCGAGCAGCGACCGGTCGACAGCGAGGCGGCCGTCGAGCTCGAGACCTTCGTACGCCGCCACCTGGAGGAGACCGAGTCGCCGGTCGCGGCCGCGCTGCTCGAGGACTGGCCGGCCGCGCTGGCCCGGTTTACCGAAGTGATGCCCAGCGACTTCAAGCGGGTGCTCGACGCCCGCGCGGAGGCCCTCGAGGAGGGCCTCACCGAGGACGAGGCGGCTTCGCGGATGATGGAGGCTCTTCATGGCTGACCCGAAAGGCTTTCTCAAGCACGGCCGCGAGGTCGCCGCACGCCGCCCCGTCGACGAGCGGGTCCAGGACTGGGACGAGGTCTACCCCGGCGGCGCCGGTCGGTCGCTGCTGCCGATCATCACCGAGCAGGCCGGTCGCTGCATGGACTGCGGCATCCCGTTCTGCCACCAGGGCTGCCCTCTCGGCAACATCATCCCGGAGTGGAACGACCTGGTCTGGCGTGACGACTGGGAAGGCGCGATCGAGCGGCTGCACGCGACGAACAACTTCCCCGAGTTCACCGGCCGGCTCTGCCCCGCGCCGTGCGAGACCGCGTGCGTGCTCGGCATCAACCAGGACCCGGTGACGATCAAGAACGTCGAGGTCGCCATCGCCGACAGGGCCTGGGACTCCGGGTTCGTGCGGCCACAGCCGCCGGAGTGGCTGACCGGGAGGACGGTGGCCGTGGTCGGCTCCGGGCCGGCCGGTCTCGCGGCGGCCCAGCAGCTGACCCGCGCCGGTCACACGGTCGCCGTCTACGAGCGCGCGGACCGGATGGGTGGCCTGCTGCGCTACGGCATCCCCGAGTTCAAGATGGAGAAGAAGTACCTCGACCGTCGGCTGCAGCAGATGAAGCGGGAGGGCACGGTGTTCCGGGCCGGCGTGGACGTCGGTGCCGAGATCACCGGCCCACAGCTGACCGAGCGGTTCGACGCCGTGGTGCTCGCCGTCGGCTCGACCACCGCACGCGACCTGGCGATCACCGGTCGCGAGCTCGGCGGGATCCACCAGGCGATGGAGTTCCTGCCGCAGTCGAACCGTGCCTCGCTCGGCGAGGAGGTCGAGGACCAGATCGTCGCCACCGGCAAGCACGTGATCATCATCGGTGGCGGTGACACCGGTGCGGACTGCCTGGGCACCGCGCACCGGCAGGGCGCCAAGTCCGTGACGCAGCTGGAGATCATGCCGGAGCCGGGAACCGACCGCCCCGAGAACCAGCCGTGGCCGACGTATCCGATGACCTTCCGGGTCTCCTCAGCCCACGAGGAGGGCGGCGAGCGGGTGTACTCGGTCTCCACCCAGGAATTCCTCGGCGATGAGTCGGGCCACGTCCGGGCGCTGCGCCTGGTCGACGTCGAGATGCGTGAGGGCCGCTTTCAGGAGGTGCCCGGTTCGGAGCGGGAGATCCCGGCCGAGCTGGTGCTGTTCGCGATGGGGTTCACCGGTCCCGAGCAGGACGGCCTGGTCTCGCAGCTCGGGGTGGACCTCGACGCGCGCGGCAACGTCGCCCGGAACGAGGCGTACATGTCGACGGTGGACGGGGTCTTCGTCGCCGGCGACGCCGGCCGCGGCCAGTCGTTGATCGTGTGGGCCATCGCCGAGGGCCGCGCCGCCGCAGCCGCCGTGGACACCTACCTGACCGGCGGCACCACGCTCCCGTCCCCGATCCCGCCGACCGAGCGGCCCCTGATGGTCTGAGACCCCGGGCGACTTTGGGTGACCAGTCAGTAGCCAATAGGGTCGGGGACGTGCGAAGAGCGAAGATTGTCTGCACCCTCGGGCCTGCTACGTCGACTCCGGAACGGATCCGCGAGCTCGTGGCGGCCGGCATGGACGTGGCGCGGCTGAACCTGAGCCACGGGTCCTACGCCGACCACGAGCTGGCCTACCGGCGGGTGCGTGAGGCCGCGGACCGGAGCGGCCACGGCGTCGGGATCTTCGCCGACCTGCAGGGACCGAAGATCCGGCTCGGGAAGGTCGCGGCGGGGCCGGTCGAGCTCGAGGAGGGCCAGGCCTTCACGATCACCACCCGCGAGGTGCCCGGCGACCGACACGTCTGCTCCACGACGTACGACGGACTGCCCGGCGATGTCTCCGCGGGGGACCAGGTGCTCATCGACGACGGCAAGGTCCGCCTCGAGGTCACCGCGGTCACCGACACCGACGTGGAGACGAAGGTCATCGTCCCGGGACCGGTCAGCGACAACAAGGGGATCAACCTGCCCGGCGTCGCGGTCTCCGTGCCTGCACTGTCCACCAAGGACGTCGAGGACCTCCGCTGGGCGCTGCACCTGACCGTGGACTTCATCGCGTTGTCGTTCGTACGTTCGGCAAAGGACGCCGAGGACGTCCGCAAGATCATGGCGGAGGAGAACGTGTTCCTCCCGGTGATCGCCAAGATCGAGAAGCCCCAGGCGATCGACAACCTCGATGAGGTGGTCGAGGCCTTCGACGGGTTCATGGTCGCGCGCGGCGACCTCGGCGTGGAGTGCCCGCTCGAGGACGTCCCGTTCCTGCAGAAGCAGGTGATCGAGCGGGCCAGGCGCAACGCGAAGCCGGTGATCGTGGCCACCCAGATGCTGGAGTCGATGATCTCGTCGCCGCGTCCCACCCGCGCGGAGGCCTCGGACGTGGCCAACGCGGTCCTCGACGGCGCCGACGCGGTGATGCTGTCGGGGGAGACCAGCGTCGGGGCGTACCCGATCGAGACCGTCGAGACGATGGCCCGGATCATCCAGTCCACCGAGGACCACTCGTTGCCGAACATGGCCGCGATCGACTGGGCGCCGCGCACCCGTGGCGGCGTGGTCGCGAAGGCCGCCGCCGAGGTCGCCAGCCGGGTCGGCGCCAGGTACACCGTCGCGTTCACCCAGAGTGGCGACTCCGCACGCAGGCTGTCGCGCTACCGCGGCTCGATCCCGACCCTCGCGTTCACGCCGGTGCCTGCCGTGCGCTCGCAGCTCTCGCTGACCTGGGGCGTGGAGACGTTCCTGGCGCCGCCGGTGGAGCACACCGACGAGATGGTCCGGCAGGTCGACGAGGCGCTGCTGAAGATCGGCCGGGTCCAGGAGGGTGACCTGGTGGTGATCATCGCCGGTAGCCCGCCAGGGATCGCTGGGTCGACGAACGCGTTGCGCATCCACAAGATGGGCGATGCGATCAACGAGGTGGCACCGGCGTACCGGCGTACCTAGCTCTACTTGAGCTTCTCAGGTCCCCGCTCGGTGGAACGTTCCTCGTCGTCGGACTGCTTCTGGAAGAACGAGAACGTGCCGTCGGTCTCCATGATCGCGAGCTCCACGTCCTGGAGCCGGCGGATCCCTGCCTCACGCGCAGCCTCGTAGAGATCGGCCTGGTGGATCATCTCGTAGCGCATCACGTCCTCGTCGACCTTGCCGTCGCGCAGGAAGACCGTTGCCTGGCCGCGCAGCGCCGGTCGTGACTTCGGCAGGAAGTACATCGTCATCCCCATCACCATCGACAGCACCGCGAACGTGGACACGGCGAGGAAGCCCGCGGTGAGCGAGTAGTCCTCCTGCAGCACCGTCTGTCCGATCAGGTCGCCCATGGTGACCAGCAGGATCAGGTCGAACGCGGACAGCTGCGCGATCTGACGCTTGCCGGTGATCCGGATGACGATGCCGAGGACCAGGAACACCACCGCGGCGCGGAGTACGACGTCCATCACGGCATCACCCAGACCACGTAGTCCGTCTCGGCGACACGGAGTCCGCCGACGTCGATGTGCATCGAGTACTCATGGCGTCCGCCGAGCTGCGTGGGCGCCACCCGTGCATCGAGCGCCACCTTCAAGGTGTCACCGCTCGGTGGGTCGAACTCGTAGACGACCTCGTCTCCGTCGCCGACCTCGGACGACGGGTTCGGATACCAGTTCTGGAAGTCGAACCGGTCGAACACGTCGCGATCGAAGACCAGCGTGAGCGGGCCGTCGAAGCCACCGGCACGCCTGACCGTGATCTCCATCGGCACCGCCTGCCCGGACCGGACCACCGAGCCGTAGTACAACGACAGCTCAGTGAGGCCGTCGGTGGTGGTGATCGTCTTGCGGTTGGGGCCGTAGAGCCCGAGGAAGCTCGCAAGTACGAACACCAGCAGCACACCGAAGCCGACGTGGCGGGTGATCCGTCCGTGGCGTGCGGCTTCGACACCTGTCAGGTCCTGCAGGGTCGACGTGTTCTGCATGGATGAGTTTCTACTGCGTCGCGCGGGCTTCGGGCCCTCGGCACGCCGTCGCACCGGTCAGGAGTTCGGCGGGGGTGACGAGCCATTGAGCGACGCCAGAGCGCTACCAATGTCTCAACAGACACTCGTATCCCACGCAGCCGTCGAACGCTGCCGGTTCCCGGCAAAGACTTGGGTAGTTGCGAGTGACCGCGGTGGCTTACGAAGGGATGGAGATATGGAGTCAATTCTTCAACCCGATCAGTCCATCGAGTCTCGCGACTCCCGCCTTTGTGGAGACCGACAGAGTCTTCCAAGAGGACTGACGCCACGGAATCTCGAGCAGATCCAGCGTCTCCTGACACCAGCGCATTATGTCCTTTGAATTGTTGCTGAAGTGCCAGCGCGGATAGTCGTAGCGCTTCCTTTCGCCGGCGACGGTGCGAGTTGCCCAGTTCTTCGCCCGGCAGCCATCGGAGTGGAACAATCCGCGAAGGAAGTCAGCTGGGTACCGCTCGATAAGTTCCTTCTGCCAGCACTCAAGTGTCAGTTCGCGTTCGTGCTTGCGACCCGGCCCGTGTTGCGGAAATAGACAGGGCCAATGCTTCCAGCTAACCGTGGTGACCACGCATCCCGGCCTGAAGCGTGCGTGGGGTCGCGAGTTCAACTTCACGCGACGCATCAAGACCTGGATGCGCGCGTTCAGCTGTACGTACTTCACGTCGTTGACGACGTGCAGCGCATAGACGCCACGGCGACCCGGAGTTATGTGACCGTCGCCGAGATACCATCCCAAGAGTTCCACGTACGCCGAACCATCGAGCACCCCTCCACCGCAACGTGGGCACGTGGCCTGTAGGTGAACTTGTCCACGCGGGACTCCCTGCCGTTGGTACAGGCGGCGCCAGCGTCTGATCGTCTTGATTGCAACACCGTGCTTTGCGGCGTTGGCTGCGTCTGACATGCCAAGCCCCGAGTCGCGTAGTGCGTTAGCCACCGTGGCGTCGGACCGGATGCGCGCGATGCCGGCCGCTTGCTGGCCGCCGTTCCTGCCGGCTACGTCCTGCGGGGGGCAGTTCAGTCGTCTTTGGTGAGTGCCTGAGTCCGGGTCCATGACGACACTCTGCCGCCCGACTCCGACAGTTCAGGCTTTGACTGACAGCGCAGCCGACGCACGAATGTCGGTCCGACAGCCGAACACAAGTTGGATATTTTCGGTCCTGCGGGCGCTGGAATTGAGCAACCTACGGCGTCGGAGTTCACGACGGATCTGATGCCCCGAGTGGTGCCCCGAGTGGGATTCGAACCCACACTGCATCGGGTTTGAGCCGATGTTCTCTGCCAGTTGGAATATCGGGGCGTCCGGCAGTTACCGTACCTGACTCGGGTGGCGGAACAGGCAGAAGGTTGCGCTCAAAGGGACCGTGTGACCAGGCACGCCAACCCCTGCGCCGTCCACGGCGTGCACCCGCCCGTCGTACCGCACTAGCCTTGCCTGTCGTGAGCCAACAACAGCCGAGCACCACCCCCTCCCGCCGTGTCGTCATCGCCGAGGACGAGGCGCTGATCCGCCTGGACCTGGCAGAGATGCTGGGCGAGGAGGGGTACGACGTCGTGGGCCAGGCCGGTGACGGCCAGAAGGCGATCGAGCTCGCCGAGGAGCTGCGGCCCGACCTCGTCGTCCTCGACGTGAAGATGCCCAAGCTGGACGGCATCTCCGCGGCCCAGCGGATCGCGGAGCAGCGCATCGCGCCGGTCGTGATCCTCACCGCATTCAGCCAGCGCGACCTGGTCGAGCGGGCCCGTGATGCCGGGGCGATGGCCTACCTCGTCAAGCCGTTCGGCAAGACGGACCTGGTGCCGGCGATCGAGATGGCGGTGAGCCGCTTCGCGGAGCTGCAGCTGCTCGAGTCAGAGGTCGCCGACCTCACCGAACGCCTCGAGACCCGCAAGGTCGTGGACCGTGCCAAGAGCGTGCTCCAGCAACAGCTCGAGCTCAGCGAGCCGGACGCGTTCCGCTGGATCCAGAAGACCGCCATGGACCTCCGGCTGTCGATGAAGCAGGTCGCCGAGGGCGTGATCACGCACGGCCCGTCGGTCACCGGGGAGTGAACGAACCGCCGGATATGGCGTGAGTGCGATCACAGGGTCACGAATTGACAACGACCGGGGGCCAATTTCCCTAGACATCCCCGAATGTGGCCCTGTGAGGCGCTAGGTTCACTTCATCACAAGGACGTGGTTGCTCCTGCCCTCGTGGGCCGGGGGGCCGCAATACTCCATTAGACGGAGGCTCAATTGATTCGCCCAAACCGCGCCTGGCGCACGGCTGTGGTCCTGGCGGCTGCGTCGCTGGTGCTCACTGCCTGCGGCCAGGACTCCGAGACCCCGGCCGACAACGAGAACTCGGCCACGACTTCCGAAAGTCCGGAATCGAGCGCGCCCGCCAAGGGTGACGGCGTGCTGACTGTGGGCACGCTGCTTCCGCAGACCGGTGACCTCGCGTTCCTCGGCCCGCCGGAGTTCGCCGGTGTCGACGCCGCTGTCGCCGACATCAACGCCGCTGGCGGTGTCCTCGGCAAGGACGTCGTGCAGAGCAAGGCTGACTCCGGAGACGGTACCCCCGACATCGCGGGTGCCTCGGTCGACAAGCTGCTCTCCAACAACGCCGACGTGATCGTCGGTGCGGCCGCCTCCGGTGTGTCGCTGTCGGTCATCAACAAGATCACCGACGCCGGTGTCGTGGAGTTCTCTCCGGCCAACACCTCGCCGACCTTCGACGACCCGAAGACCGACCCGCACGAGCTGTACTTCCGTACCGCTCCGTCGGACGTTCTCCAGGGCGCTGTCCTCTCGAACACGATCATCGAGGACGGTCACACCAACGTCGCGATCCTGGCCCGCCAGGACTCCTACGGCGAGCTCCTTGCGAGCCAGACGGAGAAGGGCATCAAGGCCGGTGGTGGCTCGATCGCCGCGAAGATCCTGTACTCCGCGGACGCGACCAACTACACCGCTGAGATCAACAAGGTCGCGGCGACCAAGCCGGACGCGATCGCGCTGATCGCGTTCAACGAGACCACCAAGATCATCCCCTCGATGATCGCGAAGGGCATCGGCCCGGACAAGGTCCAGATCTACTTCGTGGACGGCAACACGGCCGACTACTCCAAGGACTTCGCTCCGGGGACCCTGGAGGGCGTCAAGGCGACCTACCCGGGTGCCGAGCTGACGGCCGACTTCAAGAAGCGCATGCTCGAGGCCAACCCGAAGCTCACCGAGTTCACCTACGGCCCCGAGTCCTACGACGCCACCACGCTCACGGCGCTGGCGGCGACGAAGGCGAAGAGCGACGACCCGGAGACCTTCGCCAAGGAGATCATCAACGTCTCCCGCGAGGGCACCGAGTGCACGAGCTTCAAGGAGTGTGCTGACCTGCTCGAGAAGGGCGAGGACATCGACTACACGGGTGTTTCCGGCCCGTGCGACCTCGGTGACACCGGTAGCCCGACGAAGGCAACGATCGGCATCTTCGAGTACAAGAAGGACAACACCTACACCAACATCGAGTACATCACCGGCGTGATCTGATCCCGCCACGCTCGATCAGGAAGGCCCCGGCTCCGGTCGGGGCCTTTCTGCGTCCGCCAGGGGGTACGACGGACAGGGCGACTGCGGTACGACGGCAGGGCGACCGCCGTACGACGGACAGCGTGACCGCCGCCCACGACGAGCACCACGCCCGTCGTACCCATGCCGAAGGCCCCGGACACGCGGTCCGGGGCCCTCGGCGCCGTGCAGGGGCGGCTACGCCTTGGCGAGCGTGCCCAGGTAGAGCTGGATCACCTTCGGGTCGTGGATCAGGTCCTGGCCGCTGGCGGTGTAGGCGTTGCGGCCCTGGTCCAGGACGTAGCCCCGGTCGCAGATCTGCAGGCAGCGCCTGGCGTTCTGCTCCACCATGATCACCGAGACGCCGGCGCGGTTGATCCGCCGGGTCTGCACGAACACCTCGTCCTGCAGGACGGGGGAGAGGCCGGCCGACGGCTCGTCGAGGAGCAGCACCGAGGGCTCCATCATCAGCGCACGACCCATCGCCACCATCTGCCGTTCACCGCCGGACAGCGAGCCGGCACGCTGGGCACGCCGGTCGTACAGGGCGGGGAACAGCTCGGCGACGAACGCGAAGCGCTTCTTGAACGTCTTCGGCGCCTGGTAGACGCCCATCTCCAGGTTCTCCTGGATGGTCAGCGACGGGAACACGTTGTTGCTCTGCGGGACGAACCCGATGCCCTTGGCGACCAAGGTGTCCGCACGCTGGTTGGTGATCTCCTCGCCGTTGAGGAGCACGGTGCCGGAGCTGATCTTGACCAGCCCGAAGAGCGCCTTGAGCAGCGTCGACTTGCCGGCGCCGTTCGGGCCGATGATGCCGACCAGCTCGTTGCGCTGGCAGTAGAGGTCGGAGCCGTTCAGGATGTTGACCCCGGGCAGGTAGCCCGCGATCAGGTTGTCCGCACGGAGCACCGCGCCCTCGGCCGCCTTCAGGTGTGCCTCGCGGCTCGGGGCGTCGTTCACGGTCTCAGGCATCGCGGTTCTCCTCCTGCTGATCCACTTCGGCCGCAGCCTCGGCGAGGATCTTCTCTTCCTGCTCGAAGGTCAGGGTCTGGTCGTGGTGTGCGCCCAGGTAGGCGTCGATGACGCGCTGGTCCGACATCACCGAGTCGGGCGGCCCCTCCGCGATCACCTGGCCCTGCGCCATCACGAGCACCCAGTCCGAGATGTCGCGGACCATGTCCATGTCGTGCTCCACGAAGAGCACGGTCATCCCGTCCTCGCGCAGGGACTTCACGTGGCCGAGCAGGGACTGCTTGAGCGCGGGGTTCACACCGGCCATCGGCTCGTCGAGCATGACGAGCTCCGGCTCGACCATCAGCGCGCGCGCCATCTCGAGCAGCTTGCGCTGGCCGCCGGACAGGGAGCCGGCGAAGTCGTCCTTCTTGGTGTCGAGCTTGAACCGGGCGAGCAGCGACTCGGCCCGGGCGGTGTTCTCCTTCTCCTGGCCTCGCCAGAAGGCGGCGAACATGGACCGCATCAGGCTCTCGCCGCGCTGGCCGGTCGCGCCGATGCGCATGTTCTCCATGACGCTGAGCTTCGCGAGCACCTTGGTCAGCTGGAAGGTCCGCACCATGCCCAGCCGGGCGACCCGGTAGGCAGGCATCCCGCCCAGCTTCGTGCCGTTGAACGACCACTCGCCCTTGTCAGGCTTGTCGAACCCGGTGAGCAGGTTGAAGAACGTGGTCTTGCCTGCACCGTTCGGCCCGATCAGCGCGGTGATCGCTCCGCGCTGGATCTCGACGTGCTTGACGTCGACCGCGGTGAGACCACCGAACTGGCGCAGCACGTCGTCGGCGACGATGACCGGGTCGGGCTTCGGTGCTCCGGGCTCGTGCTGGACGTCCTTGAGTGCCTCGCGGGCCGCCTGGGCGCCCCCCTTGTCGACGAACTCGTTGCCGTCCCTGGTCTCGGTCGTGGTGTCAGCGGGCATCGATGGCCAGCTCCCTTCGGTCGCCGAAGATTCCCTGTGGTCGGTAGATCATCAGCAGCATCAGCGCGAGTCCCATCACGATCAGGCGGACCAGGCTGGCCTGCTGGTTGGTCATCAGCCACTCCGGGATGATCGGGTTGTCGCCCGCTGTCATCTGGCCGAAGATCAGGTCCAGGAAGCTGATCAGGAACCAGAAGATGATCGAGCCGGCGACGGGGCCGAGCACGCGCGCGGCGCCACCGAGCAGCAGCACCGTGTAGGCGAAGAACGTCGTGTCGGTGGCGACCCAGGTCGGGTTCATGTTCGTGTGCTGCAGCGCGATGAAGAAGCCGGCCACCGCACCGAACAGGCCGCCGATGATCAGCGACTGCATCTTGTACAGGTAGACGTTCTTTCCGAGGCTGCGCACGGCGTCTTCGTCCTCGCGGATGCCCTTGAGCACGCGGCCCCACGGGCTGCGCATCAGCAGGAAGACGACCACACAGCCCAGGGCGACGAGGATCCAGCCGGTCGACAGCAGCCAGAAGTCATAAGGCCGCCAGGAGACGAAACCGAGCGAGATCCGGGAGTCGAACGGGTTCAGCTCCGAGAAGCCCTTCTCGAAGTGGATCAGGCCGTCCTGGCCACCGAACCAGTCGAGCAGGGTGACCGAGCCCAGCGTGAACCGGATGATCTCGGCGGCGGCGATCGTGACGATCGCGAGGTAGTCCGCACGCAGGCGCAGCGTGGGGATACCCAGGATGAACGCCATCACCATGGTGAAGAACAGGCCGGCGATGATGCCGAGCCAGAACGGCAGCCCCCAGGTGCTGACGAACGAGGCCAGCGTGTAGCCGCCGATCGCCATGAAGCCGGCCTGGCCGAAGTTGAGCAGGCCGGTGTAGCCGAAGTTGACGTTCAGGCCGATGGCAGCGAGCGCGTAGACCACAGCGGTGGGGCCGAGGCCCTGCTGGAAGCTCAGGCTGAGCAGATGTGACCAGTCCATGTTTCTCTCCTCGCCTTATCCGACGCGCTCGGCGCGACCGAGCAGGCCCTGGGGTCGCACGAGCAGCACGAGGATCAGCACCACGAGTGCTCCCACGAACTTGAGCTCGGCCGGAACGAACAGGGTCGAGACCTCGATGAAGATGCCGATGATGAACGACCCGACCAGCGCTCCCCAGATCGTGCCGAGACCGCCGAGGACGACGGCCGCGAACACCAGGAGCAGGATCTTGAAGCCGACCTGGTAGTCGAAGCCCTGGGTCATGCCGAGCAGTACGCCGGACAGCCCGGCGAGTCCCGCACCGACTGCCCAGACCACCGAGATCACCCGGTCGACGTTGATGCCCGACGACGACGCCAGCGCCGGGTTGTCGGCCACCGCACGGGTGGCCTTGCCGAGCCGGGTGCGCTGCACCGCGAGGATCACCGCGGTCAGGACGATGGCGGAGAAGATGATCACCCCCACGTCCTTCGGCGTGATCAGGATCGGGCCGATCTCCCAGGGCTTCGGGCTGGTCCACTGCGAATAGTTGTGGTTCGCGGCGCCGGCGAAGTACTGGAACACGTTGCGCAGGAAGATCGAGAACCCGATGCTGACGATCATCGCCGCGATCAGCCCGGTTCCCCGGTTGCGCAGCGGCTTCCACAACATCTTGTCCTGGCCCCAGCCGAACAGCGTCGAGACCACCAGGGCCGCCGCGATCGCCGTCACCATCGTGATGTTGGTGCCGCCGACAACGATGTCGCCCGGGATCCGGTCGACGGAGAACGCAACGATCGCCCCGAAGGTGATCAGCTCACCGTGGGCGAAGTTCGTCAGGCCCGTCGTACCGAAGATCATCGACAGACCGAGGGCGGCCATCGCCAGCAGCAGCGAGAAGACCAGACCGCCGACCGCGAGCTGCAGGCCCTGGACGGCCTTGCCGACCGGCGGGTTGGGCAGGTCACCGATCGGGAAGGTCACGAACACGTCGGAGGACAGCTTGATCTGCTGTTGCAGCGAGACCTGTTTCGGGTTCCGCAGCGCTGTGCCCTCAGGGAGCGTCTCGGTGTCGATGTTGATGGTGTAGGTCTCGCCGACCACCTCGGCTGCACCGCCGGGCAGCGGGACCGCGAAGGTGCCGTCCGCACCGGACGTCGCCTCCCCGACGGGCTTGCCGGCATCGTCGGTGACGCTGATCTTCACGCCTTCGACGGGCTTCGGAGGTTTCTCACGGGTGTCGACCAGCTTGCCTCTGATGTTGATCGTGTCGTCCTCGGCCGTGACGACGGAAGCACCGGTGGCCGTTGAGGCCTGTGCAGTTCCTGTCATCGCGACCGCGGCGAACACTGCCATTAGAAGCAGCGCCACGATCCTGGTATGACGCACTCGCACGGATTCTCCCGTCGATGTCGGTCTGAAATGTCTCGCGGGACTATAGCGACAACGTGACCTGGGTCATAACCCGCGTATAGACATGCGGTGTCGGCGCTCCACCCCCGATCACACTAGAGCGCGGGGAGGGGCCGTGTGCTCGATTACGGCAACAATGCTGCAACGGCTCGGGAGCGGTTTTCGGCCCGGTTCCGGCTGTGTCAGGAGCCAAGCTATCGGACGGAAATTACCACTGCGGTGAGCAGCGGGGCGATCAGCAGTGCGGGCAGCAGGTCGCCGACCGGGACCTGCTTGATCCGCAGCAGGCGCAGTGCGACACCGACCAGCATCAGGCCACCGGTGGTGGTCAGCGCGGCCAGGTGCGCGTCGGGAAGGACGTCACCGAGCACCGCGCCCAGCAGGGTCAGCGATCCCTGGACGACGAGGATGGCGATCGTGCTCGCGGCCACGCCCCAGCCCAGGGACGCGGCGAACGCGATCGCCGCGAAGCCGTCGAGCGCCGCCTTGAGGAACAGCTGGTCGGCGCCGTTGCCGAGCCCGTCGTTGAGCGAGCCGAGCACGGTCAGCGGACCCACGCAGAACACCAGCGAGCTGGACACGAACCCCTCGATGAACCGCTGCCGGTCCGCACTGTCCTCGCGTCCCCCGGGATGGACCTGGGACCGTGCATGGGAGCGGGCCTGGAGCCGGCGCTGGAGCCACGCCCCGAAGTGCTCCAGCCCGTCCTCGATGCCGAGCACCGAGCCGAGGATTCCGCCGATCAGCAGCGAGCCGAGGACGATCAGCATCGGCGCGCTGTCACCGACCGCGTCCGACCATGCCGGGTCGGTGATGCTCGCCGCGGACATCGCCGCGATCAGCAAGGTGACGAGGCCGAGCCCGTCGGTCACCACGTCACGGGTGCGCTGCGCCAGCCGGTGGCCGACGAGCACGCCGATGAGCGTGCCGACCAGCACGGTGGCCATGTTGACGAGCGTGCCGATTCCGGGGAACAAGGTGGCCTCCTCTACCGATTCGCCCGTTGTAGGCGTAATCTCTCACCTCGCCTACTTCGTGCGGCCGGGGGGATCCGTCGCAAGAGGGCAGACCCTCGGCAAACGACGGTCTCCTGCTCTGCCAGCGTGCTGGCTCTGGAAGGGGTGTCCCTTGTCCCGTAGTCCGGTGCAGGTCCGCGACGCCACACCCGACGACGCGGAAGCGTTGCTCGAAATCTGGGCCGACTTCTCCCGGCGCACCTACTCCGAGCGTTTTCCGGCGGAGCGACCGGAGGTCGAGGTCGCAGCCGCTGTGGCGCGGATCGTCGCCGACCCTGACCAGCGGTTGCTGGTGGGTGCCCTGGACGGCAAGGTGATCGCCGCGGTGCACCTGATGCGGGCACCGATGGCGCCGATCTACATCGAGCAGGCGATCCACATCACCCACCTGCACGTGCTCGACGAGCACCGCCGCCACGGCATCGGTCACGCCCTGATCGAGGCCACGGTGAGCTGGGCGGAGGAGAAGGACACCGGCTACGTCCTGGCCGCCGCGTCGGTGAACTCGCGCGACGCGAACCGGTTCATGGCCCGGCTGGGGTTGGCGCAGGTCGCCACGGTGCGCGGCGCGACGGTCGGCACCCTGCGCGCGAAGCTGCCGGTCGAGCCGGCCGCGGCGGCACGGATGGGCAGCCGCAGCCACCGTTCGGTCGGACAGGTGCTGGCCCACCGCCGGTCGCTACGCCGTTCGCAGTCGAAGAGCCCGGACTGATCCGGCGCGTTCAGGCGGTACGGCGGGTGCGCTGCCGCGCCAGGTCCTCCTGCGCCCTCCGGCCATGTGTCGGGCTAAAGTCGGGCTCGTGTCTGAGCAGCCCGCCACCGTGACCGCTTCCGGAACCGCACCGACCCCGACCGGCGGAGGGAAGCGCCCCCGGCTGCTCCTGCTCGACGGGCACTCGCTGGCCTACCGGGCGTTCTTCGCGCTGCCCGTGGAGAACTTCTCCACGACCACCGGGCAGCCGACCAATGCGGTCTACGGGTTCACCTCGATGCTGATCAACGTCCTCCGTGACGAGCAGCCGACCCACCTCGGGGTGGCCTTCGACGTGTCCCGGCAGACGTTCCGCGCCGAGGAGTACGCCGAGTACAAGGCGAACCGGTCGAAGTCACCGGACGAGTTCAAGGGCCAGGTGTCGCTGATCCAGGAGGTTCTCGCGGCGCTGCGGATCACCACCATCGAGAAGGACGGCTTCGAGGCCGACGACGTGATCGCGACGCTCACCACGCAGGCGGTCGCCGAAGGCTTCGAGGTGCTGATCTGCACCGGCGACCGCGACTCGCTGCAGCTGGTGGGCGAGAGCTGCACCATCCTGTACCCGCGCAAGGGTGTGTCAGACATGGCGCGGATGACCCCGGCGGCGGTGGAGGAGAAGTACGGCGTCGTCCCGGGCCGGTACCCCGAGATAGCGGCACTGGTGGGGGAGACCTCCGACAACCTGCCAGGTGTCCCGGGCGTGGGCCCGAAGACCGCCGCGAAGTGGATCAACCAGTACGACGGGCTCGACAACGTGATCGCGCATGCGGACGAGATCAAGGGCAAGGCCGGTGACTCGTTCCGCGAGCACCTCGGCGACGTGATCCGCAACCGGCGGCTGAACGCCCTCATCTGCGACCTCGACCTCACCGCCCGGCCGACCGACCTGGTGATGCAGCCCTGGGACCGACACGAGGTGCACAAGCTCTTCGACGGCCTCGAGTTCCGGGTGCTGCGGGACCGGTTGTTCCAGACCCTGGAGTCCGAGGAGGAGATCGAAGAGGGCGGCTTCGAGCTCGACGGCACCCGCCTCGGTGAGGGGGAGCTGGCCGGCTGGCTCGAGACGCACGCGACGGCCCGGGACCGGGTCGGTGTCCAGGTGCAGGGCAGTTGGCGCGCCGGCACGGGTGACGTGTTCGCCATCGCGCTTGCGACGGTCGACGGTTCCGCGGCGTGGGTCGACGTCGAGCAGATCGGCCCCGAGGACGATGCGGCGCTCGCAGGCTGGCTGAGCGACCCGTCGTACCCGAAGGTGCTCCACGACGCGAAGGGCCCGATGCTCGCGCTCGTTGCGCGTGGCTGGAAGCTGGCCGGCCTCGAGCGCGACACCGCGCTGTCGGCGTACCTCGCACGACCCGACCAGCGCTCCTACGACCTGGCCGACCTGACCCTGCGCTACCTGAAGCGGGAGCTGAAGCAGGAGGACGCCGACTCGGGTCAGCTGACGTTCGACAGCATCGGTGAGGACTCGGCGGGGGACACCTCGATGCTGCAGGCGCGCGCGATCCTCGACCTGGCGGAGGCGTTGGACGACGAGCTCGAGTCGCGCGGCGGGACGCGGCTGCTGGCGGACGTCGAGCTGCCGCTGGTGCACGTGCTGGCGGAGCTGGAGCGGATGGGGATCGCGGTCGATGTCGCGCACCTGGAGACGCTCGAGTCGCACTTCGCAGACGGGGTGAAGCGAGCGGCCGGTGAGGCGTACGACGCGATCGGCAAGGAGATCAACCTCGGCTCGCCCAAGCAGCTCCAGGTGGTGCTGTTCGACGAGCTGAACATGCCGAAGACCAAGCGCACGAAGACCGGTTACACCACCGACGCGGATGCGCTGCAGCAGCTGTACGTGAAGACCGAGCACCCGTTCCTGGAGGCGCTGCTGAGGCACCGCGACGTGTCCCGGCTTCGGCAGACCGTCGAGGGGCTGCTGAAGACGGTCGCGTCCGACGGCCGGATCCACACCACCTTCAACCAGCTGATCGCCGCGACCGGTCGCTTGTCGAGCACCGACCCGAACCTGCAGAACATCCCGATCCGGACCGAGGAGGGCCGCCGGATCCGGGAGGCGTTCGTGGTCGGCGACGGGTACGAGTCGCTGATGACCGCGGACTACAGCCAGATCGAGATGCGGATCATGGCGCACCTGTCCGAGGACAAGCTCTTGATCGAGGCCTTCCGCTCGGGCCGCGACTTCCACTCGGTGACCGCGTCGCGGGTCTTCGGTGTCGACGCCGCGGAGGTCACCGGTGAGATGCGCGCGAAGATCAAGGCGATGAACTACGGGCTCGCCTACGGACTGTCGGCGTACGGGCTCTCGAACCAGCTGAGCATCGACACCGGCGAGGCGCGCGGGCTGATGGACGAGTACTTCGAGACCTTCGGCGGGGTGCGCGACTACCTGGCGGGGATCGTCGACGAGGCCCGCAAGTGCGGGTTCACCGAGACGATCATGGGCCGTCGCAGGTATCTGCCGGACCTGACCAGCGACAACCGGCAGCGTCGCGAGATGGCCGAGCGGATGGCGCTCAACGCGCCGATCCAGGGCTCCGCGGCGGACATCATCAAGGTCGCGATGCTGAAGGTCGAGGCCGCCTTGCGCAACGGGGAGCTGAAATCACGGATGCTGCTGCAGGTCCACGACGAGCTCGTGCTCGAGGTGGCATCGGGGGAGGCGTCGGCGCTCGAGGCGCTGGTCCGCGAGCAGATGGCCGCGGCGGCCGAGCTCACCGTGCCGCTCGACGTGTCGGTCGGCACCGGCCGCAGCTGGCACGAAGCCGCCCACTGACGGCCGATCGGCGTGACCGACGCGCCGGTGCTCAGGCCGCCGGGGGAGCCAGCGGTTCGGCGGGCGCCGGCTCGGGGTGCCGCAGGCTGAGGGCGACCAGGACGAGGAGTACGACGGACTCCACCGTCACCACGACGCCGAGCAGGAAGCCGATCGACTCCACGAACGGTGCGGCGGCCAGCAGTGCGAGCAGGCCTGCCCAGACCACGAACACCGAGCGCTGGTGCTGGCGCGCCACCACGCTGTAGACCATTAGCTGGATCATCGCGAGAAGGGTGCCGACCGCCGCGAACGCCCAGATGATGGGCTGCAGCTCGGTGTAGGCGCTGCCGCCGACGAACAGCACCGCGAGCCTGGAGAGCGCGGCCGCGCCCGCGGTGGCGAGCGTGCCGATGCCGAGCACCATCGCGAGACCCTTCAGGTGGGTCCATCGCCCGGCCCCGGCGGCCGCCATCGAGGGGAACGCGATCACCACCACGAACTGCGGCAGGAACAGCACCGCCTTGGCCAGGATCAGTCCGCCGGCGTACAACCCGCTCTCGTGGTCGGGCAGCACACCCCGGGCGATGACCACGTCGGCGTTCGAGAGTGCGAAGAAGGCGAGCAGCGCATGTGCGTTGTGGGCCACCTCCTTGAGCAGGCGCGCTGTGGGGCGCCCCTGCCCGGCCGCGGGTTCGCTGGGCGTCCGGTCTCGTTGACGGGCCGGGTGCCGTAGTGCGAACCAGCCGAGGACGGTCGGGGCGAACGCGCCGAGGGCGACACCGACCATCGCGCCGAGCGCATCGGGGCGGACGAGGAGGGCGGCGACCCCGAACACCACGCGGCCCAGGCCGGACATCAGGTAGATGCCGGCCAACGGCAGCCACCGCCGCTCGCCCTGGAGGATGCCGGCCTGCCCGCCCATCACGGTGAGCGGCACCGACGTCGCGGCCAGCAGCGCCGCGGTGGCCCAGCTGTCGAGCCGGAGCAGCCAGGTGACGACGGGCGCGGCGGCGAGGCAGAGCACGCCGAGGACGAGTGCGGAGCGGTAGCTTGCGGAGAGCACCTGCGCCTCGATGTGTGGCAGGTCCTGTGGAGCGGCCGAGACCCGTCTTGCGCCGGTGGCCTGGAGC
Source organism: Nocardioidaceae bacterium (assembly GCA_035699065.1). GTDB lineage: Bacteria > Actinomycetota > Actinomycetes > Propionibacteriales > Nocardioidaceae > Nocardioides_C. The sequence continues at coordinate 20,119 of DASSBE010000048.1, forward strand.
CCGAGGGAGACCACGTTCACGACGAGCAGCAGGCCCATCACGGCCGCGAGTGCGCCGTACTCACTGGGGCCGAGCCACCGGGCCGCGAGGATGGTGAACGCGTAGGTGCTGACGTTCATGACACCCATCGCGACGGCGATCACCCCACTGCCGACCAGCCATGCCGGCAGGCGCGAGGTGGTGCGGTTCATGGGGATTCTCCGTAGGGATCGGTGGTGCGCCGCAGATCTTTCGCGTGGTTCTCGACACACCCGCTGCTCTTTTTACCATTTGTACGAAGTCTGTTACCTGTTAGTAGATATGCTGCGGCGAAGTCTTGCCCACTGGAGGTTGCAAGGCGGATCGAGCTCGGGTCGGGATCGGTCCTTCGCGGAGGGAGCCCGCCGGCATGCGCAAAACGTTGTTGGCCGGACTTGTGCTTGCCCTGGCGGCCGTCGTGGTCGTCTGGTTGAGCGCAACGTTCGACCTTGATCTCGAGTCTGCCGCCTTGCTGGGCGCCGCTCTTGGCGCCGTCATTGCGCTCGTGCCGGACCGGTCGCCGCTCGTGCGGTTGGCCGGCTTCGCAGGCGGCTTCGTCGCCGCGTTCATCGGCTACGTCATGCGCGCCACGTTGCTGCCCGACACCGCGGGTGGGCGTGCCGTGGCGGTGGCTGTGGTCGTCATTCTGTGTGTCGCGATCACCGCGGCCAGCATGAACCGACTGCCGCTGTGGACGACGTTGCTCGGCACCGCCGCACTGGCCGGTGCCTATGAGTTCACCTATGCCGCCGCGCCGCCGGAGATGGCGTCGACGTCGGTCAGCACCGCTACGACCCTTCTGTTCAACGTGGCGGTCGGTTTCCTCGCGGCGGCGATCGTTGCCCCGAACGAGGGGGCCGTTCGAGGCTCGCGCCGCAAGGACCGCGTGGACCCGGAGTACTCAGACAACAACCTTGATGACCTGATGATGGAGAAGAGCCAGTGACGTCTCGATTCAACGTGCCGCTCCGGGTGGCGGCCGTAGCCGCGAGCGCCGCGGTGGTTTCTGCGATGGCGGCGTTCCCCGCTGCCGCAGCCGACGGCGACGTCCAGGTCATCAACACCGAGACGGTTCAGGTCTACACGTCGCCGACCGGTGACATCGAGACCCAGCGGGTCTACGAGCAGCTCGCCCTCACCGGCACCGGGTCCGTGGACCTCGAGAACCCCATCTCCACCGACGGACTGCGGAACCTCGATGGCTTCGGTGGTTTCGATGTCGAGGATGGCAAGCAGATCACCAAGATGTCGGTGAGCGGCGAGAAGCACCTGCGCTCCGTCAGCAACTTCACCGGAAAGCTCCCGCTCGACGTGAAGGTCGAGTACTACCTCGACGGCAAGCGCGTCGAGCCCGGTGACGTCGTCGGCGCCGACGGCAAGCTCGAGGTGAAGTTCATCGTCAAGAACGTCACCGGCACCGAGCAGGAAGTCAGCTTCCCGGACGGTACGGGTGGAACGGTCACCAAGAGCGTCAACGTCCCCATCCCCATGGTCGGCTCGCTCAGCACGACGACTCCCGGGAACTTCACCGAGGTGGAGTCAGCCGGAGCCAACATGGCCGGAGACGGCAAGGGCGGCACGAAGCTGTCCTTCACGATGACGTTGTTCCCGCCGATCGGCTCGGACACCGCAGAGTTCGGTTACACCGCGCGGATCACCGACGGTGTCGTCCCGCGTGCGTCGATCTCGGCCCTGCCGGTCAACCCGCTCGAGAGCCCCACCTTCAAGACCGCCGCCGACAGCTACAAGGGCGGTGCCGACACCGGTATCGAGCTGACCGACGGTGCAACCCAGATCGACTCCAACCTGTTGAAGCTGCGTGACGGTGCCGGCGATCTGCTCGCCGGTCTGATCAAGCTGCG
>DASSBE010000049.1:0-4336 GCA_035699065.1 Nocardioidaceae bacterium
GTCGATCCAGTCGCTGGTCGCCTACGGCCACGCCGGCAACAGCGCCGCACTGTTCCCGCTGCAACGCCTCGGGATGGAGGTGTGGCCGGTGATCACCGTGCACTTCTCCAACCACACCGGCTACGGCGACTGGGCCGGCCCACTGCTCACGCCGCAGGACATCGCCGACGTGATCGGCGGCGTCGAGGCGCGCGGCGCGCTGGAGCGGTGCGACGCGGTGCTCTCGGGCTACCAGGGCGCCGAGGACGTGGGCGCGGTGATCCTGGACGCGGTCGCCAAGGTCAAGTCGCACAACGCCGACGCGGTGTACTGCTGCGACCCGGTGATGGGTGACGTTGGCCGCGGCTTCTTCGTGCGCCCGGGGATCCCGGAGTTCATGCGCGACAGCGTGGTGCCCGCCGCGGACGTGATCACCCCGAACCTGTTCGAGCTGAACTTCCTCGCCGGCTCCGAGGCACACACCCACGCCGACCTGCTCCGCGCGGTCGACACGGTGCGGGCAACCGGCCCGGACACGGTCCTGGTGACCAGTGTGATCCTCGACGAGACGCCCGAGGACGCCCTGGAGATGGTGGCGGTGTCCGGGGAGGGCGCCTGGGGGACCCGGACCCCGCGGCTCCCGGTCAACCCACCGGGCGCCGGTGACCTGACCGCGGCGGTGTTCCTGGCCAACCTGCTCGCCGGGCACGACACCGCCTCCGCGCTGGCGCGGACCACGTCGTCGGTGTTCGCCGTCGTGGAGGCCACCGCGGAGGCGGGCGAGCAGGAGATGCAGATCGTGCAGGCCCAGGACGCCCTTGCCGACCCCCCGATGCAGTTCGAGGTCAGCACGCTGCGTGCGGCGCCGTGACGGCCGTTGCGTCCGGCGCCGTAGCCGCCGGAACGGCTCAGGTCGGGTAGCCCGCGACGTCCACCCGCCGGTGGTAGTGCTGACCGACCTTGCCGCCCGCCATCGCGGCCAGCAGCGTCCCGATCAGCACCGCCGCCGCGGTGATCACGCCGCCCCAGGTCAGGTCGTCGGTCGGGATCGGCATCGTCGGCAGGTCCACCCGGTCCAAGATGTTGTACTCGCTGCCGAACAGGATGCCGAGACCGACCGCGATCAGGGTGACCACCAGGCCGATCACCCACACCGCGAGGCCTTGCCGGCCGCCGTCGAAGCGGGACATCCGGCCGGCGACGTACCCGCCCGCGTAGTAGGCGATCATCAGCACCACCAGCAGCACGATCGCCGCGACGATGCCGATCGTGCCGGCCTGCCGCTCGGCGTCGGACTGGGTCACCTCGGTGTTCGTGCCCACCCCCGCCGCGATCGCGCCGACGATGCTGACCAGCAGCACCGCGACGGCGATGGCGACCAGCCAGCCGAAGAAGGCGGAGCCCCAGTTCGTGCCGCCGAAGCGCTCGCGCCGACGGTCCTCGCTGTAAGCAGGGTCGTAGTCGTTGCGGGTGCGGTCGGTGTCCGTGTCGTAGTCGTTGGAGTCCAGACGGTCTTCAGAGTCGTTGTTCCTGATCAAGACGACCTCCTCAGTCATGTGGGGACACATGTACCCCGCATGCCACAGATCATGCTGGGCACAGCCGGGCACAGGAGGACATCAGATGAAGCTCAGCAAGGAACAGATCGTCCGGTTCATCCGCGCACGTGGCGACGACGAGCATGCCGACAAGGCCGAGCAGGAGCTGCCCGGGACCCTGAACCTGCCCGAGGACGCCGGTCTCCTGGCGCAGTACGGCGTGAACCCGGACGACCTCGCCGACGAGAGCGTCTGGGGCGAGTGAGCTCCGTGCAGCCGCGGGCCGGTGGAACGAGCCAGTGGAGCCGGCCGGGGGACTCGAACCCCCAACCCCTTCATTACAAGTGAAGTGCGCTGCCAGTTGCGCCAGGCCGGCCAGCAGTCCCGCGGGCGGCGGGCGCTGCGAACGCCCATGGTAGACCGCGCCGCCACGCGCCGAGGGCCTGGCGTAGTCGAACAGGCAGGATGGCGCACGACCGGTGGGACGCAGCCGGGGATGGCCCGGAACCGGACGAACCTGCCTGTCGGTGTACGGCGGCCGCTGTGCATGGGCGGACCGAGGATGGGTATCGAGAGGGCCCAACCAAGGAGGAAGGTCATGGGCAACGAGGACAAGATGAAGAACTCGGCCGAGGGTGCCCTCGGCAAGGCCAAGGAGAAGCTCGGCGACGCGACCGACGACGAGAGCATGCAGTCCGAGGGCAAGACCGAGCAGAGCAAGGCAGACGTCAAGCAGGCAGGCGAGAAGGTCAAGGACGCCTTCGACAAGTAGGCGCTGACTCTCCCGCGACGGCAGGGCGGCCCCACGGGGGCCGCCCTGCCTGTGTCTCCAGGCCGGGGTCTCACGCGGCCGAGGAGTCCCCGGCGTCCAGGAACCCCGTGATCGCGCGCCGGAGTCCCAGCGGGTCCAGCCCGTGCGCGGCGAGGTGGTCCTCGGGAGTGCCGTAGCGCCGCAGCTCCTCCCGGCGAACCCCGAGCGACAGCACCCGGTGCGGCAGATCGGTGAGCGCGTCGTTCACCAGCCGAGCCGACGTGCCTGCCAGGTAGGGCTCCACGAGCACCACGTCGGGCTGCCGCAGCACCGCGCGCACACCGCGGGTGTCGAACGGCCGGACCGTCGAGGCGTACAGCACGGTGACGTCCAGGCCCCGCGCGGCCTCGAGGACGGGGTCGAGCATCGGCCCCACGGCAACCACCGTGGCCGCCGAACCGGTCCGGAGCACCCGGAACCGGCCCGGTGTCACCGGGTGTGCCCGGGCGTTCTGCTGGGCCACCACCCGGACGTAGTCGCGGCCCGCACCGGCCACCGCCAGCCGGAGCGCCTGCTCCACCTCGTCGGCGTGCCCCGGCACATGGATGCTCCAGCCGGGCAGCGTGTCGAGGAGCGCGACGTCACCCGGCGCCTGGTGGGTCCGGCCGCCCCCGGTGTTGTCGTAGGAGCCACCGGACCCGACGAGCACCCCGCCGACGTCCTGGTGGTCGAAGCCCAGCTTGATCTGCTCGAACGCCCGCTCGACGAGGAACGAGCCGAAGGTGTGCACGACCGGTCGCATCCCGGTCAGCGCCAGGCCGGCACCGGCGCTGACCAGGAGCTGTTCGCGGATCCCGACGTTGACCACCCGGTCCGGGTGTCGCCGCTCGACCTCGTGGAAGTACTGCCCAGAGATCTCGGCGTAGACCAGCGCCACCGAGAGGTCCTCGTCGACGAGGGCGGAGGCGGTCCGGGCGAACCTGAGTCGCGGGTCCGGGCTCATCGGCTCTTCTCCTCGACGTGCGCGACGACCACCGACGGCTGTCCCGGCGTCCGTTGCGCCAGCGCGACCTCGAGCTCCACGTGACTGCGGCCGTCAACCGACGCCACAGCCCAGCCCTCGTTGGCGAAACGCCGTTCGATCCGACCCGGGAGGCCGTAGGTCGCCGACCGGTTGTCCACGACGACGGCGGTGAGGCCGTCCAGGTGCAGGGCGCCGGCGAGCTCCACCGCCTCCTGGTTGCTGCCCTCGTCGAGCTCCGCGTCTCCGAGGAGTACGACGACCCGCGCGGCCAGGCCTTGTGCGCGCAGACCGAGGGCCGATCCCAGCGCCAGCGGCAGGCCGTGCCCCAGGGAGCCGCTGGAGATCTCCACGCCCGGGACCAGCGTGCGGTCCGGATGGTGGCCCAGCGGCGAGTCGTAGGACGCCCAGCCGGCGAGCCACTCGACCGGGATGAACCCCTTGGCCGCGAGCGTCGCGTAGTAGGCCATCGGGCCGTGACCCTTGGACAGATAGAACCGGTCGCGGCGTGGGTCGTCGACGTTGTCCGGCGTGAGGTCGAGAACCCGGTCGTAGAGGACCCAGATCACGTCGAGGGTCGAGGTGGCCGCCGCCGAGTGCTTCTCGTCCCCGGTCATCAACGACATGAGGTGGGGCAGGTCGGCGTACCCGTGTTCGTCGTACCCGCTGGGGCTTCGGAGTGTCTGTGTCGATGTCATGACCAGAACGATGCAAGTTGAAGTTCACTTCAAGTCAAGTGCTAGCGTGGACGGCATGTCTAGGCAGCCCGCGCACCTCACCATCGGCCAGCTCGCGGAGCGCTCGGGGGTGGCGACCTCGGCCCTGCGCTACTACGAGTCGCAGGGGCTGATCCACTCGGAACGGACCGGCGGCAACCAGCGCCGGTACCCGCGGGTGACCCTGCGGCGGGTGGCGTTCATCCGCTCCGCACAGCGGGTCGGCCTGAGCCTGGAGGAGATCGCGGAGGCGCTGGCGACCCTGCCCGAGGGACGCACGCCGACCAAGGCGGACTGGGCGCGCCTCTCCCGCGGCTGGCGGCCCCGCCTC
>DASSBE010000050.1:0-2199 GCA_035699065.1 Nocardioidaceae bacterium
TCGGCGGTCGCCGCGGCCAGCGTCCGGAGGTCGGCGCGCGCCGGGTACAGCTCGTCGGGGGCCGGTGCTCTGCCGAGCAGCGGGTCGCCTCCGCCGACCAGGACCACCTGTTTCGGATCGGGACCGGCCACGACGGTGGTCCGGAACCGGTGCTGCGGGCCGAGGGTCTCCAGGGCGGTCAGGGTGGTGAGCAGCTTCATGGTGGAGGCCGGCGTGACCAGATCCGCGCCGTGGGCGTAGACGCTGCTGCCGTCGCTGAGCTGGTCGACCGCGACGGCCACGTGCTTGCCCAGCACCTTGTCCGAGACCAGCTCCGCCAGCGCCCGTCGTACTGCCGTGGGGTCGGCTGCCTGGTCCACGGTCGGTTCCGCGACGACCGGCGCGGCGGCCGGGGTGGGCAGGCTCAGCCCGGGCGGAGGCGCCACCTCGGCCGGTTCGCTGACCGGGGACGGGTAGTCCCAGCCGAGCCACTGCGTGCCGAGGTCGAACCGGTAGGCCAGCACGGCACAGGCGAACAGCAGTACGACGAACGCCGCGGTGGAGCGTCGCAGCCACCGACCCGTGGGGTGGCCTCGGTCACGTCCGACCACGCCATACCCCTCTCGACTACGCATCCGTGCTTGTTGTGCGCGACACTAGCCAAACAGGACTGAGCACGCCGAGTGGAGGACGAGTAGTGGAGTTCGACGTACTGGTGGAGATCCCCAAGGGCCAGCGCAACAAGTATGAGGTCGACCACGAGTCCGGTCGCATCCGGCTCGACCGGACGCTGTTCACCTCCACGCAGTACCCGGCCGACTACGGCTTCATCGAGGAGACGCTCGGGCTCGACGGCGACCCGCTCGACGCGCTGGTGCTGCTGCAGGAGCCCACCTTCCCCGGCTGCCTGATCAAGTGTCGCGCGATCGGCATGTTCCGGATGACCGACGAGGCCGGCGGGGACGACAAGGTGCTCTGCGTGCCCGCGAGCGACCCGCGCCTGGAGCACCTGCGCGACATCAGCCATGTGTCGAAGTTCGACCGGCTCGAGATCCAGCACTTCTTCGAGGTCTACAAGGACCTCGAGCCCGGCAAGTCCGTCGAGGGCGCCAACTGGGTCGGTCGGACCGAGGCCGAGGCGGAGGTCACCGCCTCGTTCGAGCGCGCCAAGGAGCACGGCAGCTCGCACTGAGTCACGGTGCCGGCTCGATGATCTCCGCACGCAGCATCTCGGCGGGGATGTCGAAGGCGTCCACCAGGCCCTCGCAGATCGTCCGCACCCGCCGGCACAGCTCGTTGACCATCGCGGTGACCGCCTTGGCGCGGGCCGTGGACAGCCGGCCGTGCTCGAGGAACCAGGCGCGGTCGCGCTCGATCGCCGACAGCGCGAACAGGTCACAGACCAGGTTCATCGCCTCCCGGTTGGGGCCGGGCTCCATCGCCTCGACCTTGTCAGTGAACGCCTCGAGGATCAGCCGCTCGACGTGCGCCCAGGCCGACCCGATCACGTGGTCCTGACACCTGCTGAACACCTCGGCCGGGTCACCGCCGCCCTGCATCCCGTTGCGGAGCCGGCGCGCGACGCCGGCGAGCATGTGGTCCTCGCGCCACCGCATCATGCTCAGGTGGTACTCCGGGTCGAGCAGGCCGGCGTCCGGGTCGTCGTCGGGTCCGCCGCCGCCCGGCACCGCGTCGCGCAGCCGTTCGACGAGCGCGCGGACGTTCGTGCGTTCCACCACCGTCTCGACCGCCATCGACGCGACGAAGCGCACCATCCCGATCTGGTCCAGGTCGCTGAACTCGTCGCGGTAGTCGGTCAGCAGCCCCTTGGCGACCAGCTGCAGCAGGATCGTGTTGTCGCCCTCGAACGTGGTGAACACGTCGGTGTCGGCGCGCAGTGCGTCGAACCGGTTCACCGACATGTATCCCGCACCGCCGCAGGCCTCGCGGCAGGTCTGGATCGCCGCGGTGGCGTGCCAGGTGCCAAGCGCCTTGGTTCCGGCGGCGCGTGACTCGAGCGCCCGATGGTCGTGCTCGGAGGTGTGGTTGCCGGAGAACGCGTCGTGCAGCTCCGCCGCAACCCGTTCCTGAGCGAAGTGCAGCGCGTAGGTCCGGGCGAGCAGCGGGAACAGCCGTCGTTGGTGCATCCCGTAGTCGAGCAGGAGCTCTTCCTGATCGGCGCCCGGCGAGCCGAACTGGCGGCGGACCAGGCCGTACTTG
>DASSBE010000051.1:0-2359 GCA_035699065.1 Nocardioidaceae bacterium
CCGACGTAGCGGTGGCTCCGGGCGTCGCACTCCGCCCTCGAGCCGGGCACCCGCAGGTCCACCCGCACCCCGGCCACGAACAGGGACAGGTGGTCCGCGGTGGGCTTCGTCAGGTCCAACGTGTGCTGGGCGCGGAACCGCCCGGCGTACCTCACGCAGCTGCCGTCGAACACGTCAGGGCCGCTGCGCGCGGTCCCGGTGACCACCACCGAGTAGCGGGCCCGGCGGCGCAGGGAACGGTCGGTCAGCGCACCACGGCGCGAGGTCGCGCGCACGGTCACCGCCTCACTGCGCAGCCGCCTGGCGCCCGGGCCGGCACGGCGTGCCGCACGCGGCTCCCGCCCGGACACCGCCGGGTGCGAGGCCACGCTGGAGACCGGAAGGTCCGCGCGCAGGATGTAGAAGGAGAGCGAGCCCGCGTTGCCGTGCGGGTGGTTGTCGCCGACCCGCAGCGTCAGCCAGCCGGTCCGTCGGGCCCGGTAGGTCGCCACCCGGGTGTGGCTGCCGTCGCAGGTCGACGCCCACGGCGAGGTGCCGTTGACCAGCAGCCCCGCGTCGTGCGGCGTCCAGCCTCGTGCCGACCACCGGCAGGCCGCGTCGGCGACCTTCGAGCCGGCCCCGTAGCGGTACAGCCCGTCGCCGACGATGCGGTACGTCGTACCCCGGGTCACCTTGAACCCCGCGTTCACGGTGCGCCCGGTCGCCGGCACGGTGAGCTTCACCAGCGCGGTGTCGACCGGGTCGAGCTGCATGGTTCCGGGCTTGAGCACTGGGATCGAGCGCACGTCGCGGTCCCGGTAGAACGAGGTCTGAGCGGCCGCCCCGGAGTAGGACAGCGAGATGTGCACGTGGTCGCGGTGCCGGGTGGTCTTCGAGCACGTCCGCAGCGGCGTGCACGGCGTGTACGCCCGCTTGGCGAAGCCGCCCTGGTACGCCGAGTAGATGTGGTCGTCCCAGATGACGTACATGATGCCCATCCGGCGGGCCAGCGCGTCCTGGTTCCCGGCCCTGTCCGGGGCGAAGATCCGCTCCAGGAACCGCTCGGCCTGCGCGGCCTGCTCCGGGACACCGGCGTCGACCCGCCAGTCCAGCGCCCGGCCCTCCTTGTGCTCCGAGCCGCCCGACGCGCTGCAGGAGCGCAGCGTTCCGGAGGAGCCGGTGTGCCGGTAGTGCGCGATCAGCCAGCGCAGCAGGTAAGCGGTGCCGGGCTTGGTCGACGAGGCGCAGGTGCGCTGCGGCTCGTAGTCGGAGTAGGGGTCGACGCTGCTGGCCTGCGCGGGCTGCGCACCGATCACGGTGACGACGAGCAGGGCGGCGAACAGGCCGGCGAGATGACGGGTCGACAGGTGGGTGAACAGAGGGCGCTGCTGCGGGTTCATGGGCACACAGGAGAGGTCGGCCGGTGAGCCGGCGGGCCTCCCAACCGGCCGGGTCACAAAACACAGGCGTGTCGCCTTGACAACACCGGAAGAGGCTAACCAGGCAGGTGCCCCGGACGTGGCGTTTTCTTAACTTTGTGGTCGGTCTCTCCCGGAAGAGAAGGTGTGGTCCGTCAGGCGGGGGGTACCTCGCGTGCGTCCGACGAGGACTTCGGCAGCACGACGAGAGGGTGACGGGGAATGGCGCCTGACACGACGACCGGAAACATGATGGCGTCCGACGTACAGAAGGCGGCCACCGCGGTCGGAGCGGTGTTCCTGCTGGTTGGGGTGCTCGGGTTCATCCCCGGCGTGACCACCAACTACTCCGAGATGCAGTTCGCCTCGCACGAGTCCGAGTCGCTGCTGGTCGGCGTCTTCCAGGTCTCGATCCTGCACAACATCGTGCACCTGCTCTTCGGTGTCGCCGGCCTGGCGATGGCCCGCAGCTTCGCCGGTGCCCGCGCGTTCCTGATCGGCGGCGGCGCGATCTACCTGGTGCTGTGGATCTACGGACTGGTGATCGACAAGGACAGCGCCGCGAACTTCGTGCCGCTCAACACCGCCGACGACTGGCTGCACTTCGTGCTCGGCATCGGCATGATCCTGATCGGGTTCCTGCTCGGCAAGACCGCGGTGGACCGTCGCCGCGACGCCGCGATGTAGCCGCGCGACCGCGGCTCCGTGCCGGCGGGTGCGACGTCAAGCAGTGGGCGTCGCACCCGTCCGTTTGTCGGTACGACGGACGTCGAGTGCCGTACGACGGACGCTAGGACTGCACCACGGCCAGCGACTGCCGTGCGATCTCCCACTCCTCGTTGGTCGGCACCACCAGCACCGCGACCGGGCTGTCCCGGGTCGAGACCACCCGCGCCTCGTCGGACTCGGCGGAGTTCTGCTCCTGATCCACGCAGATGCCGAGCGCCTCGAGGCCACCGAGC
>DASSBE010000052.1:0-72186 GCA_035699065.1 Nocardioidaceae bacterium
CCCGACGCCGGCGAGGATCGCGCCCACCAGGCCCATGTAGGCGCTGAAGGCCAGGCTCGCCGCGACCGAGGCGAAGAACGCGCCCATCAGGAACTGTCCCTCGATGGCGATGTTGATCACCCCGGCCCGCTCGCACATGCATCCGGCCAGCGCTCCGAGCACCAACGGTGTGGCGATCCGGATAGTTCCCGGCAACGGGTTGGCGATCGAGGACTGGAACCCGCCGGCCTGGTCGGAGTACGCCCAGACGATGAAGCCGGCGTAGAACGCGAACCCGACGACGGCGTACAGCAGGCCGCCCTTCCAGCCCTTCGGCACCTTGTTGAACAGCGCCACGACGGCGGCAGCCACGGCGACCATCGCGCTCACCCACGCCACCGGCTTGGCCGGCAGCGTCTTGGGCGGCGAGTCCGCGGAGACGCGTTCGCCGAGGACGTACTGGACCGTGGTGTTCTCGATGGAGAGCGCGAAGTAGATGAGCAGCAACGCGACGATGCCGAGCGTCACCGCCAGCTTCACCTGGCGGCGTACGTCGGCGCGGTCCCGCACCTGCGGGACGTCCTCCACGCGGTCGACGGTGGTCGTGGTCACGAGCCCCATCCCTTCGCCATCACGGTGGCCCCGCCACCGGTGTCACGCATCCGCAGCACGCCACGGATCAGAGCCGGTGCCGCAACGAACAGCACGATCAACGCCTGCAAGACCTGCGTCAGCTCCAACGGGGTCGCCGCCGCGCTGGCCTGCATCTGCACGCCGCCCGACGCCAGGGCCCCGAACAGCAGGCCTGCCAGCACGGTGCCGAGCGGGGTCGCCCGGCCGAGTAGGGCGACGGTGATCGCGTCGAAGCCGATGGACCCGGCGACGTTGGCGGTCAACGAGTCGTGGTGGCCCAGGATCTGTTGCACCGCCGCGAGGCCGGCGAGCGCCCCGGCGATCAGCATCGTCATCGTGTACACCTTCGGCACGCTCATGCCCGCGGTCCGCGCCGCGTCCGCGTTCGCTCCGACGGCACGCATCTCGAAACCGAGCGTGCTGCGCTCCAGAAGCCACCAGATGAGGAAGGCGACCGCGATCGCGACGATGACCCCGCTGTGGAACCCGAGGATGTCGGGGAACACGGCGCTGCTGTCCACCGGTTCGCTACGAGGGTTGTTGCTGCCCTCGCGCTGGAAGGCGTCCTTGGTGAGCAGGAACAACAGCGTCGAGCCCGCGACGTAGTTGAGCATGATCGTGGTGATCACCTCGTGCGCACCCGCCTGCGCCTTGAGCAGGCCCGCGATCGCGCCCCACAGACCGCCCCCGGCCACGCCGGCGAGCAGAGCGAGCACCAGATGCAGACCCGGTGGCAGGTCGAAGGTGAAGCCGACGTAGCCCGCGCAGACCGCGCCGATGATCAGCTGGCCCTGCGCACCGATGTTGAACATGCCGGCACGAAACGCAAGGCTCACCCCGAGACCGGCGCAGATCAGCGGCGCCGCGCGCTCGAGCGTCTGGCTGATAGCCGCTCCCGAGCCGACGGCGCCGGTCAGCAGCGCCCAGTACGACTGGCCGATGGCCTCACCGGAGAACCGGAAGAAGTCCCACGGGTAGCTGAAGAAGTAGCTTGCGGACTCGATCACCCGCTGGTCGCTGACCACGATCAGCAGCGCGCCCACGAGGAGCGCCAGCGCGATCGCGGCCACGGTGACCTTCGCCGTCGGCAGCCAGGTCGCCGGCGATCGCAGGTCCGCGGCATGGGCAGCGGCCTCCACCTGCGCCTTCGTCGCCGCGTCCGCCTCCGGGTCCGCCTGGCCCTTGGGTGCGTTCGGATCCGACACGTCAGGCATCCTCGTTCCCCACGGCGGCGGCCTCAGCGGGAGCACCGTGGGCGCCCGCCATCATCAACCCGATCTGCTCACGAGGCACGTCGGGCGACACGGTGCCGACGATGCGTCCGTCGTACATCACCGCGATCCGGTCGGCGAGACCGAAGATCTCGTCGAGCTCGGTCGAGACGATCACCACGGCGGTGCCGCGGTCGCGCTCCTCGATGATCCGGTTGTGGATGAACTCGATCGAGCCGACGTCGACACCACGGGTCGGCTGCGAGGCGACCAGCACCTTCAACGGGCGGGAGAACTCGCGTGCCACCACGACCTTCTGCTGGTTGCCGCCGGAGAGCGCGCTGACCGGCGAGTTCATGGTCTCCGTGCGGATGTCGAACTCCTCGATCCGGTGGCGTGCGTTGTCGGCGACCGCGTCGAGGCGCAGCGCGAGGCCCCGGGAGAACTCGTCGTGCTTGTACAGGTCCAGGACGAGGTTCTCGCGCACCGTGAAGGCGCCGACGTACCCGTCGTGAGAGCGGTCCTCGGGGATGTAGCCGATGCCGGCCTCGAGGCTGTCGCGCGGACCCCACTTGGAGATGTCCCGCCTGTTCAGCATGATCTGGCCGGCGTCCGGCTTGATCAGCCCCATCAGCGCCTTGATCAGCTCGGTCTGCCCGTTACCCTGCACACCGGCGATACCGAGGACCTCCCCGGCACGGGCCTGGAAGGACACGTCGTTGACGACCGTGTGCCCGCGCCCGTCGATGACGGTCATGTTCCTGACCTCGAGCACTGTGTCCCCGGGCTCGGCCGGGTCCTTGTCGACGACCAGCTTCACCTCGCGGCCCACCATCATCTCCGCGAGCTCGTTCTCGGGTGTCGTGGGCGGTGCGGTGCCGACCACCTTGCCGCGCCGGATCACCGTGATCCGGTCGCCGATCGCCTTGACCTCGCGGAGCTTGTGGGTGATGAAGACGATGGAGGTGCCCTGCTCCTTCAAGGAGCGCATGATCTCCATCAGCTCGTCGATCTCCTGCGGCGTCAGCACCGCCGTCGGCTCGTCGAGAATGAGCACCTTCGCCTCGTTGGCAAGAGCCTTGATGATCTCGACCCGCTGCTGGACGCCCACCGGGAGGTTCTCCACGAGTGCGTCCGGGTCGACGGCGAGGCGGTACTGCGAGGAGAGCCCGCGCACGAGCTCCGCGGCCTTATGACGGTCGAGCACGCCGAGCCCGCGGGTCTGCTCGCGGCCGAGCATCACGTTCTCTGCGACGGTGAACACCGGGACCAGCATGAAGTGCTGGTGCACCATGCCGATGCCCGCCTCGATCGCGTCCCCGGGGCTGTTGAACGAGACCGGGCTGCCGTCGAGCAGCACCTCTCCCCCGCTCGGCTCGAGGAGGCCGTAGAGCATGTTCATCAGCGTCGACTTGCCGGCGCCGTTCTCACCGAGCAGGCAGTGGATCTCGCCGGGCTCGATGGTGATGCTGATGTCATCGTTCGCGACGAACGACCCGAACCGCTTGGTGAGGCCGCGGATCTCGAGCTTCATGGGGCTGCTCCCTCCCACATCAGCGCCGCGCGTTGCGTCATGACTGCTGACCCTAGACGTTGACTCGGGGAGGGGGCGTGCGCCCCCTCCCCGAGTCAACGGTGACCGGTTGTTCTACTTCGGTGCTGCAGGCGAGGTGATCTTGATGTCGCCGTCGATGATCTTCTGCTTGATGTCCTCGATCTGGTCCTTGAGCTCCTGCGGGATCTCCGAGTCCATCTCGTGGTACGGCGCGAGCGCGACACCGTCGTTCTCCAACGTGCCGACGTACGGCTCGCTCGTGAACTCGTCGTTCAGCGAGTCCTTGATGGACTGCTCGACCGCGACGTCCATCCGCTTCATCACCGAGGAGAGCAGCACGTCGCAGTACTCGGCCGCGCTGACACAGCCGTCGGTGTCGACCCAGATCGCCTTGACCTGACCGTTGGAGTCCTGGGCGGCCTGGAGACCACCGAGTCCGGCGGGACCGGCGACCGGGAAGATGACGTCAGCACCCTGCTGGATCATGTTCTCGCCGATGGCCTGACCCTTGGTCTTGTCCTCGAAGTCCTCGGTGAACGAGCCCTTCTGGGTCTTCTCGTCCCAGCCGACGACCTTGACGTCCTTGCCGTTCTCCTTGTTGTAGTGCTGCACGCCCTCCCAGTAACCGTCCATGAAGATGGTCACGGTCGGGATCGGCAGACCGCCGAACGTGCCGACGATCCCGCTCTTCGACATGCCCGCGGCGAGGTAGCCGGCGAGGAACGACGGGGTCGCGGTGTTGAAGGTCAGCCCGCGCAGGTTGTCGGGCGCCTTCTCGTAGGCGAAGTCCACGATCGAGTAGTCGATGTCGGGGTTCTTCTTGGCCGAAGCCTCGGTCGCGTCACCGAGCAGGAAGCCGACGGTGGTGATCACGTTGCAGTTCTGCTGGACCAGGGCCTGGATGTTGTCGGCGTACTCGGAGTCGGACTGCGACTCGATCTCGGCGGTCTTGATGCCGAGGTCCTCCTTGGCCTGGACCAGGCCGTCGTGCGAGGTCTGGTTGAACGACTTGTCGTCGAAGCCACCGGAGTCCGACACCATGCATGCCTTGAAGTCCGGGTTGCTCTGGGCGGGCGACTCGGACGCCGACGCGGACGTGGAGTCCGAGCTCGGTTCCGCGCTGTTCGTGTCGCCGCGGTCGCCGCAGCCGGCCAAGGTCAGTGCGGCGACGCCGACAAAGGCCGCCACTCGTGCCGTCTTCTTCACGGCGCCTCCTACTGGGATTGTGTGGTGAACAGGCGCCTCCACGGCGCCTGCATAGAGTCATGCCGACCCACGCCCGGCGCGGATCATGCGTCACCCTAATACCACGGCGGCACAAGGAGGCCGAGAACCGCCTCAATCGGTGGAAGTTGTTACCTACTCGGAAGCAAGCGCCTCGAGCGCCGCGCACCCGAGCACCTTCGCCCCCACCGCGACCGCCCGCTCGTCGATGCGCAGGTTGCCCTGGTGCAGGTCGTACGTCGGACCGCCCGGCGTACGGGTCCCGAGTCGGCCCATCGCACCCGGCACCGACTCGACGTACCACGCGAAGTCCTCGCCGCCCAGGCTCTGCAGGGTCGGCACGTGGCCCGCCGAACCCAGGGTGCTCTCCACCGCCCGGGCGAGCATTGCGGTCGAGGCCGGCTCGTTGACCACCGGTGGGACGCCCCGGACGTAGCTGACCTCGGCGCCGACCCGGTACGGCGCGACGATCTGGTCGATCAGCTCCCGGACCAGGCCCTCGGCCTCGGTCCAGGCCACGGCGTCGAGCATCCGCACGGTGCCGGCCGCCTCACCGCTGGCCGGGATCACGTTCTTCGCGGAGCCGGACCGGACGATCCCCCACACCAGGCTGGCTCCCGCGCGCGGGTCGAGCCGGCGGGACAGTGCGGCGGGCAGGTCGGTGACGAGCTTGCCCAGTGCGTACGTCAGGTCCTGGGTCAGGTGCGGACGCGAGGTGTGGCCGCCGCTGCCGGTCAGCCGGACGTTGAGGGAGTCCGCCGCTCCGGTGAGCGGCCCTTCACGCAGGCCGACCTCGCCGACGTCGAGGCCGGGATCGCAGTGCAGGCAGAAGACGTGGCGGACGTCGTCGAGGGCACCGGCGGAGATCACCTCGAGGGCACCGCCGGGCATCACCTCCTCGGCCGGCTGGAACAGCAGCCGTACCCGTCCCGGAAGCGGCGTCGCCTGGTGCACCGCGGCGAGCGCGAGCCCCGCCCCGAGCAGTGCGGTGGTGTGTACGTCGTGCCCGCAGGCATGCGCGACGCCCTTGCGGGTGCTGACCCACGTGTCCTGCGTCAGGTCGTCGACGGGCAGCGCATCGAGGTCCGCGCGGAGCGCGACGAGGGGCCCGTCCGGGTCACCTACCTCCGCCAGCAGCCCGCTGCGGGGCAGCATCTGGACGCGGATCTGGTCCTTCTCGAGACGCTCGGCCACCGTCGCGGTGGTTCGCTCCTCCTGCCAGGCCAGCTCGGGATGGGCGTGCAGGTCACGGCGGACGGCGATCAGCTCGTCGCTCAGCGAGTCGACGACGTGCGCGAGGTCAGGAGCAGAAGGCGGCATCGTTCACCACCGTAGTGGAACCGGTCTGGCGCTCAGAAGGCGTCCGGCGGGACGTACGCACCCCACACGTCCCGCAGGGCGTTGCAGACCTCACCCACCGTGGCGCGGGCACGCAGCGCCTCCTTCATCGGGTAGAGCACGTTGTCGCTGCCCTGCGCCGCCTGCTTCAGCGCGGCCAGGTGCTTGTCGACCTCGTCGTTGTCACGGTCGGCGCGCAGCGTGGCGAGCCGCTCGGCCTGCTGGGCCTCGATCGCCGGGTCCACCCGGAGCGCCTCGTAGGGCTCCTCGTGCTCGTTGGCGTACTTGTTCAGACCCACCACGACGCGTTCGCCGCTGTCGATGTCCTTGGCTATCCGGTAGGCGGCCTGCTCGATCTCGTTCTTCTGGAAGCCCTGCTCGATGGCGGCCACCGCGCCGCCGAGCTCCTCGACGCGCTGCATCAGGTCGACCGCGGCGGCCTCGACGCCGTCGGTGAGCGACTCGACCGCGTAGGAGCCGGCGAAGGGGTCGACGGTCTTGGTCACGTCGGTCTCGTAGGCGATCACCTGCTGGGTCCGCAGGGCGAGCCGGGCTGCCTTCTCCGAGGGCAGCGCCAGTGCCTCGTCGTAGGAGTTGGTGTGCAGCGACTGCGTGCCTCCGAGCACGGCGGCCAGGGCCTGGACCGCGACGCGGACCATGTTGACCTCCGGCTGCTGGGCAGTCAGCTGCACGCCGGCGGTCTGCGTGTGGAAGCGCAGCATCCACGACTTGGGGTTCTTCGCGCCGAACTCGTCGCGCATCACCTTGGCCCAGATCCGGCGGGCGGCGCGGAACTTCGCGACCTCCTCCAGGATGCTGGTCCGGGACACGAAGAAGAACGACAGCCGGGCTGCGAAGTCGTCGACGTCCATGCCCGCGGCGACGGCGGCCCGGACGTACTCGATCCCGTCAGCGAGGGTGAACGCGATCTCCTGCGCGGGCGTCGCCCCCGCCTCGGCCATGTGGTAGCCGGAGATCGAGATGGTGTTCCATTTCGGCACCTCCTTGCGGCAGTAGCCGAAGATGTCGGTGATCAGCCGCAGTGAGTCTTTCGGTGGGTAGATGTAGGTGCCCCGGGCGATGTACTCCTTGAGCACGTCGTTCTGGATGGTGCCGGTCAGCTGGTCGCCCTGGACTCCCTTCTCCTCGGCGACGAGCTGGTACATCAGCAGCAGCAGGGCTGCCGGCGCGTTGATCGTCATCGACGTGGACACCTGGTCCAGCGGGATCTCGTCGAAGAGCAGCCGCATGTCCTCGATGGAGTCGATCGCGACACCGACCTTGCCGACCTCGCCGTGCGCGATCTCGGCGTCGGAGTCGTGGCCCATCTGGGTCGGCAGGTCGAAGGCCACCGAGAGCCCGCCGGTGCCGTGCGCGACGAGCTGCTTGTACCGCTGGTTGGACTCCCTCGCGGTGCCGAACCCGGCGTACTGCCGCATCGTCCACGGACGTCCGGTGTACATAGACGGGTAGACGCCACGGGTGAACGGGAACTCACCCGGGTCACCGAGCTGCGCACCGGGGTCGAATCCGTCCAGCGCTTCCGGGCCGTACACCGCCTCGAACGGCAGGCCGGACTCGGTGCTGTTTCCTTCGTTGCTCATACCCGCGGTCATGATCGAAGGGTACGGCGAACGCGGCGGACCGCGCACCGTGAGATGTCCCACCGGCCGAATAGGCAACAGCGGCATGCGGTAATTGAATTCACAGGGCTGACTGAGCAGTAACGAATACGGCGCGGATAGAGTGCTGAAGTTGCCCAGCATCTCTCGAGTTCGGAGGAATCCCCCTTGGCCAGCTCTCCGGCGGGAACGCTGTATCGGGGCCGTGAAGGAATGTGGTCCTGGGTCGCCCACCGCATCACCGGCGTGCTCATCTTCTTCTTCCTGCTCGTCCACGTGATCGACACCGCCATGGTCCGGGTCTCGCCGGACGCGTACAACGCGGCGGTGGAGACCTACAAGAACCCGGTCGTCGGGATCATGGAGGTCGGCCTGGTCGCGGCGGTCCTGTTCCACGCCCTCAACGGGATCCGGGTGGTCCTGATCGACTTCTGGTCCGAGGGTCCCCGCTACCAGCGGCAGATGACCTACGGCGTGATCGGGCTCTTCGTCGTGCTGCTGGTGCCGTTCGTGTGGCGCCACCTGTCGCTCGTGTTCGGAGGCTGACCGGCGATGACGACACTGCCGACCAGGGACATTCCGGCCCCGCGTTCGCCGTACAAGGCGAGGAAGACTGGAAATTTCGAGCTCAACTCCTGGCTGTTCATGCGCGCGTCCGGGCTCCTGCTCGTCGTGCTCGTCTTCGGGCACCTGTTCGTGAACCTGATGCTGGGCGAGGGTATCCACGCGATCGACTTCGCGTTCGTCGCCGGCAAGTGGGCGAACCCGTTCTGGCAGGTCTGGGACCTCGCCATGCTGTGGCTGGCGATGCTGCACGGCACCAACGGGCTCCGGGTGATCATCGCGGACTACACCACGCGCGCGGGGAGCCGCTTCGCGCTGAAGTCGCTGCTCTACTTCGCTGCGTTCGTGGTCGTCGCGCTCGGCACACTCGTGATCTTCACGTTCGACCCCTGCGTCGACCCCGACTCCACCCTGTCCGTCTGCCAGAACCGCTAAGTGAGGCAGTGACCATGGTTCAACAGCACAAGTACGACGTCGTCATCGTCGGGGCCGGCGGCGCGGGAATGCGCGCCGCCTTGGAGTCCGGCCAGCGCGCGCGCACCGCCGTGCTCACCAAGCTCTACCCGACCCGCTCCCACACCGGCGCCGCCCAGGGCGGCATGTGCGCCGCCCTCGCCAACGTCGAGGAGGACAACTGGGAGTGGCACACCTTCGACACGGTCAAGGGCGGTGACTACCTGGTCGACCAGGACGCCGCCGAGGTGATGGCCCGGGAGGCCATCGACGCGGTGCTCGACCTGGAGAAGATGGGACTGCCCTTCAACCGCACCGACGAGGGCAAGATCGACCAGCGCCGGTTCGGCGGCCACACCCGCAACCACGGTGAGGCGGCGGTACGGCGGTCCTGCTTCGCGGCCGACCGCACCGGGCACATGATCCTGCAGACGCTCTACCAGCAGTGCATCAAGCACAACGTCGAGTTCTACAACGAGTTCTACGTGCTCGACCTGGTGATGACCGACGGCAGGGCGTCCGGAGTGGTGGCCTACGAGCTCGCCACCGGCGAGATCCACGTGTTCAACGCGAAGTCGGTGATCCTCGCCACCGGTGGCTACGGCAAGGTCTTCCGCACCACCTCCAACGCGCACACCCTGACCGGTGACGGGATGGGCATCGTGTGGCGCAAGGGCCTCCCTCTCGAGGACATGGAGTTCTTCCAGTTCCACCCGACGGGGCTGGCCGGTCTCGGCGTGCTCCTGTCCGAGGCGGCGCGTGGCGAGGGCGGGATCCTGCGCAACAGCGAGAACGAGCGGTTCATGGAGCGCTACGCCCCGGTGATGAAGGACCTGGCGTCTCGCGACGTGGTCGCCCGCGCCATGTCCAACGAGGTCCGCGAGGGCCGTGGCGCCGGGCCGGAAAAAGCGTACGTCTACCTCGACCTGACCCACCTGCCGCGTGAGCAGATCGACGCCAAGCTGCCCGACATCACCGAGTTCGCGCGGACCTACCTCGGCGTGGAGCCCTACACCGAGAAGATCCCGGTGTTCCCCACCGCGCACTACGCCATGGGCGGCGTACCCACCAACATCAAGGGTGAGGCGCTGGCCGACAACCACACGGTGATCCCCGGCCTCTTCGCCGCGGGGGAGGTCGCCTGCGTCTCCGTGCACGGGGCCAACCGGCTCGGCACGAACTCCCTGCTCGACATCAACGTGTTCGGGCGGCGTGCAGGCGTGGCCGCGGCGGAGTACGCCAACGGCACCGACTTCGACGAGCTTCCGGAGAACCCGGAGGCGATGGTCGTGCAGATGATCGAGCAGATGCGCGACGCCGGTGGCTCCGAGCGGGTCTCGGTGATCCGCCAGGAGATGCAGGCCACCATGGACATCAACGCCCAGGTGTTCCGCGACGAGGGCTCGCTCAAGCAGGCCTTGTCGGACATCGAGGGCCTCAAGGCCCGCTATGTCAACGTCTCGGTGCAGGACAAGGGCAAGCGGTTCAACACCGACCTGCTCGAAGCCATCGAGCTCGGCTTCCTGCTCGACCTCGCCGAGGTCCTGGTCACCTCCGCCCTGGCCCGCCAGGAGTCGCGTGGCGGGCACTTCCGTGAGGACTACCCGAACCGTGACGACGTGAACTTCATGCGTCACACGATGGCCTACCGTGAGCCGGCCGACCAGGGATCGCCGGGCGGTCCCTGGCGGATCCGGCTTGACTACAAGCCGGTCATCGAGACCCGCTACAAGCCGATGGAGCGGAAGTACTAAATGGACGTCACGATCAAGATCCTTCGCTACAACCCCGAGGTCTCGGAGGAAGCGAAGTGGGAGAGCTACCAGGTCGCGGCCGAGGGCACCGACCGGGTGCTCGACGCGCTGCACAAGGTGAAGTGGGATCTGGACGGCTCGCTGACGTTCCGTCGCTCCTGCGCTCACGGCGTGTGCGGCTCGGACGCGATGCGGATCAACGGCAAGAACCGGCTGGCCTGCAAGACGCTGCTCAAGGACGTGAACCCGTCCGAGCCGATCACCGTCGAGCCGATCAAGGGCCTCACGGTGCTCAAGGACCTCGTGGTCGACATGGAGCCGTTCTTCGACGCCTACCGCTCGATGATGCCGTTCCTGGTCACCGACGGCAACGAGCCGACCCGTGAGCGGATCCAGTCGCAGGAGGACCGGGAGCGGTTCGACGACACCACCAAGTGCATCCTGTGCGCCGCGTGCACCAGCTCCTGCCCGGTGTACTGGACCGACGGGCAGTACTTCGGGCCACAGGCCATCGTCGGCGCGCACCGGTTCATCTTCGACAGCCGCGACGACGCCACCGACCAGCGGCTGGAGATCCTCAACGACAAGGAAGGCGTCTGGCGCTGCCGGACGGTCTTCAACTGCACCGAGGCGTGTCCCCGAGGCATCGAGGTCACGAAGGCGATCCAGGAAGTCAAGCGCGCCCTGATCTTCCGCCGCTGAGAGTGGTGCTCAACAGCCCACGGCTGCGGCTGGAGCCGGTGACCGAGGCACACCTCGACCACTTCCTCGCGCTCAATTCCGATCCTGAGGTGATGCGCTTCCTCCTCGGCCGCGCGGCCACCCGCGAGGAGACCCTCGACGAGTGGGCCCGGCGGATGGGAGCGCAGACGGACGAGACACGTGGGCTCGGCTACTGGGCCGGTTTCACGAACGACGACACGTTCGCCGGATGGTGGTCGGCCAGCGCGTTCTCCACCGATGAAACCCTTGCGGGGCTCGGGTACCGGTTGGTTCGCCGGGCATGGGGTCTGGGGCTCGCGACGGAGGGCGGCCGGCTGATGATTGCCCAAGGGGCTGCGGCCCCCGGGGTGGAGCGGGTGGTGGCCTCCACGATGGCGGTCAACACCGCCTCACGCCGCGTCCTGGAGAAGCTGGGCATGCGTCATGTGAACACGTACGTGCGTGAGTGGGACGAGCCCATCACGGGCTCGGAAGAGGGCGACGTGGTCTACGAACTCGTGCCCGGACACCGGCTCAGGGCAACGCCGGGTTGTTCCCGCCGCTGACGACCACCACCACGGTGCTGCCCGGCCCCGGCGTGACCTTGCCGCTGAGCAGGGCGGCGAGGGCCACACTGGCTCCAGGCTCGGCGAGGACCCGGACCCGCTGCCACAGGAACCTTCGTGCGGCCAGGATCTCCTCCTCGCTGACCAGCACCGACCGGCTGCCGTGCGCGCAGGCCACCTGGTAGGCCAGCCCGCCGATCTGCGGCGGACCCAACGAGTCGGCCGCGGCTCCCCCGGAGTCATGCGGGACCGGTCGGCCGGCGGCGAGCGCCTCGTGCAGGTGCGGGCAGAGCTCGGGCTCGACGGGTTGCACCTGCGCCTTGTCCGCGAGCGCGGTCGCCACCCCGGCGTACAGGCCGCCGCCTCCGCAGCCGAGCAGGACCAGGTCGGCCTCGGGGACCTGGTCGCCGACCTCGAGCCCGACGGTGCCGGCCCCGCACACGGTCTCCCAGGTGTCGTACGGGTGGACCATCGGCACGCCGTGGGTCTCGCTGAACAGCCGGCACTCCGCGAGCGCTTCGCCCACGAAGCCGTCGACGAGGTGCAGGTTCGCGCCGTACTCGCGGATCCGCTCGAGCTTCGCCGGCGTCGCCGACGCGGGGACGAACACGTCGGCGCGGAGCCCGGTACGTTGTGCCGCCCAGGCGACGGCTGCACCGTGGTTGCCGCCGGACGCGGCGGTGACGCCGTTCGTCGAGTCCCCCAGCGACATCACGGAGTTCAGGGCGCCGCGGGCCTTGAACGAACCGGTGTGCTGCAGGAGCTCGAGCTTCAGCACGACGCGCGCCGGGATGCCGAGCTCGTCGCCGTGGAGGACCAGTGTCGGGGTGTGCCGGATCTTCTCGCCCAGCCGGGCAGCGGCGCTCTCGATGTCCCGGGGCAGCGGCGTGGTGGGAGTCACGCCGACGCCTTCCAGGCCCTCCAGCCGAGCAGGCCCAGCACGACGGCGATGGCGAGGTTCACCACGATCAGCACGACATGGGCGACGTAGTAGCCGGTCGGCCGCCCCTCCGCGCCCGCGAGATTCCTTGCGAAGTTGGCGTAGCTGAGCACGTTCCAGGCGGCGATGGCCAGGAACAGGACGGCGTGCTTGCGTTCGAGCTTCACCCGTCCATCCTCTCCCAGCCTCGTCGGCTGCGTACCTTCAGGGCTACCGCTCCCAGGACCGCGAGCCCGGCAGCGGCACCCGCGATCAGCTTCTTGTGCCCACGGTTCTCCGTGTCGGCTGAGTGCAGTGCCCCGGCGGGCTGGTACGCCAGCGGCGGGACGGGCAGCGGTGACGGCTCGTGCTCGCGTTGTGCCTCGGCCCCCGACGAGGTGTAGGCCCAGGCGGCGCTGTACATCGTCACCCGGGAGAAGTAGTTGATCCAGACCAGCAGGATCAGCGCCACACCGAACGCCTGGAACGCCGGCTGGTCCTTGGTGCTCGCGATCAACAGGTTGGCCAGTGACTTGAGCACCTCGAACCCCAGCGCTCCGAGCACCGCGCCCTGGACCAGGGCGGCGCGCGGCAGGTGCGGCAGGGCCAGGAGCTTGAACAACGCGAAGAACAGCAGCGTGGTGGCCGCGATGCCCAGTGCGTGACCGATCACCCACAACAGCGCGCCCATGCCGGGCACGTCCCGGATGCCCACCCACTCCAGGATCTGGGCGGAGAAGCCGGTCACCGCGCCCGACAGCGCCACCGAGACGATCAACGTGAACCCGACCAGGGCGAGCACGACCAGGTCGCGACCCTTGCCGACGAAGAAGTTCGGCTGCTCCCGGGGCGGCATCTTGAACATGATCAGCAGCGCGTCTCGCATACCCGAGAGCCAGCCGAGCCCCGAGTAGAGCACGCCGGCGAGGCCGATCAGCCCGATCGCTCCGGCGTTCTCCCGGAAGGTGCTCAGCGAGATCTGCCCGTCCCCGTCGCCGATCATGCCGGGCAGGACCGACTTGAGCGCATCGGTGAGCGCATCCTCGGCGTCCGGGTAGACGTTGGCGAGGTAGCCGATGACGAAGAAGCCCAGCGCCAGGATCGGGAAGAACGACAGGAAGCCGAAGTACGTCACGGCGCCGGCCTGCACGTTCCCCTTCACCTCGCCGTAGTGGGCAAGCATCGTGAACACGTGGTCCACGAACGGTCGACGTTCGCGGACCCGGTCGACCTTGGCGGTGGCACGTTCCTTCAAAGACGCCATGCAGCTCCCTATGATCCGCCGCGGGCCGTGAGTGCGAAGTCGCGGGTCGGCTGCCACCCTTTCTCGGTGCCGTGGACGTAGAGCGAGAAGTGGTCGGCCTCGAACTCGCACTCGAAGTCGGCGAGCTCGTTGAAGGCCTTGTCCAGTCGATCGTCGTCCAGGTGGTGGGCCACGGTGACATGCGGGTGGTAGGGGAACTGCAGGTCGCACGCCAGCGGGCCGCGACGCACCGAGAACGCCAGCTGCTCACACTGGGAGATGCCCTCGACGACGACCACGAAGACCACCGGTGAGATCGGCCGGAACGTGCCGGTGCCGCGCAGATGCACCTTGAACGAGCTGTTCTGCGCCGACGCCTGCGCGAGGTGCTGCTCGACCACAGGCTGCTCGGCCGGCTCCATCTCGTAGGGCGGCATCAACGTGATGTGCGTGGGGATGCCCTCGGCGGTCCGGTCCCCCAGCGCCTTGCGGTAGTCCTGGAGCTGTGCCCCCCACGGCTCGGGCACGGCGATGGCCACTCCGATCGTCGTCACGCTGGCACCCTACCCATCGAGGCGGACGAACCCGACGCGGTCGTACACGTCGGCGAGCGTGCGCTCGGCCACGGCACTCGCCCGTGCGACGCCGTCCCGGAGTACGGCGTCGAGCCGGTCCGTGTCCCGCATCAGCTCCAGGGTGCGGTCGCGGAACGGGGTCACGAACTCCACCACGACCTCGGCGAGGTCCTTCTTGAAGTCACCGTAGCCACGCCCGTCGTACTCCTTCTCCAGATCCGCGATCGCGCGGCCGGTCAGCGCGGAGTAGATCGTGAGCAGGTTGGAGATGCCGGGCTTCTCGGCCTCGTCGAAGCGGATCTCGGTGCCCGAGTCGGTCACCGCCGAGCGGATCTTCTTCGCCGACACCTTGGGGTTGTCGAGCAGCTCGATGATCCCGGCCGGCGACGAGGCCGACTTCGACATCTTCGAGGTCGGGTCCTGCAGGTCGGTGATCTTCGCGGTCTCCTTGAGGATGAACGGCTCGGGAAGCCGGAACGTCTTCTTGTACCGGTGGTTGAACCGGCCGGCCAGGTCCCGCGTCAGCTCGAGGTGCTGGCGCTGGTCCTCACCTACCGGGACGTACTGCGGCCGGTACAGCAAGATGTCGGCCGCCTGCAGGATGGGATACGTGAACAGTCCGACGGAGGCCCGCTCGGCGCCTCCCTTGGACGACTTGTCCTTGAACTGCGTCATCCGGCTGGCCTCCCCGAAGCCGGTCAGGCACTGCAGCACCCAGCCGAGCTGGGCGTGCGCGGGGACCTGCGACTGGATGAAGATCGCCGAACGAGCCGGGTCGACTCCCATCGCCAGCAGCTGGGCGGCCGCCACCCTGCACCTGTCGCGCAGCTGCTTCGGCTGCTGCTCCACGGTGATCGCGTGCAGATCGGCAATGAAGAAGAACGGCTCGAACTCGTCCTGCAGCGCCACCCACTGCCGCAACGCGCCGAGGTAGTTGCCGAAGTGGAACGAGTCTGCGGTCGGCTGGATCCCCGACAGGACCCGCGGTCGCGCGACGGGCGCGGTGTCCGGTGGGGTGGATGCTGGCACCTCAGGCATGGCAGGCATTGTGTCAGGCGGCGGGAAACCCGCCGCCCCCGGTCACGGTTCCCGAGGGCCGTCCGGTTCGACCGCTGCCTCGGTGTCGGCCGCCAGCTGCGACGGTGCCTGACCGACCCGCAGGTCCTCGGGATGGGTCAGCACCGACGGGGGTACGACGGACACCAGCACGCGCGCGACCCGGCGCCCCTCCACCTCGCGGACCAGGATCCGGCGCCCGTCGTAGTCGGTGGAGTCACCGACGACAGGCACCCGCCCGAGCTGAGCCATGATGTAGCCGGCGACCGTCTCATAGGGGCCGTCCGGAAGCTCGACGCCGGTCTCGTCCTCGAAGTCGTCGAGGTTCAGCAGGCCGTCGACCTCGACCTCCCCGCCGCGGTGGTGGGTGGTCTCGGCCTCGTCCACGTCGTACTCGTCCTTGATGTCGCCGATCAGCTCCTCGACGAGGTCCTCCATCGTGACGATGCCCGCGGTCCCGCCGTACTCGTCGGCGACCATCGCCAGGTGGGTGCCCTCCCGCCGCATGTCGGCAAGGGCCGCCAGGATGGGGCGGGTCCAGGGCAGGGTCAGTGTGCTGCGGGCCAGCTCACCGACGCGGACCGACCGGCCGGCCATCCCGGGGTCGAACAGGTCGCGGACGTGCACGAACCCGATCACGTCGTCAGCGGACCCGCGGATCACCGGGTAGCGCGAGTGCGGCTGCGCCAGCGCGTCCTTGGCCGCCTTGTAGACGGGGGTCTGCGCGTCCAGGAAGTCGACCTCGGTGCGCGGGATCATCACCTCGCGGATCTGCCGGTCGCCTGCCTCGAACACGTCCTCGACGATCCGGCGCTCCTCCTCGCCTAGTGTCTCGTGGGCGTTGACCAGCTCGCGCAGCTCCTCGTCGCTCATCTGCTCCCGCTGGGCGCCGGGATCACCGCCGACGAGACGGACCACCGCGTCGGTCGAGACCGACAGCAGCCAGATCACCGGCCGGGACACCCTCGAGATCTTGTCGATCATCGGGCCGAGCCACAGGGCGAACGTCTCCGACCGCTGCAGCCCGAGCCGCTTCGGGGCGAGCTCACCGAGCACCAGGGAGAGATAGGAGATCGCGATCGTCACCAGCACCAGCGCGAGCGGCTCCGCGGCACCGCCGGGAACGTTCCACCCGCGCAGCACCGGCGCCAGGTCACCGGACAGGGTGGCGCCGCCGAACGCCGCGGAGAGGAATCCCATCAGCGTCACGCCGACCTGGACCGCCGCCAGGAACCGGTTGGGGTCCTCGTTCAGCTCGGCGACCGTGCGGCCGCGCTTGCCCCGACCGGCCAGTGCCCGGACCTGGCTGTCGCGCAACGAGACCAGGGAGATCTCAGCAGCGGCGAACACGCCGCCGATGAGGACGAAGACCACGACAAGCCCGATGTTCGCGAGCGTGCCGTTCATGGTCTATGACCTGCATCCATGCCGACAACGATAAGGGTTTGCGGGCGGTCCGTTCACCCGGCAAGGTTTCGGGCGTGAACTTCCCCGATGACGTACCCACCCTCACCGACGGCACGGTGACCCTGCGGGGGCACCACGAGGGTGACGTCGAGGGCGTGTACGAGCAGTGCGTCGACCCGGTCAGCCAGCAGCAGACCACCGTGCCGGTGCCCTACTCCCGGGACGACGCCCGCGAGTTCGTGACCGCGATGGTGCCGGGCGGCTGGGCCCGGGACACCTGGATCTTCGCGGTCGAGTCCCTGGATGAGGACGGCACACCGCGCTTCTGCGGCACGGTCGAGCTCCGGAGTGAGGGTGAGCGCCGCGCCGAGATCGCCTACGGCGCGCATCCGTGGGGCCGTGGCCGCGGGATCATGCACCGCGCGCTCGACCTGCTGCTGGAGTGGGGCTTCGCGGAGAAGCATCTGGAGACGGTGATCTGGTGGGCCAACAAGGGAAACTGGGCCTCCCGCAAGCTCGCCTGGCGGCTGGGCTTCTCCTTCGACGGCGCGGTCCGGGCCTGGCTACCGCAGCGCGGTGAGCTGCTCGACGCCTGGGTGGGCTCCCTGCGGTCGACCGACGAGCGGAAGCCACGCAACCCATGGTTCCAGGTGCCGCGGATCGAGGGCCAGAACGTGGTGCTGCGCGCCCTGGAACCCGGCGACCTGGCACGCGTCGTGGAGGCGTGCTCCGACGAGCGCACCGCCTACTGGCTCGGCCAGATGCCGCATCCGTACACCCTCGCCGACGCGGAGGTGTTCCTCGAGAGCCGCCGCGAGATGCTGGCCGGCGGCCGGGGCCTGCACTGGGTGGTCGCCGACCCGGTCACCGACGGGCTGCTCGCCAACATCTCCGTGTTCGACCTCAAGCCCGGCCGTGAGGCAGAGATCGGCTACTGGACCCATCCGGACGCCCGAGGCCGAGGCGTGATGTCGGAGGCGTGCGGACTGGTGGTCCGGCACGCGTTCGTCCCGGAGGAGGACGGCGGCCTCGGGCTGGAGCGGTTGCTGATCTATGCCGCCGAGGGCAACAGCGCCTCGCGCCGGGTGATCGAGGGCAACGGGTTCGTCACCGTGGGACGTGAGCGCTGCGGCACGAAGCTGCGCGACGGCAGCCTCGTGGACACCGTCTGCTACGACCTGCTGGCGTCCGAGTACGGCGTCCGGGTCACTGCACTGCGCGCCTGAGCGTGCGACGGTGCAGGAGCGCCGAGACCGCCAGGACCAGCAGGCCACCTGCGGACAGACCGGCACCCACCCAGCTGGGCGCGGTGTAGCCGTAGCCCGCGGCGATCACCAGGCCGCCGAGCCAGGCGCCGAGCGCGTTCGCGGCGTTCAGGGCGGCGTGGTTCATCGCTGCCCCGAGGGTCTGGGCGTCGCCGGCGACCTGCATCAAGCGCATCTGCAGGTTCACCACGAGCACCGAGCCGACGGTCGCGATCAGGAAGACCGTGAGCACCGCGGCGAACGGTGAGTACGCGGTGACTGTGAACAGCGCGAGGGCGAGCCCCATCGCCACCGAGCTCGCGACCAGCGACCGGAGGATCGACCAGTCGGCCAGGTGCCCGCCGAGGACGGTACCCACGACGCCACCGACCCCGAACGCGAGCAGGAACAGCGGCACCATCGCCGAGGAGAGCCCGGTGACGTCGGTGACCGTGGGCGCGATGTAGCTGTACATGGAGAACATGCCACCGAAGCCGACCGCGCCGACGAGCAGCGTCAACCACACCTGCGGGCGGGCGAAGGCCTTCAGCTCCTTGCGCCCGGTGGCCTCACGGTCGGCGGCCGTCGCCGGCACGAACGCGGCGACGAGTGCGACCGTCAGCAGTCCCAGCAGGGCGACCGCCCAGTACGCCGAGCGCCAGCCGAGGTGCTGACCCATCCAGGTGGCCGCGGGAACGCCGACCACGTTCGCGACCGGCAGCCCAAGCATCACCAGGCTGACCGCGCGGCCGCGGCGGTGCGGGGCGACCATCGAGGCCGCGACGAGTGAGGCGACCCCGAAGAAGGCACCGTGCGGCAGGCCGGACAGGAACCGGGCGAGCGTCAGTGACTCGAAGCTCACCGCGAGCGCACTGGCCGCGTTGCCGAGCGCGAACGCCACCATCAACGCGACCAGCAGCCCCCGCCGGGGAAGCCTGGCACCGAAGATCGCGATCAGTGGTGCACCGACGACGACGCCGAGGGCGTACGCCGAGATCATGTGCCCTGCGGACGGGATGGACACGCCCACGCCCTGCGCCATCTGCGGCAGCAGGCCCATCGTGACGAACTCGGTGGTGCCGATCGCGAAGCCACCCATCGCGAGCGCGAGAGTGGCCAAGGTCACGTGTGGGGTGCGGGGTCGAGACGCCGGACTGGTCGGCTCGGTGCTCGTCGCGGTCACGGCATGGTCCTTCACAGCAGTCAGTTCAAAAGGCGGCTGACGGCGTACGCAGCACCTGGTCACAAGGCGGGACACCGGCTGGTTATTCCGCTGCGGCCGCCTCGTGCGAGGATTCGGTGGCATGGACCCACGCCGCACCCGGCCGAGCGGCGCCCCGCCGTACTGGGCGCCCGGAACGCCGATCTGGTGGAGGTACCACCGGCCAGGATGGCTGCCCGGCGAGCCGGAGACGGTGCATCCGATGACCGTGGTCCGCGACGACGCCGACGCCCTGGTGGCCTGGATCGCGCCGGGCACACCGGTGCTGCTGCCTGTGATGCCCGACGGCAGATCCTTGCGCGAGGGCGGGATCGAGACGATGTTCACCGGTCCGCGCATCCAGGCCTCCGGCACCTGGTTCGGCAACGGAAACATCCGGGTCGCGCCGACCGGCCAGGCGTGGTCGGTGTGGTTGTTCTGGAACGACGACGGCTCCTTCGACGGCTACTACGTCAACCTCGAGGACGTGCACGTGCGCGACGGGCGCAACATCTACACCCGGGACCGGGTGCTCGACATCGAGGTGGAGCCCGACCGGCGCACCTCCCGCAAGGACGAGGACGAGCTGGTCGAGGCAGTCCGGCAAGGCCGGTACACCGCCGAGCAGGCGACCCGGTTCGAGGCCGACGCGGACGCGGTCGAGCAGATCGTGGCGGCCTGGGGCTCTCCGTTCTGCGACGGCTGGGAGACCTTCCGCCCGGCCCCGGGCTGGCCCGTTCCCGGCCTGCCCGAAGGGTGACCGGCCCGGACGGGCCCGCTCAGCCCAGTGTCGAGAGCAGCTCGTTGAACGTGGTCGAGGGACGCATCACCGAGGTCACCTTGGCGGAGTCCGGTCGGTAGTACCCGCCGATGTCGACAGGGCTTCCCTGGACTGCAAGCAGCTCGGCGGAGATCGTCTCCTCCTGGGCCGACAACGCGTCCGCAAGGGCCGTGAAGGCCTCAGCAAGCTGTTCGTCCTCGGCCTGCTGGGCGAGCTCCTCGGCCCAGAAGAGCGCGAGGAAGAAGTGGCTCCCGCGGTTGTCGATCTCACCGACCTTGCGGCTGGGTGACTTGTTCTCGTTCAGGAACCGTGCGGTGGCCCGGTCCAGGGTGTCCGCGAGGATCTGCGCGCGCTTGTTGCCGGTCGTCTCCGCCAGGTGCTCGAAGCTCACCGCCAGGGCCAGGAACTCGCCGAGGCTGTCCCAGCGGAGGTGGTTCTCCTTGACCAGCTGCTGCACGTGCTTGGGCGCGGATCCGCCGGCTCCGGTCTCGAACAGGCCACCGCCGGCGATCAGCGGCACCACCGACAGCATCTTCGCGCTGGTGCCGAGCTCCAGGATCGGGAACAGGTCGGTGAGGTAGTCGCGCAGCACGTTGCCGGTGACCGAGATGGTGTCCTCGCCCTTGCGGATCCGCTCCAGCGAGAAGGCGATGGCGTCGGTCGGCGACATGATCTCGATCCGAAGGCCGCCCGTCTCGTGCTCCTGAAGGTAGTCGCGGACCCTGGCGATCAGGTTCGCGTCGTGGGCCCGTCCCTCGTCGAGCCAGAAGACGGCCGGGTCACCGGTGGCGCGGGCCCGGCCGACAGCCAGCTTCACCCAGTCCCGGACCGGCACGTCCTTGGTCTGGCACATCCGCCAGATGTCGCCGGTCGCGACCGCGTGCTCGAGGAGAGCCTCACCGGCCGCGTTGACGACGCGCACGGTGCCCGTGGTGGGGACCTCGAACGTCTTGTCGTGGCTGCCGTACTCCTCGGCCGCCTGGGCCATCAGCCCGACGTTCGAGACCGAGCCCATCGTGGCCGGGTCGAAGGCGCCGTGGGCGCGGCAGTCGTCGATGACGACCTGGTAGATGCCCGCGTAGCTGCTGTCCGGGATCACCGCGAGAGTGTCGGCCTCCTCACCGTCCGGGCCCCACATGTGACCGGAGGCGCGGATCATGGCAGGCATCGACGCGTCCACGATCACGTCACTCGGCACATGCAGGTTGGTGACTCCCTTGTCCGAGTCGACCATGGCGAGGGCCGGCCCGTCGGCGATCGCCTGCTGGACGGCTCCCTCGATACCGCGGCGCTGGTGGTCCGGAAGCGACTGGACCGCCTTGAGCAGGCCGCCCAGGCCATCGTTCGGGCTGACGCCGGCGGCTGCGAGCTGCTCCGCGTACTGCGCGAACAGCTCCGGGAAGAACGCACGCACCACATGACCGAAGATGATCGGGTCGGAGACCTTCATCATCGTTGCCTTGAGGTGCACCGAGAACAGCACGTCCTCGGACTTCGCGCGGGCGATCTGGTCCGTCAGGAACTCGCGGAGCGCCGCGACCCGCATCACGGTGGCGTCGACGACCTCGCCGGCCAGCACCGGAACCGACTCGCGCAGCACGGTGATCGTGCCGTCGTCACCGATGAGCTCGATCCGCAGCGAGTCGTCTGCCGCCATCACGACCGACTTCTCGTTGGAGCGGAAGTCGTCCGACGTCATGTGCGCCACGTTCGTCTTCGAGTCCGGTGACCAGGCGCCCATCGAGTGCGGGTGCGAGCGGGCGTACTGCTTCACCGACGCCGGAGCACGCCGATCGGAGTTCCCCTCACGCAGCACCGGGTTGACGGCGCTGCCCTTGATCTTGTCGTAGCGGGCACGGACGTCCTTGCCCTCGTCGCTCTCCGGGTCGTCGGGATAGTCCGGTAGCGCGTAGCCCTTGTCCTGGAGCTCGGCGATCGCGGCCTTCAGCTGCGGGATGGAGGCGCTGATGTTGGGCAGCTTGATGATGTTCGCCTCGGGCCTCGTGGCGAGCGCGCCGAGCTCGGCCAGCGCGTCGTCGACCTGCTGGTCCGCGCTGAGCCGGTCCGGGAAGCTGGCGATGATCCGGCCGCTGAGCGAGATGTCACGCGTCTCCACGTCCACCCCGGCGGTCGAGGCATAGGCCTGGATGATCGGCAGCAACGAGTGGGTCGCCAGTGCGGGCGCTTCGTCCGTGTGCGTGTAGATGATCGTCGAGTCCGTCACCGGGGCTCCGTTCCCATGCTCAGAAGTTCCTTGACGTCAAGATATCTCACGCCGTCGCCGACAGGTTAGCCACCGTCGGAGGTGTGAACCAAGGGACCCTGAGGGGTCCGACCCGCACATCTGAGGAGCCGCTCCGGATGTGCGCGGCATTCTGCCGGAGAAGACTTGCCGGCACAGGCAACGGCCCGGCCCGGTCGGGCTGTCCGGAAGGAGATCGCGATGCGCGCTACCGACAAGCTCTCCCTGGCAACAGCAGGTCTGCTCACATGTCTGGCCCTGGCCGCGTTTTCGCCGGCAGCACAGGCCGACGAGGGGTTCTACAGCCGGAACGGGGCGGACCTGGCGACGTCCGGCACTCCCAACGGCAACCGGTTCGCCCCTGCGTCGACGTCGACGTCGGCGTCCGACGGCTTCGACATCTCGGACGCAGCGATCGGCGCCCTGGCCGGCCTGGTGGCTGCCGGCGCCGGTGTAGTGGCGGTCGGCTCGGCCCAGCGCCGCCGCGACCACCTGGCTCACCCGGCGTGACGGCCGAGGTCCGCCGTGAAAGCGTCCAAGCAAGAAGGAGGGGTTCGTATGAACCGCACGAGAAGGCTGTCCGCGTGTGCAGCGGCGGGGACCATTGCAAGCATGGCCGTCCTCGGGCTCGCGCCCACCGCGAACGCGGACGGACAGAACCCGGATCTGGGCAGGGCACGCAACTCGGTCGAGCAGCCCGCGCCTGACCCGGGCAGGGCACGGAACGACATCGGCAACTACGTTCCTCCCGCCGACAACTCGGGGCCGGCGGGCACGGACTTCGACACCAGCGATGCCGTGGTCGGCTCTCTGGCGGGACTGCTGGTGGCCGCGGGCGGCATCGGCGTCGTCGTCTCGGTCCGCAGGCGGCACGAGACGGCGGCTCACCACCCCGCCTGACCCGCAGGGGCTCACGAAGACCCCGCGCGGCTCGAACGGCTCCCCGCTGCTAGCGTCAGTTTCGTCGCAGCACTCCGGCGTCTCGGCCGGAGCGGACGACACGGACCCGTTCGAGAACAAGGAGTCGTCGTGAGCCCGTCACAGTCAGGGACACCCGTCAAGGTCGCCGTCACCGGCGCGGCCGGCCAGATCGGCTACAGCCTGCTCTTCCGCCTCGCCAGCGGCGCACTGCTCGGCCCGGACACCCCGGTCGAGCTGAGACTGCTCGAGATCACCCCTGCTCTCCAGGCGCTCGAGGGCGTCGTCATGGAGCTCGACGACTGCGCGTTCCCGACACTCGCCGGTGTCGAGATCGGCGACGACGCGAACACGATCTTCGACGGCGCGAACCTGGCTCTGCTCGTCGGCGCCCGTCCGCGCAGCAAGGGGATGGAACGCGCCGACCTGCTCGAGGCCAACGGCGCGATCTTCACCGCCCAGGGCAAGGCGCTCAACGACCACGCCGCCGACGACGTCCGGATCGGCGTGACCGGCAACCCCGCGAACACCAACGCGCTGATCGCGATGACCAACGCGCCGGACATCCCTCGGGAGCGGTTCTCCGCGCTGACCCGACTGGACCACAACCGGGCGATCTCCCAGCTGGCGGCCAAGACCGGTGCGGCCGTCACGGACATCAAGAAGATGACGATCTGGGGCAACCACTCCGCCACGCAGTACCCCGACATCTTCCACGCCGAGGTCGGCGGCCGGAACGCCGCCGAGGTGATCGGCGACCAGGCGTGGATCGAGAACGACTTCATTCCGACCGTCGCCAAGCGCGGCGCAGCGATCATCGAGGCGCGCGGTTCCTCCTCCGCGGCAAGTGCCGCCTCCGCGACCATCGACGCGGCCCGGGACTGGCTGCGGGGCAGCCCCGCCGACAACTGGCTCTCGATGGCGGTCGTGTCCGACGGTTCCTACGGTGTCCCGGAGGGCCTGGTCTCCTCGTTCCCGGTGACCACCGAGGGCGGCGACTGGCAGATCGTGCAGGACCTGGAGATCGACGACTTCTCCCGCTCCCGCATCGACGCGAGCACCGCCGAGCTCGCCGAGGAGCGCGACGCCGTCAAGGACCTCGGCCTCATCTGAACCTCCGACTTGTCAGAAGGGTGTGCGGCTCCAGCCGCACACCCTTCTGACAAGTGCGCTCAGGCTCCGGGCTGGTTGGGTACGACGGCCGCCAGCACCAGCAGCGCCACGCCGGCAAGGGCCAGCATCCCCACGTCGCTGGCCCGGCGACGCACACGCAGCATCCCGGCACGTCGTTCGGGCAACACCAGCCGGCAGACGGCACCCACGAGCAGGCCTGCGCCCATCCAGCTCACACCGGTCCGCCACGCCCCCGCCACGGTGATCACCAGGCCGGTCAGGGTCATCGCGACGACGACCAGGTAGACCAGTCCGCCTACCGTCTGTGGTCTCCGGTTCGGGTTGTCCTTGAGGATCACGCGAGGGACTGCTCGCCGGCGGCCACGATGTTCGACAGCAGCATCGCGCGGGTCATCGGGCCCACGCCGCCCGGGTTCGGCGAGACCCATCCCGCCACGTCGTACACGTCCGCCGCGAGGTCGCCGGCGATCTTGCCCTCGGCGTCGCGGGAGACCCCCACGTCGAGCACCGCCGCTCCGGGCTTGACCATCTCTGCGGTGATGATGCCGGTGACGCCGGCCGCAGCGACGACGATGTCGGCGTTGCGCACGTGCCCGGCCAGGTCACGGGTCCCGGTGTGGCACAGGGTGACGGTCGCGTTCTCGCTGCGCCGCGTCAGCAGCAGGCCGAGCGGCCGGCCGACGGTGACCCCGCGTCCCACCACACACACGTCGGCACCCGCGATCGGCACGTCGTGGCGGCGGAGCAGCTCCACGATGCCGTACGGGGTGCACGGCAGAGGGGCGTCCTTGCCGAGCACCAGCCAGCCGAGGTTGGTCGGGTGCAGTCCGTCGGCATCCTTCGCCGGGTCGATCATGCCGAGCAGCGCGTGCTCGTCCAGGTGCTTGGGCAGTGGTAGCTGCACGATGTAGCCCGTGCACTCCGGGTTCTCGTTGAGTGCGGTGATCGCGTCCTCGACCTCGGACTGGGCGGCGTCCGCGGGCAGGTCGACGCGCAGCGAGTTGATCCCCACCTCCGCGCAGTCACGGTGCTTGCCGGCGACGTACCACCGGCTGCCCGGGTCGTCGCCGACGAGCACCGTGCCCAGGCCCGGGACCAGGCCCTGCTCGCGCAGCTTGTCGACCCGGTCGACCAGCTCGGTCTTGATCGCCGCTGCGGTCTTCTTGCCGTCCAGAATTCTCGCGTTCACCGGCTCATCCTTTCATGTGCGGCCACTGCTCTCGCTCAGTGGAAGAAGTGCCGGGTGCCGGTCAGGTACATCGTCGCCCCGGCCGCTCTCGCCGCCTCAATGGCCTCCTCGTCACGCACCGAGCCGCCGGGCTGGACCACCGCCTTCACCCCCGCGTCCAGCAGGATCTGGAGGCCGTCCGGGAACGGGAAGAACGCGTCGGAGGCAGCCACCGACCCCGCGGCCCGGTCGCCGGCGCGGCTCACCGCGAGCCGGGCCGAGTCGACCCGGTTGACCTGCCCCATCCCCACGCCGACCGAGGCTCCGTCCGACGCGAGCAGGATCGCGTTCGACTTCACCGACCGGCACGCTCTCCAGGCGAACCGGAGGTCGGCAAGGTCATCGGCGGAGGCAGGCTCGCCCGCGACGAGCGTCCACGCCGACGGGTCGTCGCCCCCGCTCTCCCCGGCGGCGTCGATCGCGTCGCGTGCCTGCAGCAGCAGGCCACCGGAGATCTGCCGCGAGTCCAGACCGCCGGCTTCCAGCGGCGCGCACTGCAGCAGGCGGAGGTTCTTCCTGCCGGACAGGATCTCGACAACGCCGTCGTCATAGCCCGGGGCGACGACGACCTCGGTGAAGATCTCGGCCACCTGCTCGGCCATCTCCACGCTGACCGCGACGTTGGTGGCGATCACGCCGCCGAACGCCGACAGTGAGTCGCAGGCGTGTGCCTTGCGGTGGGCCTCGGCCACGTCCGCGCCGACGGCGACGCCGCACGGGTTGGCGTGCTTGATGATCGCCACCGCCGGCTCGTCGAAGTCGTAGGCGGCACGTCGCGCGGCGTCGGCGTCGACGTAGTTGTTGTAGGACATCTCCTTGCCGTGCAGCTGGGCCGCCTGCGCCAGCCCCGCCGTGGGCTGGAACCCGTTTGTGTACAGCGCGGCGCGCTGGTGCGGGTTCTCCCCGTAGCGCAGCACCGCGGCCTTGTCCCAGGTGGCACCCATCCAGGCCGGGAAGCCGGTGTCCTCGGAGGTGTCGGCCAGGACGTTCCCCATCCAGGAGGCCACGTGCACGTCATAGGTGGCGGTGTGCACGAACGCCTCGGCGGCGAGGCGCTGCCGCTCGGCGAGGGTGAACCCGCCTGCGTCGGCGGCCGCGAGCAGGTCGGCGTACCGGCCCGGCGAGGTGACGATCGCGACGCTGGGATGGTTCTTCGCGGCCGCGCGCACCATCGACGGCCCGCCGATGTCGATCTGCTCCACGCACTCGTCCGGCGAGGCACCTGAGGCGACCGTGTCGGTGAACGGGTACAGGTTGCTGACCACGAGGTCGAACGGCTCGACGCCGAGGTCCGCGAGCTCGGCGCGGTGCGACTCCAGCCGCAGGTCGGCCAGGATGCCGGCGTGCACCTTGGGGTGCAGCGTCTTCACCCGCCCGTCCAGGCACTCCGGGAAACCGGTGAGGTCCTCCACCTTGGTGACCGGGACGCCGGCGTCGGCGATCCGTGCCGCGGTGGACCCGGTGGAGACCAGGGCCACCCCCGCCCGGTGCAGACCCAGTGCCAGGTCCTCGAGCCCGGTCTTGTCGTAGACCGAGACCAGCGCCCGCTTGATCGGGCGCCTGCCTGCGGTGTCGTCCGCTGTTGTCACTTGCCGAACCGGACCTTCCTGTCGGTGATGCTGAATCCTTCTCGGGCCATCCGGCCCACGCACTCCACGAGCATCGCGCGCTCGGCGACCTTGATCCGCTCGTGCAGCGACTCCACGGTGTCGTCGTCCTCGACCGGGACCACGGTCTGCGCGGCGATCGGTCCGGTGTCCACCCCGGCGTCCACCACGAACAGGGTCGCGCCGGTGACCTTGACGCCGTGCGCCAGGGCGTCGGCGGGCGCGGTCATGCCCGGGAACGACGGCAGCAGCGCCGGATGCGTGTTCACGTAGCGTCCGCCGAACTCGGCGAGGAACGCCTTCCCGGCCAGCTTCATGAAACCCGCCGACACCACCAGGTCCGGGCGGTGGCCGCGGCACGACCCGGCCAGCTCACGGTCCCAGTCCTCGCGGGCCGCGAAGTCCCGGACGCGGTGCACGAAGGTCTCGATGCCGGCTCTCTCGGCGCGACGCAACGCCTCGATGCCGTCCCGGTCGGCCCCCACGGCGACCACCTGCACGCCGTACGCCGGGTCCTGGCACGCATCGAGCAGCGCCTGGAGGTTCGTGCCCGCACCGGAGACCAGGACGACGACACGCGCCGGCTTCGCTGGGCTGGTGTGGGACACGCCGGACAGGCTACCGACCGCTGAGGGCTCAGCCCGACTCGGTCCGCCGGCGGCGCAGCCACCAGGTCATGGCGACCCCACCGACGAGGCCGCCGAGCCCGGTCGCCACCGCCGCCGCAGGCAGGGTCTCCCCGAGCGAGGCGCCCACGTCCGCCATCCGTCCCGGGCCCACCGAACCGCCGGCGCACGCGATGACCAGCGCCAGCAGCACCCCACCGAGCACGCCCGCGCACAGCCCGCGGAGCGCACCGCCGTCGTAGGTGGTCACCGGGCTCCGCCGCAGCATCAGCACGGCAGACACGGCGCCCGCCGCCGCGGGCACTGCGACCAGTGCCGCGGCCCACGCCGGGGTCGCACCGTTGTCCGGAAGGGCGGCCAGCAGCGGGAACGCGGGAAGTGGCCCGAGCGCGACGGCCGTGGGTGAGACCAGTGCGCCGGTGCCCACCGCGAAGCCGGGACCGAGCAGGTACGCGCCACCGAGCAGTGCCGCGTTCGGCGCCACACCGGCCACCACGAGCGTGGAGAGCAGCCCACCCGGGACGCCGGTGTGCAACCGGGACAGCACGTTCGCGGCGGCCCCGAAGTCCAGGGCGAGAGCCACGGTGACCAGCAGCGTCCCGGCGACGAGCATGAGGAGTACGACGGACGCGGCACCCGACAGCACGGACACCACGCCCTGCGGGGCCCGCGCACGGATCGCGTCCCAGCGCCCCGAGCCCAGGACAAGGCCCGGCCCACCGGTGACCGCGGCGACGACGAAAGCACCGACGAACGCGCGACCCAGGTCGGGCTGCGCCTGCGCGAGCGAGGCGAGCACACCGGTGAGGGTGGCGACCGCGCCGTAGGACCCGGCCAGCGCCGCGGCCGAGAGCAGCAGCGCGCGGTCGTCCTCGGCCGCGCACGTGGCCCCCGCCCACCGGCCGAGCCGGAAGGTGACGTAGCCGCAGAGCAGGCTGAGCCCGAGCGGCACCGCGGTGATCGTCGCGGCCTCGAGCTGCAGGCTCGCGCCATGGGCCAGCAGCCAGGCATCGGCGCCGACCCGGAGCGCGTCGCGGGTGTCTCCGTGGCTCCCGGCGTCGGAGGCGAACCAGGCCGCCAGCCCGAGCGCCATGCAGCCGAGGAGCATCCCGACGGCGGCCGTCACACCGGCTGCCGCGGCGCCCACGGCGAGTGGACGACCGGGGGTGTCCGAGGCGCCTGCGGGCACCGTGCGGCGGGTGCGGGTCAGGAGATCAGTCATCGCCGGGCCATTCTCGCCCGTCGTGCGTGGATTCGCGCGTTCCCACGCCGCCAAGGTCACGCCGTCGGCGGTTGGAGCGCCCACCACCGGTCGCGTACCGTTTCAGGCTGGCCGGTACGAGCGAGCAGAGGCGGGACGATGGCACAGGAGGAGCAGTTCGACTCCTTCTACCAGGAGACCCGTCAACCGCTCGCACAGCAGGCGTTCGCGCTCACCGGCGACCTCCCCGCGGCCCAGGGCGCGGTCCGTGACGCCTACATCGCCGCCTGGCACCACTGGCGCAAGGTGTCGGTGGCCGACGACCCGCAGGCGTGGGTCCGGGCGTATGCCTGGCAGCTGGCGCAGCGGCGGCACGCGGCCCGCATCTGGCACCGCGAGAAAGGCCTCTCGCCCGACGACGCCGCGACCCTCGACGCGGTCGGCAAGCTGACGCTCGGACAGCGCCGGATCCTGCTGCTCACCCAGCTGGCCGCCGTCCCGCTGGCCGAGGCGGCGCGCGAGCTCGGCGTCCCCGGCCAGGTCGCGGAGCAGAACCTGCAGGCGGCGACCGCGAACGTCGCGGTACACCTCGCCACGGACTCCACGTCGGTCCGGGCCCGGCTGCTCTCGCTGGTCGAGGCCGCCGGCACCGTCAAGCTCCCCCGCGCGTCCATCGTCCGCCGGGCCGGGCGCAAGCGCCGTCGTGCGCACACCGCGATCGCAGCCGCGGCCGCCACGGTGGTCGCGATCGCCTCGGGCGCCTTCGCC
This sequence comes from Nocardioidaceae bacterium, assembly GCA_035699065.1. Lineage (GTDB taxonomy): Bacteria > Actinomycetota > Actinomycetes > Propionibacteriales > Nocardioidaceae > Nocardioides_C. The sequence goes on from DASSBE010000052.1 coordinate 29,752, forward strand.
TACCAGCCGAGTGAGGTGCAGGCCTCGGGCCAGCACCGGGTCAAGCCGAAGGTGACCGCCCAGGTGGAGCCACCCGCGGACGTGCCGACGGCCGAGCAGCTGCTCGACGAGGACCAGATCGCCCGGCTCGGGCTCGAGCAGGACTGGGACGTGGTGCGCACTCACGACAACACCTCCGGTGACGGGATCAACACCATCTGCCAGCAGAGCCGGTTCGCCGACCCCGATGGGATCTCGGCGTTGGTGCGCCAGTTCGAGGCGAACGGGGCCCCGCCTCGCTCCGCGGTGCAGACCGTCGAGGTCTCCAGGTCCGAACAGCAGGCACGGGAGGCGTTCGGGACCACCGTCGGCTGGTATGCCGGCTGCCACGTGGCACGCCTCCAGCTGCTGCGCGCCTACCACGTGAACAACATCGGCGACGAGGCTCACGTCCTGATGGTGCGGGTGTGGGAGAAGCCGGTCACGACGTACTCGGTGGCGGTGGCCCGGATCGGCCGGGTCACTACCTCCACGGTCGGCAAGACGGTCGGCGCTGCCCCGCCACCACCGCACGAGATCGCCCAGTCCCTCGCCGACGCCGTGGCGATGTTGTGCGCCACGAGCGGCGCGGACGACTGCTCGAGGCAGCCGTCCACCACCGTGGTGCCACCTCCGCCGTCCGGGGAGGAGCGCGGCATCCTCGCGGTCGCCGACCTCCCGCCGGTGGGCAGGGTGGACGAGCCCTGGGTCGGCACGGACGCGCGGCGGGCCAAGGTGAACCCGGCCGCGACCGTGTGCGACCGGGCCGACTTCGCCGCCGCCGGCCGGACCCGCACCCGGACGTTCCTGATCCCGGGCGCCCGGCTGCCGGACCGGTTCGGGCTCTCCGAGACGTACGGCGTGTTCTCCTCCTCCGCGGCCGCGGACCGCTTCCTGTCCAAGGTCCGCCGCCGGGTGGCGAGCTGCGAGGACCGCAAGCTGGCCACCAAGGTGATGCACGAGCGTTCGGACCGGGACCGGGCCGCGCACACCGAGCAGTCGACGTGGGACCTGGAGACGGAGGTCTCGGAACGGGAGACGGTGCTGTTCCGGCTCGGGTTCGTGCGGGTGGAGAACAAGGTCGCGCAGGTCAACTTCTCCCCCACCCCGCGCCAGGACATGTCACCGGCCGACTTCAGGAAGCTCGTCGCGCGCGCCGGTGACCGGCTGCGCGAGCTGGACTGACCCCACGGCCTAAGGTCGGGTGGGTGACCACCATCCCACCGGACCTGGCCAGGGACCGGGCAACCGCCCGGGACGCCGAGAGCCCGCTCGCCGACCGCCGGGACCTGTTCCTGGTCCCCGAGGGCACCATCTACCTCGACGGCAACTCGCTGGGCGCCTTGCCCCGCGCGGTGCCGGGGCGGCTCGCGACCGCGGTCACCGAGGAGTGGGGCCGCGGCCTGATCTCGTCGTGGAACACCGCCGACTGGATCGGCCTGTCGCGCCGAGTGGGCGCGAAGATCGCCCCGATCATCGGTGTCGGAGCCGGTGACGTGCACGTCGGCGACTCCACCAGCGTGAGCCTGTTCAAGGCGATGGTCGCGGCCTGCCGGATGCGTCCGGGCAGGACCGCGATCGTGATGGAGCCCTCCACCTTTCCCACCGACGGCTACGTCGCCGCCGGCGTCGCGGAGCTGCTCGGCCTCGAGCTGCGCTGGTGCGACCCGGCCGACCCGGCTGCCTCGCTCGGCGAGGACGTCGCGCTGCTGTCCCTGACCCATGTCGACTTCCGGTCCGGCCGGATGTTCGACCTGCCCGCGGTGACCGCTGCCGCGCACGCCGCCGGGGCCCTGATGCTCTGGGACCTGTGCCACTCCGCCGGCGCGGTGCCCGTCGAGCTCACCGAGCACGAGGTAGACCTCGCGGTGGGCTGCACGTACAAGTACCTCAACGGCGGGCCCGGCTCACCGGCTTTCACCTACGTGGCACCGCGCCACCAGGCCGACCTCGACCAGCCGATCCCCGGCTGGATGGGCCACGAACGACCCTTCGACATGGAGCTCGGCTACGCGCCGGCGCCCGGCGTCTCGCGGCTCATCTCCGGCACGCACCAGGTGCTCGCACTCACCGCGCTCGACGCGGCGCTCGATGCCTTCGACGGGGTCGACCACCCCACGCTGCGCGCGGCGTCGCTGTCGCTGACCGACTACTTCATCGACCTCGTCGACACGCGCCTCGGGACGGCCTTCGAGCTGATCACGCCACGTGAGCACGACCACCGGGGCAGCCAGGTGTCCCTGCGGCACGACCAGGCCTACGGCATCGTGCAGGCACTCATCGCCCGAGGTGTCGTCGGCGACTTCCGCACGCCCGACGTCGCCCGGTTCGGGTTCGCGCCGCTGTACGTGACGCATGCCGACGTGTACGACGCCGTGGAGCACCTGGTCGCGGTGATGGAGAACCAGGAGTTCGCACGCACGGAGTACGCCACCCGCAACGCGGTCACCTGACGCGTCACGGTCAGCGGTTCTGCAGGATCTCCCGCATCAGCTGGGCGGTGGCCGACGGTGTCTTGCCGACCTTCACACCCACCGCCTCGAGCGCCTCCTGCTTGGCCGCCGCGGTGCCGGAGGAACCGGACACGATCGCGCCGGCGTGCCCCATCGTCTTGCCCTCCGGTGCCGTGAACCCGGCGACGTACCCGACTACAGGCTTGGTCACGTTGTCCTTGATGTACGCCGCGGCGCGCTCCTCCGCGTCCCCACCGATCTCACCGATCATCACGATCGCGTCGGTCTCCGGGTCGTCCTGGAAGGCCTGCAGGGCGTCGATGTGCGTCGTACCGATGATCGGGTCACCCCCGATGCCGATCGCTGTGGAGAACCCGAAGTCCCGCAGCTCGTACATCATCTGGTAGGTCAGCGTGCCGGACTTCGAGACCAGGCCGACGCGTCCGCCCTTGGTGATGTCGGCGGGGATGATGCCTGCGTTGGACTTGCCGGGGCTGATCAGGCCGGGGCAGTTCGGGCCGATGATCCGCGTCGTGCCCTTGGCCTGCGCGTAGGAGAAGAACGCCGCGGTGTCGTGCACCGGGACGCCCTCGGTGATCACCACGACCAGTGGGATGCCGGCGTCGACGGCCTCGACGACCGCGCCCTTGGTGCCTGCCGGCGGCACGAAGACCACCGACACGTCAGCGCCGGTCCGCTCCATCGCCTCCTTCACACCACCGAACACGGGGACGGAGGTGCCGCCCTCGAAGTCGACACTCTGGCCGGCCTTCTTCGGGTTCACGCCGCCGACGACGTCGGTGCCGGAGCTGAGCATCCGCTGGGTGTGCTTCTTGCCCTCGGAGCCGGTCATGCCCTGGACGATGACCTTGCTGTTCTCGGTGAGAAAAATCGCCATTGTTCGTTCCTCTGCTCGGTCAGTTCTGGGCAGCCAGCTCAGCGGCGCGGTCCGCTCCGCCGTCCATCGTCTCGGCCAGGGTCACCAGCGGGTGGTTCGCCTCGTCGAGGATCCGCCGTCCCTCCTCGACGTTGTTGCCGTCGAGCCGGACGACCAGGGGCTTGTTCGCCTCGTCGCCGAGCAGCTCGAGGGCATGCACGATGCCGTTGGCCACCGCGTCGCAGGCGGTGATGCCGCCGAACACGTTCACGAACACGCTCTTGACCTGCTCGTCGCCGATGATGATGTGCAGGCCGTTGGCCATCACCTCGGCCGATGCGCCGCCCCCGATGTCGAGGAAGTTGGCGGGCTTGACCCCTGAGTGCTTCTCGCCGGCGTAGGCGACGACGTCCAGCGTGGACATCACCAGGCCCGCGCCGTTGCCGATGATGCCGACCTCGCCGTCGAGCTTGACGTAGTTGAGGCCCTTGTCCCGTGCCTGCTGCTCGAGCGGGTCGGCGGCGGCCTTGTCCTCGAACCGGGCGTGGTCCTCGTGGCGGAAGTCCGCGTTCTCGTCGAGGGTGACCTTGCCGTCGAGCGCCTCCAGGTGGCCGTCGCCGAGGCGGACCAGCGGGTTCACCTCGACCAGCGACGCATCCTCCTCGATGAAGACGTCCCACAGCTTCTTGACGACGTCCTTCGCCTCCTCAGCGACCTCGTCCGGGAAGCGGGTGGTGGCCACGATCTCGGCTGCCTTCGCGTCGTCGACACCGGTCTGCGGGTCGATGGAGACCTTGGCGACGGCGTCGGGGTTGGTGCGCGCGACCTCCTCGATCTCGACACCGCCCTCGATGCTCGCGATGCACAGGTAGTCGCGGTTGGCGCGGTCGACCAGGAACGAGAAGTAGTACTCCTCGGCGATGTCCGCGGTCGGGGCGACCAGCACCCGGTGCACCGTGTGGCCCTTGATGTCCATCCCGAGGATGTCCTCGGCGCGGGCGACGGCCTCGTCGGGGTTCTCGGCGAGCTTGACGCCGCCGGCCTTCCCGCGGCCACCGACCTTCACCTGCGCCTTGACCACGACGCGTCCGCCGTTCTCCGTCGCGGCGGCCGCAGCGTCCGCGGCCTTCTCGACGACGGTGCCGAGGGTGACCGGCACGTCATGCTTGGCGAAGAGCTGCTTCGCTTGGTACTCCATCAGGTCCACGGTGTCAGCCTGTCCTATCGGTTAGCTCCGGGTTTCGCACGCCCGACGATAGCCCTGCCGGGGCGGCCAGGACCACGTAGGGTCGGTCACATGCGCGTCCTCTCCACCGGGCTCAGCCTGGATGTCCGCGAGCACAGCGCCGACGGACCGGGCAAGGACCACGTCATCCTGGTGCACGGGTACCCGGACCAGCAGGACATGTGGGACCGGGTGCTCGAGGCCCTCGACGGAGACGCGCTCCACCTCGTCACCTACGACGTCCGCGGCGCCGGCGCGTCCGACGCACCCCCGGGCCGGGACGGGTATCGCACCGATCTGCTGGTCGAGGACCTGCTGGCGGTGGTGGCGGCCACCGTGCCCGACGGCGAACGGTTCCACCTGGTCGGCCACGACTGGGGCTCGGTCCAGCTGTGGGACGTGGTGGCGGCGGAGGGCCACGACGCCCGGCTCCGCGGACGGGTGGCGTCCTTCACCTCGATCAGCGGGCCGTCCCTGGACCACGTCGCACACCTGTCGCGGCACCACGACGGACGCCGGCTGCGAATGCTGAACCAGGCGGTGCACTCCTGGTACATCTACGCGTTCCACGTCCCGGTGCTCCCGGAGATGGCCTGGGCCCGCTGGGGCGGCGACCGGGGCAGGAACGCGGCGAACGGGCTCAACCTCTACCGGGCCAACTTCATCCGCCGGATGCGGGACGGCGCGCCGCTGCGCACCGACGTGCCGGTGCAGGTGATCGTGCCGACGAGGGACAAGTTCGTCACCGACGTGGTGCTCGACGACCTGGACCGCGCGTGCAGCCGTCTCTCGGTGGTGAGGCTGGACGCCGGGCACTGGGTGACCCGGTCGCAGCCGCAGCGGGTCGCCGAGCTGGTCACCGGACACGTCCGGCAGCACGCGTAGCGATTCCGTTCCTGCGTCGTTGTAGGTGTACCTCACCGAGACGGGACGGGATGCACATGTCGGCACGACGTACCACGGCGGCCCTGGCCGCGACCGCGCTCGTCACCGGGACGTTGGCGCTCACCGGGACGACCACCACCAACGCCGAGGCCGCGGCGGACGCGACCCCCGGCTACTCGCTGCGGCACCTCACCGTCGACGTGCGGGTCGGCCCGGACGGCACCGAGCCGTGCACGATCAGCGCCGACGTCTACAAGCCCGACGGCGCCTCGCCGCGGCACCGGGCACCCGCGATCCTGACCACGCACGGCTTCGGCGGGAACAAGGCCGACGCGAACCAGACCGCGACCGCGAAGGGCTTCGTCGAGGAGGGGTACGTCGTGCTGTCCTACTCCGGACTCGGCTTCGGCGGCTCCGGCTGCAAGATCCACCTCGACGACCCGGACTACGACGGCAAGGCCGGCAAGCAGCTGGTCAGCGTCCTGGCCGGGACCCGGCCCTACACCGACGCCGCCGGCCGGACCCGGCGGATCCGCTACGTGGCGCGGGAGCGTCGCGGCGACCCGCGCGTGGGGATGATCGGCGGCTCCTACGGCGGTCAGGTGCAGTACGCCGTCGCGATGCAGGACAAACGGGTCGACGCGCTGATCCCGATCATCACCTGGAACGACCTGTCCTACTCCCTCGCGCCGAACAACACCGACTTCCGTCGCGGCGTGACCTACCGGACCCCCGGCGTGCACAAGCGGCTGTGGACCGACCTGTTCTTCGGTCTCGGCATCGTCGACGGGATCGACGACGCCCAGGTCGACCCGACCCGCAACGTCGGCTGCCCGAACTTCACGAACCGGGCCTGCACGGCGATCGCCGAGCTGCAGACGCTGGGCTACCCCACGGCGGACACGTTGCGCCTGGCCCGGCACGCGTCGGTGTCGACATACGCCTCGCGGGTCACCGCCCCGACCCTGGTGGTCCAGGGGCAGAAGGACACGCTGTTCAACCTGCAGGAGGCGGTCGCGACGTTCCGGGCGCTGCGCGCGAACGGCACCCCGGCGCGGATGGTCTGGCAGTCGTGGGGCCACTCGGGCGGCACACCCGCGCCCGGTGAGCTCGACCTGGCCGCGGACTCGCTGCGCGACTCCTACCTGGGACGCCGGTTCCTGGCCTGGATGGACCACTACGTGCGCGGTGACCGCAGCGCTCCGGTCGGTCCCCGGTTCGAGTACTTCCGGGACTGGGTGCGCGGCTCGGCGGCGAAGGCGTACGCCCGCCGCTCGACGTTCTCGCAGAAGCCGACCGCGTCACTGTTCCTGTCCGGGACCGACGCCCTGGTCCGCGACCGCGACCGGGTGCGGGTCGGTGCCGCCTCCTACACGAACGTCTCCGCCGCTCCCACGTCGTACTCCGAGACCTCCGGGCTCGAGGGCAACCAGGTCGACCAGCCGATCTCGGACCAGCCCGGCACCGCCGTGTCCTACACCAGTCCGGCACTGTCCCGCCCGGTCGCCCTCGTCGGCTCCCCGCGGCTGACGCTGCACCTCGACGCGCCGGTTGCGGCCGTGAGCCAGCAGGGCGGTCCTGCGGGCCGGCTGATCCTGTTCGCCAAGGTGTACGACGTGGCCCCGGACGGGACACCGACCCTGAAGCACCGGCTGGTCTCGCCGGTGCGGGTACGCGACGTGACCGAGCCGGTCCACGTGCAGCTGCCCGGTGTCGTCCACCGGTTCCGGGCCGGGCACCGGATCCGCGTCGTGGTGGCGGCGAGCGACTTCGCCTACGCGAACAACGCCGTCCCGCAGCCGGTGACGGTGCGGACCGGCCCGGGGGCACCGGGTGTGCTGCGGCTGCCCCTGACCGGTCCGCTCCGCTTCTAGCCGACTTGTCAGGGTGTGTTGCCCCTCTGGGGGCCACACACCCTGACAGGTCGGAGGTCAGTCGGCGGCGCGCATCGAACGGGTGCCGACCCAGAGCCCGAACACGCAGACCGCGACGGCGGCCAGCGTGCCGGTGAGCAGCTCGCCGGCCTCGAACGTGCCCGCGAACAAGGACCGCTCCACATCGACCACGTAGGTCAGTGGGTTGAGCTTCGACACCGTCTGGAGCCAGCCCGGCCCGGCGTCGACCGGGAGCAGCATCCCGGCGAGCAGCAGCAGCGGAAAGATCAGCGTCTGCTGCACGGTCCAGAAGATCCAATCCTGGCCCTTGGCCGCGAGCGCGAGCGCGTAGGACAGTGAGCCGAGCCCGATGCAGAACACCGCGAGCACCGCCAGTCCCACGACGACTCCCGCGGCATGCAGCTCGAAGTCGAAGGGGAGTACGACGAGCACCAGGATCACCGCCTGGAGGAGCACCGGAACGATCTCCTTCAGGGCCCGGCCCATCAGCAGCGACGACCGGGACAGCGGGGTGACCAGCATCCGTTCGTGCGAGCCGGTCTGCATCTCCATCAGCAGGTTCGAGCCCGTCATGGACGCACCGAACAGGCAGGACATCACCACGATCCCCGGCACGAACCACTGCAACGTGCTCCCGGCGCCCAGCCCGGGGACCTGGGTCAGCAGCGGCGCGAAGAGGCCCAGGAAGATCAGCGGCTGGATCATCGAGAAGACCACCGAGAACGGGTCCCGGAGCACCGGTCGCAGCTCGCGGGTGAAGACGATGCCGGTGTCGTGGATCAGGGTGTTCATGCGGAGACCTCCAGGGAGTCCGTCGTACGGGTCTGGTCGACGTCGGTGCCCGCGCGCCCCTCGCGCAGGCTCCGACCGGTGAGGTTGAGGAAGACGTCGTCGAGCGTCGGGCGGGAGACCTCGGCCGCACGGGCCGGAACGCCGGCCCCGTCGAGGTCGTGGAGCAGACCGGGGAGCAGGAACGTCCCACCCGCGACCCGCGCCCGGACGACGGTGCCGTCCCGGCTGACCACGGCGTTGCGGTGTGCGCGGCCGATGCGCCCGGCAGCAGACGTCGCCTCGTCGCCGGAGCCGAACGACAGGGTGATCCGGTCGCCGGCGTGGTTGGCCTTGAGCCGTGCCGGGGTGTCGTCGGCGACCACGATGCCGTGGTCGATCACCACCACCCGTTCGGCGAGCGAGTCGGCCTCGTCGAGGTAGTGGGTGGTCAGCACGACCGTCGTACCGTGCCGTTCGCGCAGTGCCGCGATGTGCTCCTGCAGGTTCGCCCGGTTCTGCGGGTCGAGACCGGTGGACGGCTCGTCGAGGAACAGCAGGCCGGGCGCGTGGATCAGTCCCATCGCGATGTCGAGCCGGCGTCTCTGCCCGCCGGACAGGGTGGAGACCTTGCGGTCGGCGACCTCGACGAGGTCGAGCGACTCGACCAGCTCGGCCGCGCGCCGCTGCGCCGCCGACCGGTCCATCCCGTAGGCGCGGCCCTGGGTGACGAGCTCGTCGCGTCCGCGCTGCTGGTGGCCCGCGCCGTTGCCCTGTCCGATGTAGCCGATCCGCTGCCGGACCCGCCGCGGGTCGCCGGTGATGTCCTGGCCGGCGACCGTGGCGCGGCCGGAGGTCGGCGCGATCAGCGTGGTCAGCATCCGCAGCGTGGTGGACTTGCCGGCGCCGTTGGGACCGAGCAGGGCGACCATCTCGCCCTGCTCGACCGTGAGGTCGAGACCGCGCACGGCCTCGACGGTTCGCTTGTTGACCGTGAAGTGCCTGGTCAGGTCCTGGGTGGTGATCATCGTGGTGTTCATGTCGACCATGCTACGAACCATTGCGGTCAGGTTCTGTCCTCAATCGGCGTACTCTTGGGGCCATGGCTGGTTCGAGCGCACGGATGTTGCAGCTCCTTTCCCTGCTGCAGACCCACCGGTACTGGTCCGGCGGCGAGCTCGCCGGGCGGCTGCAGGTCAGTGCGCGCACCCTGCGCCGCGATGTGGACCGGCTGCGAGAGCTCGGCTACCCGGTCGACGCGGTCCGCGGGGTCGCCGGCGGCTATCAGCTCCAGGCCGGTGCCGCGCTGCCACCGCTGCTGCTCGACGACGAGGAGGCGGTTGCGATCGCCGTGGGCCTGCGCGCCGCCGCGGGCGGGATGGTCGCCGGCATCGAGGAGACCTCGGTACGCGCTCTCGGCAAGCTGGTCCAGGTGATGCCTCCGCGACTGCGCCGCCGGGTCGACGCGTTGCAGGCCTACACGGTCCCCGTCGCGTTTACCGGCGGCCCGTCGTTCGATGCGGCGGTGCTGTCCACGCTGGCGATGGCCTGCCGCGACGACGAGCGGCTGGCCTTCGACTACACGACCCGGGACGGCGAGAGCATGCGCCGCTCGGTGGAGCCGCACCGGCTGGTCTCGCTGGGCCGCCGCTGGTACCTCGTCGCCTACGACCTGACCCGACACGACTGGCGCAGCTTCCGGGTGGACCGGCTCTCATCCCCGGAGACGACCGGCGCCCGGTTCCGGCAACGCGAGCTGCCGGCCGGCGACGCGGCGGCGTTCGTCCAGCAGGGCATCACCACGGCACCGCAGAAGCACCAGGTCGTGGTCCTGGTGCAGGCGTCCGCGGCCGACGTCACCGGGGTCGTCGGCCGCTGGGGGGCCGTGGAGGAGGTCGGCGAGGACGTGTCCCGGCTCCGGATGCAGGTCGACGACCTGGCGTGGCCGATGCTGGTGCTGGCCTCGGTCGGCGCGGACTTCGAGGTGGAGTCGCCCGCCGAGCTGGTGGAGCGGGTGCACGCCACCGGCCGGTTGTTCTCCCGCGCGACCTGAGTCGCGGTCCGTCGTACCGGCTAGGCTCCGACGCCGGACGCGTCGGCCACGTTGTCCTTGACCCACGCCACGATCTCGGTGGTCGTCGCTCCGGGCGTGAACACCTTCGCGACCCCGGCCTCCTCGAGCAGCGGGATGTCCGCCTCCGGGATGATGCCGCCGCCGAACACGACGATGTCGCGGGCGTCGCGCTCGTCGAGCAGCGCGACAAGCTTCTTGAACAGCGTCATGTGCGCGCCCGAGAGGACCGAGAGCCCGATCACGTCGGCGTCCTCCTGGATCGCGGTCTCCACGATCTGCTCCGGCGTCTGGTGCAGGCCGGTGTAGATCACCTCGTTGCCGGCGTCACGCAGCGCACGGGCGACCACCTTGGCACCGCGATCGTGCCCGTCGAGCCCGGGCTTGGCCACCACGATCCGGATCGGAGCCACCATGAATCTGCCACCACCTTGGTTGAGAACGCCTTGCCGCAGACTAACCGACGTCGTTCCAGGTACGCCGATCCCCGCCTCGCGCCCCGCCTCGCGCAGGGTGACGTCCCCCACGGCAAACGCCTGCCAGTACCCCGTTCCACGCGGAAAACTCGGGGCCAGCCGTGACGTACTCCACAATGTGGGGTAACCCTCCTTTTAGCCACCGTGACGATTCCGTTACTGTTGGCGGCTGTGTGCAACCGACGTTAGGACCTGATTCGTGGCGAACCACCGGGCAGAGAAGCGAGACGCTTCCCGGGTCGACCCCGACGAACGCTCCGGTGTGACGACCCGCCGTGCCGCTTCCGGTGGGAAGCGCAAGGCCGTCGCGCCCGCGAAGCGTGCCCGGATCCGGTCCGCCGACGCCGTGATCACGCAGCGTGCCGGGCACTCCGCGCCCCGCAAGAACCTCTTCCGCACACTCCCCTCGGCCCCGCTGCTCGTGGGCGCCGCGGCACTGGTCGTCGCTGCGGGTGGAGCCGTCACCATCGGTCAGGACGCCGTCCCGGCGCGGGCGGCGGGCGGCAGCATCCAGCGGCTCTCCGCGCAGGCAAACGTGCTGAACGGCGCGAGCCAGGTCCAGGCCAACGTGGCCGCGGACAGCAGGGAGCAGGCGGTCAGCCGCGACTCCCAGCGGGAGGCACTCGAGGACGCCGCCGAGGAGGAGCTGCAGGCCGCGGCCGAGGCGCAGGCCCAGCAACGTAACGCTGCGCTCGCCCAGCTCGCGGCCAGCGCCGAGAAGCACGCCGACCAGATCGCTGCCAACGCGTGGGGCCTACCGGTCGCATCCGGCGTCTACCACCTCACGGCCGGGTTCGGGCAGTCCAGCGGCCTGTGGGCGCACACCCACACCGGCCTCGACTTCGCGGCCCCCATGGGCACGCCGATCATGTCGGTCGCGCGCGGCGTGGTGACCTCCACGGAGTACGCCGGGTCCTACGGCAACCGCACCATCGTCACCCTCGAGGACGGCACGGAGATCTGGTACTGCCACCAGAGCTCGTTCGCGGTCTCCCCCGGCGAGGAGGTCAGCGCCGGGCAGGTGATCGGCGCCGTCGGCCTGACCGGTAACACCACCGGCCCGCACCTGCACCTCGAGGTCCGGCCCGGGGCGGGCGACCCGGTCGACCCACGCGCCGCGCTCGCCGTGCACGGCCTGACCCCGTAGTCGCCGCTCAGAGCTTCTCGACCGGGGCGTATCTCAACAGCAGCCGCTTCACGCCCTCGGAGCCGAAGTCGATCGACGCGACCGCGTTGTCGCCCATCCCGTCGAGCGAGACCACGCTGCCCATCCCGAAGCTGTCGTGCAGCACCCGGTCTCCCGGCGACAGCGAGGGAACCTCGCGCTTCTTCGACTTGGTTGCCGCGTCCGCGCGGATCGCCGCCGTCCCGAACCGCCGGCTCGGCGGGCCCGCGTTGCGGTACGTCGGCGAGGCCGCGACCGGACGGTCCCACGAGGTCTGCGCGGCCTCGGTGCGACGCCAGTCGACGAGGTCGACCGGCAGCTCGTCGAGGAACCGGGACGCCGGGTTGTGCGCGGGCGCGCCCCACGCCGAGCGGACCACGGCCCGTGAGACGTAGAGCCGTTCCCGGGCCCGCGTCACCCCGACGTAGGCAAGCCGGCGCTCCTCCTCGAGCTCGGTCTGGTCGCCGAGCGAGCGCATGTGCGGGAAGACCCCGTCCTCGAGCCCGGAGAGGAACACGACCGGAAACTCCAGCCCCTTCGCGGTGTGCAGGGTCATCAAGGTGACGACCCCGGCGTCCTGGCCGTCCTCGGTCTGATCGGGGATCTGGTCGGTGTCCGCGACCAGCGCGACCCGTTCCAGGAAGTCGCCGAGAGCGGACGGTCCTTCGCCGGCGTCGGAGAACTCGCGCGCGACGGCGACCAGCTCGGCGAGGTTCTCCACCCGGGTCTCGTCCTGCGGGTCGTCGGAGTCCTCGAGCTCCTTGAGGTAACCGGTGCGCGAGAGCACCTCCTCGAGCACCACGTCGGCCCGCTCGCCGGCGTCGACCATCGACTGGAGCTCCTCGACGAGCTCCACGAACGAGCGGATGCAGTTCAGTGACCGACTCGCGATGCCGGGCGCGTCCTCGGCCCGCCGCAGCGCCTCGAAGAAGGTGATCCGGTCACGCTGGGCCAGCGACTGGACGCACGCCTCGGCGCGCTCACCGATCCCGCGCTTGGGCACGTTGAGGATGCGCCGGAGCGAGATCTCGTCGGCCGGGTTCGAAAGCATCCGCAGGTAGGCGAGCGCGTCCCGGACCTCTTTGCGCTCGTAGAAGCGCACACCCCCGACCACCTTGTAAGGCATCCCGACCCGGATGAACACCTCCTCGAACACACGCGACTGTGCGTTGGTCCGGTAGAACACCGCCACGTCGCCGGGCTTCGCGTCGCCGGCGTCGGTGAGCGTGTCGATCTCCTCGGACACGAAGCGCGCCTCGTCATGCTCGTCGTCGGCGACGTAGCCCACGATCTTTTCACCGTCACCCGCGTCGGACCACAGGTTCTTCGGCTTGCGGCCCTTGTTGCGGGTGATCACCGAGTTGGCGGCGTTGAGGATGGTCTGTGTCGAGCGGTAGTTCTGCTCGAGCAGGATGGACCGCGAGTCCGGAAAGTCGGCCTCGAACTGCAAGATGTTGCGGATGTTCGCGCCGCGGAACGCGTAGATCGACTGGTCCGCGTCACCGACCACCATCAGCTCGGAGGGTGCGACGCCGTCCGCGTCGGGGACGTCGGGGTCGTCGAGCGGGCGGCCGACATCGTGCGCGCACAGCTCCCGGATCAACGCGTACTGCGCGTGGTTGGTGTCCTGGTACTCGTCGACCAGCACGTGCCGGAACCGGCGCCGGTAGGTCTCCCGGACCTGTGGGAACGCCTGGAACAGGTGCACCGTGGTCATGATCAGGTCGTCGAAGTCGAGCGCGTTGGCCGCGCGAAGCCGACGCTGGTACATCGCGTAGCACTCGGCGTAGACCTCCTCGAGGTGGTTCTCGGCCCTCTTCGCCGCGTCCTCGTGGTCGCGCAGCTCGTTCTTGGCGTTGGAGACCCAGTTGAGCACCGCGCGTGGCTGGTACCGCTTCGGGTCGAGGTCCAGGTCGCGGCAGACCAGCGTCATCAGCCGCTTGGAGTCGGCCGCATCGTAGATCGAGAACGACGACTTGTAGCCGAACTTGTCGATCTCTTTGCGCAGGATGCGTACGCACGCGGAGTGGAACGTGGAGACCCACATGATCCGCGCCCGGCGGCCGACCAGCTCCTCGACGCGTTCGCGCATCTCGGCCGCGGCCTTGTTGGTGAACGTGATCGCCAGGATCGAGCCGGGGTGCGCGTTGCGCTCGGCGATCAGCCACGCGATCCGGCGGGTGAGCACCCGGGTCTTTCCCGATCCCGCACCGGCGACGACGAGCAGCGGCGACCCGGCATGGATCACCGCGGCTCGTTGCGGGTCGTTGAGGCCCTCGAGCAGCTCCTCGGGAGAGGTACGGCGGGCGCGGCCGGTGTGTCCGGAAGCGGGGTCGTCGGCCTGCTCGGGGGCGGGTGACTGGGGGATCGGGAACAGCGCGCTCATGTCCGGACCAGCCTACGTCCGCGCACCGACACCGCTCGGCAGCGGTCGGCTCAGAGCAGGCGGCGGTCGTTGGCCCAGCGGGTGAGCTCGTGCCGGGAGGACAGCTGGAGCTTGCGCAGCACGCTGGACACGTGCGTCTCGACGGTCTTGATCGAGATGAACAGCTCGCTGGCGACCTCCTTGTAGGCGTAGCCCCGGGCGATCAGCCGCATCACCTCGCGTTCCCGCTCGGTGAGCCGGTCCAGGTCCTCGTCGACCTGGGCGACCTCGATCGAGCCGGCGAACGCGTCGAGCACGAAGCCCGCGAGCCGCGGCGAGAACACCGCGTCCCCGTCGGCGACCCGGTCGATGGCGCTGACCAGCTCCGGGCCGGTGATCGTCTTGGTGACGTAGCCACGGGCACCGCCGCGGATCGTCCCGATCACGTCCTCGGCCGCGTCCGAGACACTGAGCGCGAGGAACTTCGTCTCGGGCACCCGCGTGCCCACCCGACGCATCACCTCGGCGCCACCTCCGCCCGGCAGGTGCACGTCGAGCAGCACCACCTCCGGCCTGAGCTTCATGATCGCGGCCACGGCCTGGTCCACGTCTGCGGCCTCCGCGACCACGTCGACGCTGTCGGTGATCTCGGCGCGCACCCCGGTCCGGAACATCGCGTGGTCGTCCACGATGACGACACTGCGTCCGCGTGCTGGCTCAGCCATGGCTGTCCTCCTTGGTCGTCTCGATGCACAGGCGCACCTCGGTGCCCTGTCCGGGCGCGGTCCGGATCTCGGCCGTGCCGCCGTGCCGCCGCATCCGGTCCAGGATGCTGTTGCGCACCCCGAGCCGGTCGCTGGGCACGTGCGCCTCGTCGAAGCCCGCACCCCGGTCGCGCACGAAGACCTCGACCAGCCCGTCCCCCATCTCGGCGTACACGTCCACCTTGTCGGCACCCGAGTGCTTGGCCGCGTTGACCATCGCCTCCCGGGCCGCGAGCACCAGTGGGCGGGTGTGCTCCGAGGACGGCGCGTCACCGACGATGACGACCTCGACCGGTACGCCGTGCCCGTCCTCGACCTCCGCGGCCGCGGCCCGCAGCGCGCTCGCGACGGAGGTCGCCGGCTCGGTCTCGTCGCCGTAGAGCCAGTCGCGCAGGTCCCGCTCCTGTGCGCGGGCGAGCTTCGCCACGGTCCGCCCGTCGGCCGAGTGCTTCTGGATCAGGGCCAGGGTCTGCAGCACGGAGTCGTGCAGGTGTGCCGCGACGTCGGCGCGTTCCTGTGAGCGGATCCGCGCGGCGCGTTCCTCGGAGAGGTCGCCGGCGAGCCGGAACAGCCACGGCCCGACGGTCAGCGCGAGACCACCTACGCCGAGCGCTCCTGCCACCAGCATGTCGCGCGCCATCCCGGCCCGGCCGCTCTGCGCCGCGAACAGCGCGAGCGCCCCGACGAGGAGACCCACGCCGGCGGCGAGGCGGGCGTACGACGCGACTCCCCCGCGACCGAGCACCGCACGGATCGGGTCGATCCGACCGGTGGAGTCCGACCAACGCTCCCGCTGCGCCTCGTCGGCCTGCCGCCAGAGGACCGCGAGACCGACGGTGCCCAGCAGGATCGGCCAGAACAGCAGCCCGTTGCCCAGCAGGCCCTGGAGCAGCACGACGACCCCGAGTGCCACCGCCGCGAGGGCGACCAGTGGGCCGACGTCCTCGAGCCTGCGCGCACGCCGGGGCCGCTTGCCCTGCCGGGAGGCCGCCTCGAGACCCGGGGTGGCCTCCTCGAAGCGGGCATCGGTGCGCAGCACCATCCAGAGGCCGGCGTACATCGCCACACCGAGGCCACCGAGGACCGCCGAGACCAGGAAGAACGCGCGCACGATCATCACGTCGACGCCGAGGTGGGCCGCGAGACCGGCGGCGACGCCGCCGAGCAGGCGCTCCTCGGAGCTCCGTGTCGCCCGTCTCACAGGCGCCGGCTCGGCGAGGTCGGTGTGCTGGTTATTCATGGTCACCGCAATCGTCACACAGCGGACTGGCCGCGACCATGAGTTGGCACCCTGAGCCCACCCTGAGCCGAGGTGACCTGAGCCCTGCCCGAATCAGGGCTTTCCCCGATGGTGCGCCCGCGTGCCAGGCACCAAGATCGAGGTATGACAGAAACACCTCAGCAAGATCGAGCACAGCAAGATCGCGTGCACACCGAGAACCTGCGCGACTACAGCCAGCTGCGACGCAGCCTCACCGACCGCAAGGTGGCCGGTGTGGCCGGCGGACTCGGCCGCCACCTGAACATCGACCCGACCATCCTGCGCGTCGCCTTCGTCGTGCTCTGCTTCTTCGGCGGAGCCGGCTTCGTGCTGTACGGCGCTGCCTGGCTGCTCGTCCCCGAGGAGGGACGGGCCGAGGGCCAGATCGCCACGAGCCCGAGCACCCGCAACGTGCTGCTGCTCGGCGCCGCGGTGATCGCCGGCTGCCTCCTGGTCGGCGACAGCTGGGGTGGCTTCTGGTTCCCCTGGCCGCTGGCGATCGTCGCCCTGGTCGTCTTCGCCGTCCTGATGAATCGAGACAAGCCCATGAACACCACGACAATGCCTCCCGTCGGTGAGCCCGGCACCGAGCCGACCACCGAGTACGGGGCTGAGCCGCCCCCGCCGCCGTGGATGCCGCCGACGCAGCAGGCCTACCAACCGCCGGTCCCCAGCCGCGACCGCGGGCCGAAGCTGTTCTGGATCACCCTCGCCCTGGTCGCGATCGCCCTCGGCGTCCTCGGTCTGTACGACGTGTCCGGCGGATCCGTGGTCGCGTCGGCCTACCCGGCACTCGGGCTGACCGTGGTCGGCGCGATGCTGGTGCTGGGCGCCTGGGTCGGCCGCGCCGGGGGCCTGATCTTCCTCGGTATCGTCGCGGCGATCGCACTCGCGATCAGCTCCGTGGCCGTGAACACCGACTTCGACGGCGACCGGCGCATCGACGAGACGCCCAGCAGCGCGGCACAGGTCCGGGACCGCTACGACATTCCCGCCGGCGGCATCCGGCTCGACCTGAGCCAGGTCCGGGACCTCGACGCCCTGGACGGCCG
The DNA here is from genome assembly GCA_035699065.1 of Nocardioidaceae bacterium. Classification (GTDB taxonomy): domain Bacteria; phylum Actinomycetota; class Actinomycetes; order Propionibacteriales; family Nocardioidaceae; genus Nocardioides_C. The sequence continues at coordinate 47,027 of DASSBE010000052.1, forward strand.
GACGATCGACCTCGAGGCGAACGCCGGCGAGATCGTCGTCATCGTGCCGGACGGGACGGACGTCGACGTGGACGCCGACGTGTCGGTCGCCGGGGAGGCATCGGTCTTCGGCCACGAGGAGAACGGACCAGACGTCCACGTGGCACGCACGCTCAGCGGCGGCGTGGACGCACCACAGCTCGAGCTCGACATCCAGCTGCTCGTGGGCAGCATCGAAGTGAGGCAGTCATGAACACCCATCCCTTGAACGTCAGCTACCTCGTGGTCGGCCTGATCTTCCTCGGCCTGGCCGGCTCCTGGGCCCTCCGCGAGTCCGGGGTCGTCGACCTCGGCGAGGCCCAGTGGCTGCTCCCGATGACCCTGGTGGTGGCAGGCGCGGTCGGCCTGGTCGCGTTCGCCGCCAAGGGCCTGCGCGGCCGCACCAGTACCGACACCGACACCGACTCGTACACCGAAGGAGAGATCCGATGAGCACCAACACCCCCGCCGGCGGCTACCAGGCGGCACCGGAACGCAAGAGGCTGGCCCGCAGCCGTGACGACCGCTGGCTCTCCGGTGTGTGCGGCGGCGTCGCGCAGTACCTCGGGGTCGACGCGAACCTGGTGCGGCTGGTCGTCGTACTCGGCACCATCTTCGGGTTCGGCTCACTGTTCCTGGCCTACATCGTGGCCTGGATCCTGATGCCGGAGCAGTGACTCTCCGGGGCCTCGGCCCCGTAGCTTCCCCAAGGTATGTCCCTCAACCCGCACTTCCCACGGTTCACACGTCGTGGGAGGTGCGGGTTTCCGTGCATACCTTGATGAAACTCCACTCCGGGGCGCCGCGAAAACCGGTCGCGCGAAAGCGTGTTCGATACGTATCTTTGACCGGTGCGCCAGCTACCTCTCGACCATCCCGGAGTGGCCGACCACCGGTCCCCCGGTCGGTTCCTGTGGTGGTTGATCAAGGGCCAGTGGCTCACGATGCTGGTCGCGGCGCTGTTCGGCATCGTGTGGATGACCGCGCAGGCGTTCATGCCGGCGCTGATCGGGCTCGCGATCGACCGCGGCATCGCCGCCAAGGACACCGGTGCCCTGATCCGGTGGGCGCTCGCGATGCTCGGTGTCGGCCTGCTGCAGGCGGCGGCGGGCATCTTCCGGCACCGGTTCGCGGTCACGAACTGGCTGACCGCGGCGTACCGGACCGTCCAGCTGATCGCCCGGCAGGCCACGCATCTCGGGGCGACGCTGCCGAAGCGGGTGGCCACCGGCGAGGTCGTCGCGATCGGCTCCAACGACCTCGCGCACCTGGGCAACGCGATGGAGATCACCGGCCGTGCGGCCGGCGCCATCGTGTCCTTCCTCGTGGTGGCGACCATCCTGCTGCGCACCTCGACCACCCTCGGGCTGGTGGTGCTCGTCGGCGTGCCGGTCCTGCTGCTCGCGGTCGGCCCGCTGCTCAGGCCGCTGCAGAGGCGCAGCCTCGCTCAACGCGAGATGATGGGGGAGCTGGCCAACCTGGCGACCGACATCGTCGGCGGCCTGCGGGTTCTGCGCGGGATCGGCGGCGAGGCGGTCTTCCACGACCGCTACACCCGCGACTCCCAGAAGGTCCGCGCCGCCGGTGTCCGGGTCGGCCGGCTGCAGTCGATGCTCGACGCGCTGCAGATCCTCCTGCCCGGAGTCTTCGTGGTGGTCGTGGTCTGGCTCGGCGCCCGGTTCGCGGTCCAGGGCCGGATCAGCCCCGGTGAGCTGGTCGCGTTCTACGGCTACGCCGCGTTCCTGATGCTGCCGCTGCGCACGGCCACGGAGGTGGCCAACAAGTGGATCCGCGGGTTCGTGGCCGCACGCCGGGTGATCAAGGTGCTCGCCCTGGAGCCGGAGGTCGTCGATCCCGAACAGCCGTACGACGAGCCTCCGCACGACGCCGAGCTGGTCGACGTACAGAGCGGTCTCCGGGTCCCGTACGGCGAGCTGACCGCCGTGGTCTCCGACAAGCCGGACGAGAGCGCCGCGCTGGCCGACCGGCTGGGCCGGTACGCCGACGGCGAGGTGCGCTGGGGCGACGTGCCGTTGTCCGGGCTGAACCGTGAGCTGGTACGGCGACGCATCGTCGTCTCCGACACCGGCAGCACCTTGTTCTCCGGCGTGCTGCGCGACCAGGTCGACATCCGGGACCGGGGCGCCACCGCCGTGTCCGCGGCGCTGCGAACCGCCTCGGCCGACGACGTGCTGGAGGCGCTGCCGGACGGGATGGACACCGCCGTCACCGAACGCGGCCGCTCCTTCTCCGGTGGGCAGCGCCAGCGGCTGGTCCTGGCCCGGGCGCTGGCCGCGGACCCCGAGATCCTGGTCCTGGTCGAGCCCACGTCGGCGGTCGACGCGCACACGGAGGCCCGGGTCGCGGACCGGCTGCACGTGCAGCGGGCCGGACGGACCACCGTGGTCACCACCACCAGCCCGCTGATGCTCGACCGGGTCGACAACGTGGCGTTCCTGCGCGACGGCGTCGTGGTCGCCTTCGGCACGCACCGCGACCTGCTGGCCGACGTCGCCGAGTACCGCGCGGTCGTGACCCGCGAGCAGGAGACGACGGTATGAGAAGCCCCACCGCGGAGATCCTTCCCGTCGCCACCGGGCGCCAGGTCGCTCGCTACGTCCTCCGGCTGCTGAAGAGGTATCCGAAGTGGGTCTACGGCGGCCTCGCCCTGCACGGGCTCGCGGCCCTGGCTGCCCTCGCCGGGCCCCGCCTGCTCGGTGAGCTGGTGGAGGCGGTCGAGCATGGCACCACCCTCGGCCATGTCGACAAGATCATCGTCATCCTTGCTGCGTTCCTGCTCGCACAGACCGTGCTGACCCGTTACGCCCGCTACGTCTCCTTCGTGCTCGGCGAGCGGGTGCTGGCCGAGCTGCGCGAGGACTTCGTGAAGAACACGCTCGCACTGCCGGTGGGTGTCGTGGAGAGCGCGGGAAGCGGTGACCTGCTGACCCGCACCTCCCGCGACGTCGAGCAGCTCGGCTGGTCGGTCCGCTACGCGCTGCCGGAGTGGATCATCGCGCTGATCACCGCGGCGCTGACCTTCCTCGCGGCGCTGACCATCGGCTGGTGGGTCGCGATCCCCTGCCTGCTGGGTGTGCCGCCGCTGGTGATCGGGTTGAAGTGGTACCTCGCACGGGCCAAGAAGGGATACCTGCGGGAGAACGCGTCCTACGCCTCGATCAACGCCTCGCTGACGGAGACCGTCGAGGGCGCCCGCACCGTGGAGGCGCTCGGTCTCACCGAACGGCGGCTGGCCAAGATCGACGCGGACATCGCGGAGTCGTACGCCGCCGAGCGGTACACGCTCTTCCTGCGCACGGTCTTCTTTCCCTCGGTCGAGGTCGCCTACCTGATCCCGACCGTGGCGACCCTGCTGTTCGGCGGGTACCTCTACACCCAGGGCAGCGTGTCTCTCGGCGACGTGACCGCGGCGACGCTGTACGTGCAGATGCTGATCGACCCGGTGGACCGCATCGTGGCCATCCTCGACGAGCTGCAGGTCGGCGCCGCCTCCCTGGCCCGCCTGCTCGGCGTCGCACACGTCCCCGACGACCGGGAGGTCACCGGCCGGGCCCCACAGGGCGAGCAGATCGCGGCCGACGACGTCCGGTTCTCCTACGTCCCCGGCCGCGACGTGCTGCACGGCGTGGACCTGTCGGTCGGCATCGGCGAGCGGATCGCCATGGTCGGCCCGTCCGGTGCCGGCAAGTCGACGCTGGGGCGGCTGCTGGCCGGGATCCATCCGCCGCGCACCGGCGCGGTCACCGTCGGCGGCGTCGGGCTCACCGAGCTGCCGCTGACGGACCTGCGCGGTCACGTCGCACTCGTCACCCAGGAGCACCACGTGTTCGTCGGGACGATCCGGGAGAACCTGGCGCTGGCCATCGACGACATCGCTTCGGACGAGCGGCTTCTCGCGACGGTGGACGCCGTCGACGCCCGCGAGTGGGTGACGGCGCTGCCGGACGGGCTCGACACCCTCGTCGGCTCGGGCGGCCGGGCGCTGACGCCTCCGCAGGCCCAGCAGCTGGCGCTCGCCAGGCTGGTGCTGGCCGACCCGCACACGCTGGTGCTCGACGAGGCGACCTCGCTGATCGACCCGCGCGCCGCCCGGCACCTCGAGCGGTCACTGGCCGCCGTGCTGCACGGCCGCACCGTGATCGCGATCGCGCATCGGCTGTTCTCCGCCCACGACGCGGACCGGGTCGCGGTGGTCGAGGACGGCAGGATCAGCGAGTTCGGCTCGCACGACGAGCTGGTCGCGCAGGGCGGCTCCTACGCCGCGCTCTGGTCCTCGTGGCACGGGACCTCGTAGCGGGGACCTCCCTGCTGCAGGGCGTAGATCACGCCGAGGTAGGCGGCGATCGCCGGCCAGGCCGGCCAGGTGAGCAGCTGATATCCCTCGGTGTAGGCGAGGAAGGCGCCGTAGACCACCAGGAGCACCGCGACGTAGCCGCCACCCACGAGTGGCCGGCGGATCCCCGCGAACCGCATGCCCACGCCCATCACCGCGGTGCCGACCAGGACACACGCCACGACGGTGACGAGCAGGGGCAGCAGGGAGAACCCGGCGATGCCGAGCAGCTGCCATCCGGCGATGTAGGCGAACGAGCCGAGCACGCCGACCACGGCCGCCTTGCCTGCGCGGGCCAGGCTCGACGCGTCGAGGTGCTGGTGCAGGAGGTTCCTCATGGCGCTCTTTCGTGCCGGGTCGAGGGGCCCGCGGACGCGGGCCACCGTGCCAGTCAACCTCACCGCTACGCCGGGCGCCGCAGAAATCCGCAAGAAGCCTGCCGAACGGTTCACGTCAGTGGTACATCCCGTTCGATCTGCACAGGATCTTCACAAGTTCTCCGCGCAAGCCGACCGGGTCCGCTCGTAGGCTCCTTGTATGCCATCTCCGGGGAAGCCGCCGCGTGTGCTCGTCGTCGAGGACGAGCGCACGATCGCCCAAGCCGTCGGCGACCGGTTCCGCGCCGAGGGCTTCGACGTCCGTCAGGAGTACGACGGGCACGGGGCTGTCGCCACGGCGGCCGACTGGGCTCCTGACCTGGTGGTGCTCGACGTCATGCTCCCGGGACTCGACGGCCACGAGGTGTGCCGACGGGTGCAGGCGCAACGGCCGGTACCCGTGCTGATGCTCACCGCGCGTGACGACGAGACCGACGTGCTCGTCGGCCTCGGGGTCGGCGCCGACGACTACCTCACCAAGCCGTTCAGCATGAGAGAGCTGGTGGCGCGTGCCCGGGCACTGCTGCGCCGGGTGGAGCGCGCCGCCGAGCTCGCCGCCCGCACACCAGGCGAGCTGGTCGTCGGCGAGCTCCGCATCGACGAGGCACAGCGGCGCGTGCACCACCACGGCAACGCCGTCCACCTCACCCCGACCGAGTTCGACCTCCTGGTCTGCCTCGCCGCCGAGCCGGGCACCGTGCTGACCCGGGAACGGCTGCTCGCCGAGGTCTGGGGCTGGCAGGACAGCGCCGGCACCCGCACGGTCGACAGCCACGTGAAGTCGCTGCGGAGCAAGCTCGGGTCCCGTCTGCTGCGCACGGTGCACGGCGTCGGCTACGCGCTCGAGGTGGCCCGATGATCCGCCCGCTGGACCGGCTTGGGTCGATCAAGACCAAGCTCGGCGTCCTGGTCGCGGTGACCGTCGCGGTCGCCGCCGTCGCGTCGCTGGCCGGTGAGCGACTCGGCTGGTCACCGCTGTACACGATCCCGGCCGCGGTCCTGGTCGCGCTCGGCGTCACCCAGCTCCTGGCCCGCGGGATGACCTCGCCGTTGCGGGCGATGACCGCGGCGGCGCGGACGATGGCCACGGGCGACTACTCCCGGCGGGTGTGCGCCACCTCCCGGGACGAGGTGGGCGATCTCGCGCGCGCCTTCAACACGATGGCTGCCGACCTGGAGGCGGTCGACCAGCAGCGGCGCGACCTGGTGGCGAACGTGTCCCACGAGCTGCGCACCCCCGTGTCGGCGCTGCGTGCGGTGCTCGAGAACCTGGTGGACGGCGTCTCCGAGCCCGACCCGGCGACACTGCGTGCGGCGCTGGAGCAGTCCGAGCGGCTGAGCCGGCTGGTCGCCGATCTGCTCGACCTGTCCCGCGTCGACGCGGGCATCGCCCCGATGGACCTCGAGCCGGTGCTGGTTGAACCGCTCCTGCGGTCCGCGGTGAAACAGGCCCAGGTCTCCGGCCACCCGATCGGGCACCTGGTCGACGTGCACCCCGCGGACCTGGCCGTGCACGCGGACCGGGAGCGACTGCACCAGCTGCTCGCGAACCTGCTCGACAACGCCGGCCGTCACAGCCCGCACGGCGGGACCGTCGAGGTGCGGGCGTCCGCGGCAGACGCGGCAACCGCAATCGACGGGACGGTGGTCCTCGACGTCCTCGACGACGGGCCGGGAATCGCAGCCGCCGACCGGGCCGGCGTGTTCGAGCGCTTCACCACCGGCGCCCACCCCGGCACCGACGGCGGCACCGGGCTCGGCCTGGCGATCGCCCGCTGGGTCACCGACCTGCACGGCGGGTCGATCGAGGTGGCCGACGCCGAGCGCGGCTGCCACATCCGGGTCACCCTCCCCCACGACAGGAGGATCAGATGAGCAACCCTGCGATGGGCGCGTCGCCCGCGCTTGCCGCGCGACCCGTTCTCGACGCCAGCTTCGGCGACCTGTGGCCGGACGAGCAGGCCGGTGCACCCACCGCGGGCCGGCCACGCCTGGTCGCGGCGGCGCTCGGCGTCGGTGCGCTGGCCGCCGTGGTGGTGCCGTTCCGCGACTTCGGTCTCGGCACTTTCATGGTGCTGACCGCGGTGTGCGGCGTCGTCGCTGTCGCGGCCCGGGAACGGTTCACCGCCCGGATGCTCGGCTCGGGTGCGCTGTGCCTGCTGCTGGCCGCCACGCTGCTCGTCCGCGACGCGGAGTGGATCGTGGCCCTGTGCCTGGTGGCGACGTTCGCGGTGGGTTCGGCCGCACTCGCCGACGGCCGCTCGATCATCGGACTGGTCGCGTCCACGGCCGCGGTGCCACTGGCCGCGCTGCGTGGCCTGCCCTGGCTGGGCAGGTCTCTCACTGTCACCGGGCGGCCGGCGACATGGTGGCCGGTGCTGCGCACGACCGCCCTGTCCGTCGTACTCGTGCTCGTCTTCGGAGGCCTGTTCGCCTCCGCGGACGCCGTCTTCGCCCGATGGGTCGGCGAGCTGGTGCCCGACCTGACCTTCACATCCCTGTTCGTCCGCCTGTTCGTGCTCGGTGCGGTGTTCGGCCTGACCGCCACCGGCGTGTACGTCGCCCTCGTGCCCCCGCGGGTCGAACGGCTGGCGCTGCCCGCCGGGCGCACGGTACGCCGCTTCGAGTGGATCGTGCCGGTCGGCCTGGTGACGGCCACCTTCGCCGTGTTCCTGGTGGCACAGCTGACCGCCCTGTTCGGCGGGCACGACTACCTCCGCCGCACGACGGGGCTGACCTACGCCGCCTACGTCCACGAAGGGTTCGGCCAGCTCACCCTTGCCACCGCGCTCACCCTCGCAGTGGTGGCCACCACCGTCCGGCACGCACCCCGGGACACGGGCACCGACCGTCTGCTGCTGCGGGTGACGCTGGGCCTGCTCTGCCTGCTCACCCTGGTGGTCGTGGCCTCGGCGCTGTCCCGGATGCACGTCTACGAGCAGGCCTACGGGTTCACCCGGCTGCGGCTGCTGGTGTCGGTGTTCGAGGGCTGGCTCGGCGCGGTCGTCGCCCTCGTCCTCGTGGCCGGCATCACCCTGCGGGGTGGCTGGCTGCCGCGCACGGCGCTGCTCACCGGTGCCGTGCTGCTGCTCGGGCTGGCCGCGGCGGACCCGGACCGCTACATCGCCGCACAGAACATCGACCGGTTCGAGCAGACCGGCCGGATCGACTGGTCCTACCTGGCCGGGCTCTCCGACGACGCGGTGCCGGCGTTCGAGGCGCTTCCGGCGCGGTACCGGCCCTGCGTGCTGGGCCACCGCCCCGCGACCGCGGACGACGACTGGCTGGAGTGGAACCTGGGCCGTTCGCGTGCTCAGTCCAGGAGTACGGCGACGGCCTCGACCTCGACGAGCTGGTGCGGGTAGCCCAACGCCGCGACGCCGAGCAGCGTGCTGGGCGCGTCATGGTCCCCGAAGTGGCGGCGTACCACGTCCCACGCGGCGACCAGGTCGGCGCGGTGGCCCGACGCGACGTACACCGTCGACTTCGCCACGTCGGCGAGCTCGGCCCCCGCCGCCCGCAACGCCAGCACCAGGTTCGCCATCACCTGCTCCGCCTGGCCCGCCACGTCCCCCACGGCCACCACGGTGCCCGAGTCGTCGAGGGGACACGCGCCGGCGGTGTAGACGGTCCGCCCGGGACCGACCACCGCGGCGTAGGCGTAGGGCACCTGGCCGGTCAGAGCAGGACTGCGGATCAGCTCGACGTCGCTCATGTCAGGAGACGGTAGCGGCCTGGCGTACGTCGACGGGCAGCTCGTCGACACCGAACACGATCGAGAGCTGTCGCAGCGCGAGCTCGTCGGCCCCGGCGGCGAGCTGCATCCGCGGGAACCGCCGCGCCATCGCGGGGTAGGCCATCCGCAGCTCCATCCGCGCCAGCTCCGCGCCTACGCACCGGTGGAACCCGTGCCCGAACGCATAGTGCGGGTGCGGCGGCCGGGCCGGGTCGAACTCGTGCATCCGTTGCCCGGAGCGGGCGTCGCGGTCGGCGCCGGCCAGTGAGCAGATCACCACGTCGCCGGCCCTGACCCGGTTGCCGAACAGGTCCAGGTCCTCGCGGGCGAAGCGCGGGAACGCGATCTGGACGACGGACAGGTACCGCAGCAGCTCCTCGACCACCGGCTCCACCCGGGTCTCGTCGTCGCCGAGCCGCGCGAACCCGTCGGGGTCCCGCAGCAGCACGGCGGTGCCGAGGGCGAGCATGCTGGCGGTGGTCTCGAGCCCTCCGGTGAACACGCCGTCGGCCAGGCCGGCCAGGTCGAAGTCGCTGATCTCGTCGCCGTGCTCGCGGATGATCTGCCCGATCAGCCCCTCACCCGGCTCGCTGCGCTGCTTGCGGGTGGACTCCATCAGGAACATCCGGGACTGGGACACCGCGCCCAGCGACCCGGTGCCTCCGTAGGTCACGTCGAACCGGGCGTTGCCGAGCTCCCGGAACCGCTCCCGGTCCTCGACCGGGAGGCCGAGCAGCTCACAGATCACCAGGAACGGCACGGGGAACGCGAACGTGCTGACCAGGTCCACCACCGGACCGCCGGCCTCGACCACGTCGAGCTGCCGTTCGACGATGTCGGCGATCCGGGGACGGAGCCGTTCCAGCCGGCGCATCGTGAACTCCGGCGTCAGCAGCTTGCGCAGCTTGGTGTGCTCGGGCGGGTCGGTGAAGCCGAGTCCGCCGATGTCGCCGTCGGTGGTCGAGCCGCGGGCGCCGACGAACGGGCGGATGTCGTTGCTGTAGCTGGTGGTGTCGGCCAGGACGTGGCGGGTCTCGACCTCGCCGGTCACCAGCCAGACGTTCATGCCGAGGAAGTTCGTGAGCCGGCTGACCGGTTCCTGCTCCGTGAGCCGGGCGACCGGGTCGAGCCCGTCACGGCGCAGCGGCCAGCTCAACGAGTCGGGGACCCGGGACAGCTGGGACAGGTCGATGCCCTTGCTGGTGGCGCGGCCGAGCAGGGCGCGCCGGATGCGCGTCCTCACGTTCCCTAATACTGCGGGCACGGTGTTCCCCCTGTTGCCCTGGCTGACTGCTGACCGGATCAGCCTAACGACGTCGCGGCGTGCTGCGCGGGGAACGCGCCCAACCCGGGGGGACGGTCAGGGTGATCCCGGACATCACGCCCGGGGCACGCCGGAGATCGCGACGCCGGACCGGGTCTTGTACCGCTTGTTGATGCTGATCAGTACGGCGGTCAGCGGCTCGAGCTGACGCGCCATCCGCAGTGCCCCGGCGTCCACGCCGTCCCGGCCGGTGACGGCTCGGGCCAGCTCGACGGCCACCTGCTTGGCCTCCTGGTCGTCCCCGCAGACCAGGACGTCCTCGTGGTCGAGGTAGTCCTGCTCGCTCCACAGGTTCACCGCCGACACGTGGTGGAACCCGCCGACGACCCGGGCCTCCGGCGCCAGCACCTGGGCGGTCTCCGCGGCGCTCCCGCCGGGGACGTCGAGCCCGTAGGGGCCGCGCTTGTCGAAGCCGAGGGGGTTCACGCACGAGATCAGCGTCTTCCCACCCAGGGCGCCGGCCAGCTCCGCGACGAGATCGTCGTGCCCGTCGTACGGCACCGCGAGGACGACCACGTCGGCGGAGTCCACGGCCGCGGCGTTCGACGTACCGCTGGCGGCCGCGTCCGGAACCCGTTCCCGGATCGCCTCCGCCGCCTGCTCGGCCCGGTCCGCGGAACGGGAGCCGAGCACCACGGTGTGCCCGTGCAGCGCCCACCGGTAGGCCAGCCCCTTGCCCTGCGGGCCGGTGCCGCCGAGGACCGCGATCGTGTGGCTCGTCACAAGTTCTCCCAACACGGTAGATCTGGCAATGGTGACAGCGATACTGTCACGGTATGTTGCTCTCGACCCAGCTGACGTACTCCGGCAACCCTCGCGAGGCCGCGGACTCCGTGGCCGCCCTGGAGAAGGCCGGCCTGGACACGGTCTGGGTGGCTGAAGCCTACGGCTTCGACTCCCCCACGCTGATGGGCTACCTCGCCGCCAAGACCGAGACCGTGCAGATCGGCTCCGCGATCCTCAACGTCTACTCCCGCACGCCCGGCGCGCTGGCGCAGACCGCCGCGGGCCTGGACAACGTCAGCGGCGGCCGCGCGATCCTCGGCCTCGGCGCTTCCGGCCCCCAGGTGATCGAGGGCTGGCACGGGATGCCCTACGACCGCCCGCTCGGCCGGACCCGGGAGGTGGTCGACATCGTCCGGGCCGCGCTGCGCCGCGAGACGCTCGTGCACGAGGGCAAGGTGTTCACGCTGCCGCTGCCCGCCGACCAAGGCCTCGGGCTCGGCAAGCCGCTGAAGATGCTCACCCGGCCGGAGCGGCCGTCGGTGCCGATCTACATCGCCGCGCTGGGGCAGAAGAACGTCGCCGCGACCGCGGAGTACGCCGACGGCTGGCTGCCGTTCCTGTTCGCGCCCGAGCACGCGGCATCGGTGTGGGGCGACGCGCTGGGCACCGGGGCAGCCAGGCGGCCCGCCGACCTGGGTCCGCTGGAGATCTCGGCCGGAGGCATGGTGGCGGTCGGTGAGGACGTGAAGGGCCTGCTCGACCTGGCCCGGCCGGTGTTCGCGCTCTACATCGGCGGAATGGGCGCCCAGGGCAAGAACTTCTACAACGACCTGGCCCGCCAGTACGGCTACGAGGCCGAGGCGGCCAAGATCCAGGAGATGTACCTCGGCGGCAACAAGCGCGACGCCGAGGCGCTGGTCCCCCAGGAGCTGCTGGAGATGTGCAACCTGGTCGGCCCCGAGTCCTACGTCAAGGAACGGATCGCCGCGTTCCGCGAGGCCGGCGTGACCAGCCTGCAGATCACCCCGGTCGCCGACGACCCGGCCGCCCTGGTGCGGCAGCTGAAGGAGTGGGTCTCCTGATGCGCGAGCTCTTCGACCCCGAGCACGAGGCCTTCCGCCGTACCGTCGCGGTCTTCCTCGACAAGGAGGTCGTCCCCCACCACGAGCAGTGGGAGCGCGACGGCGTGGTCTCCCGCGAGGTGTGGCTCGCCGCCGGCCGCCAGGGACTGCTCGGGTTCGACGTGGACGAGGAGTACGGCGGAGGGGGGACCAGCGACTTCCGCTACAACCTGGTCCTCGCGGAGGAGATGACCGCCCGCGGCGTGCACGGTCCCGGGTTCTCCCTGCACAACGACATCATCGTCCCGTACCTGACCGGCCTGGGCACAGAGGAGCAGAAGCGCCGGTGGCTGCCCGGCTGCTGCGACGGAGAGCTGATCACCGCGATCGCGATGACCGAGCCCGGCGCCGGCAGCGACTTGCAGGGCATTCGCACCACCGCCGTCGACAAGGGCGACCACTACGTGCTGAACGGGTCCAAGACGTTCATCAGCAACGGGATCCTGTCCGACCTGGTCGTCGTGGTGGCCCGCACCGACCCGGAGGCCGGCGCCCAGGGGATCAGCCTGCTGGTCGTCGAGCGCGGCATGACCGGTTTCGAGCGCGGCCGCAACCTGGACAAGATCGGCCAGCACGCACAGGACACCGCCGAGCTGTTCTTCGACAACGTCGAGGTCCCGAAGGCGAACCTGCTGGGCGCGGAGGGCACCGGCTTCGTCTCGCTGATGGTGAACCTTCCGCAGGAGCGGCTCTCGATCGCGATGACAGCGGCGGCAGCGTGCGAGGCGGTGCTGAAGATGTCGCTGGACTACGCCAAGGACCGGGAGGCGTTCGGCCGCCCGATCGCGAAGTTCCAGCACAACCGGTTCCTGCTCGCGGAGATGGCCACCGAGACGCACATCGCCCGGGTCTTCATCGACGACTGTGTGCGCCGGCACAACCGCGGTGAGCTCGACGCCAGCCACGCGTCGATGGCCAAGTGGTGGACGACCGAGCTGCAGAAGAAGCTGGTCGACCAGGCGGTGCAGCTGCATGGGGGGTACGGCTACATGCGGGAGTACCCCGTCGCGAGGGCGTTCCTCGACAGCCGCGTCCAGACCATCTACGGCGGCACGACCGAGATCCAGAAAGAGATCATCGGCCGGTCCCTCGGTCTCTGACGGATGCGGCGCTAGTCGGCCTTCTGGTCGTCGACGACGCGACGGGCGATCTCCGCGAGCTTGACGTTCATCTCCGACGACGCCCGGCGCAGCACGTCGAACGCGGCCGCGTCGTCGATGTGGTGGGTCGCCATCAGCAGCCCGATCGCCTTGCCGATCTCGCGGTTGGTCTCCAGGCCGCGCTTGAGGGTCTCGGCCCGCTCGTGGTGCGACAGACCCGCCAGCGCGACCGACGCGAACGCCGCGACGATCGCACCGATCTCCGCGGAGCGCTCGGTGAGGGCGCCCGGCACGTCGCCGAAGATGTTGAGCGCACCCGCCTTCCGACCGCCGACGAGCAACCGGTAGCCGATCATGCTCCGCACCGGGGTGTGCTCGAGAACCTGCTTGCTGAGCTCCGGCCATGTCGAGTGCACGGTGATGTCAGGGTCGTGCTGGTAGCTCTCGTCAAGGATCGCGTCCAGGCACGGTCCTTGGCCCGTCTCCCGCTCGAAACGGTCCACCAGGGACGCAACCTCGTCGTTCGCACCTTCACAGGTCAGCTCCCGGCCGGCCCGCAGGGACGAGATGCAGACGTGGTCGCAACCGGGAATCACCTCGACCGCGGTCGCGCAGATCGAGTCGTAGACGTCGCGGTAGCTCGCTCGCGCATAGACGATCTCCGCCATCTGCATGAAGACGCCGCTGGGATCGCCGGGGCGCGGATCGGGAGAGGACATGGAGTCGATTATGCGTGAGCGCCGGACGGGGTTCTACGGGTGGGGCTACTCCCACTCGATGGTGCCGGGGGGCTTGCTGGTCACGTCGATGGTGACCCGGTTGACCTCGCGCACCTCGTTGGTGATCCGTGTCGAGATCGTCTCCACCACGTCGTAGGGCAGCCGCGCCCAGTCGGCGGTCATCGCGTCCTCGGAGGTCACCGGGCGCAGCACGACCGGGTGGCCGTAGGTGCGGCCGTCACCTTGGACGCCGACCGAGCGGACGTCGGCGAGGAGTACGACGGGGAACTGCCAGATGTCGCGGTCCAGGCCGGCCCGGGTCAGCTCCTCGCGGGCGATCGCGTCCGCCTCGCGGAGGATCTCCAGCCGCTCGAAGGTGACGTCGCCGATGATCCGGATGGCCAGGCCGGGTCCGGGGAACGGATGCCGCCAGACGAGCTCGGGAGGCAGCCCGAGCTGCTCGCCGACCAGCCGCACCTCGTCCTTGAACAACGTGCGCAACGGTTCGACCAGCGTGAACTCGAGGTCCTCGGGGAGGCCGCCGACGTTGTGGTGCGACTTGATGTTCGAGGTGCCTGCCCCGCCGCCGGACTCCACGACGTCGGGGTAGAGCGTGCCCTGGACCAGGAACTCCACCTTCTCCCCGTGCGCGGCCGCCTCACCGACGACCTCGGCCTCCGCGGCCTCGAAGACCCGGATGAACTCGCGCCCGATGATCTTGCGCTTCTGCTCGGGGTCGCTGACACCGGCCAGCGCGTCCAGGAACCGCTTCTGCGCGTCGACGACGTGCAGCGAGACGCCGGTGGCGGCGACGAAGTCGCGTTCGACCTGCTCGGCCTCGCCCTTGCGCAGCAGTCCGTGGTCGACGAACACGCAGGTCAGCCGGTCGCCGATCGCACGCTGCACCACCGCCGCGGCGACCGCGGAGTCCACTCCCCCGGACAGGCCACAGATGGCCCGCTTGTCGCCGATCTGAGCCCGGATCGTCTCGATCTGCTCCTCGACGATGTTGACCATCGTCCAGGTCGGCCGGCAGCCGGCGATGTCGAGCAGGAAGTGGCTCAGCACCGCCTGGCCGTGCTCGGTGTGCATCACCTCGGGATGCCACTGGACCCCGGCGAGCCGGCGCTCGAGGCTCTCGAAGGCGGCGACCGGTGAGCCCTCCGAGGTGGCCAGGGCCGTGAACCCCTCAGGGGCGGCGACGACCGAGTCGCCGTGGCTCATCCAGACCCGGTGGCTCCCGGGCACGTCGGCGAGCAAGGTCCCGGGCTCGGTGACGGTGACGGGGGTCCGGCCGTACTCCGACCGCCCTGTGCGGCGTACCTCTCCGCCGAGCGCCAGCGCCATCGCCTGGAAGCCGTAGCACATCCCGAACGCGGGCACGCCGGCCTCGAAGACCTCCGGGCCGACCGACGGGGCGCCCGGCTCGTAGACCGACGAGGGGCCGCCGGACAGGATGATGGCCTTCGGGTTCTTCGCGAGCATCTCGGAGATCGGCATCGTGTGCGGCACGATCTCGGAGTACACGCGCGACTCTCGGACCCGGCGGGCGATGAGCTGGGCGTACTGCGCTCCGAAGTCGACGACGAGGACAAGGTCGTGTTCGGTGCTCACCGGGACCCTTTCGGGGAGGGGGCGGTTGACGGCTCCGCCCGGCACGGCGGAGAGCCGCAGTCTATCCGCCCGCGCGGCTGCCCGGGACCGGCGGAGACGGCGTCGGAGGTCCCCACCGCTGCCGCAGAAGAATTTCCGGGAAACCGCGTAACTCCGCCGCGCCCACGTCGTTAGGCAGGACAGACCCGGTGGCTTTGCTCCCTCCCAGGCCGGGTCTCGAGAGTCCGTGCACTGTCCAGCAGTGGCGTGGACGATTCAGGGCCCGACCAACCCTCCCTCCCCGGTCGGGCCCTGAGTCTTGTCCGGCCTCACCCGTCCTACCGGCTGTCGTTTCATCAAGGTCTGTAGGGAACACGTCGCTCCCCACGGTGCACAGACCGTGGGAAGTGACGGTTTCCCTGCTGACCTTGGGGAAGCTGGGGCAGGAGGGGTCAGGAGACGTCGACCACCGGCAGCCGCAGCGCGGCGGGCGCACTCGGCGGGACGGCCGGCCGGTCCGGGCGAACCGGGTCGATCCGCTGGTACGGCGAGCCGAGCGGAGGCCGCGGGTCCGCCTCACCCTTGTTCGGCCAGAACGCCATCGCGCGCTCGGCCTGTGCGGTGATCGTCAACGACGGGTTCACGCCGAGGTTCGCGGTGATCGCGGAACCGTCCACGACGTGCAGGCCCGGGTAGCCGAACACCCGCTGGAACGGGTCGACCACGCCGGTTTCGGCGCTCTCCCCGATCGTGCACCCGCCGATGAAGTGGGCGGTCAGCGGCCGGTTGAACGGCTCGCCGATCGACCCGCCGGGGCGACCGCCGATGATCTCGGCCATCGCCCGCACCGCCCGGTTCCCGGCCGGGATCCAGGTCGGGTTCGGGGTGCCGTGCCCCTGCCTCGAGGACAGGGACCAGCGGCCGGTGAGCCGGCTGCGGCGGGAGAACGTGGTGATCGAGTTGTCCACGGTCTGCATCACCAGCGCGATCACCGTCCGCTCGGACCAGTGCTTCATGTCGTAGAGGTCGAGCACGTCCCGCTTCTGCCGCCACATCTCCTTCAGCCACACCTTCCAGCGCGGCTCCGGGCCGTCGTCGTCGGTCAGTACGGTCTGCAGCAGCGACATCACGTTGCTGCCCTTGCCATAGCGGACCGGCTCGACGTGGGTCTGCTCGTCGGGGTGGAAGCTCGAGGTGATCGCGACGCCCTGGCTGTAGTCGACCTTGGTGTCGGGTGCGATCGCACCGAGGATCGACTCGGAGTTCGTCCGCGACAGGTGACCCAGGCGCGGCGACAGCGCCGGCAGGTGGCCCTCGTCGCGCATCCGGTGCAGCAGCCGTTGGGTGCCGAGCGCGGAGGCGGAGAACACGACCTGCTTCGCCGTGAGCGTACGACGGACGCCGGCCCGTCGTACCTTCGCCTTGGTGAACCGGACCCGCACCTCGTAGCCGCCGGACTCGAGCGGCCGGACCCGGTCGACCGTGGTCAGCGGGTGCACCACGGCACCGTTCTGCTCGGCGAGGTAGAGGTAGTTCTTGACCAGCGTGTTCTTCGCGTTGTGCCGGCACCCGGTCATGCACTCGCCCACGGCGAGGCAGGTTCTGCGCTCCGGGCCGGCGCCGCCGAAGTAGGGGTCGGCGACCCGCTTGCCCTGCTCGTCGCCGGGCGCCCCGAAGAACACGCCCACCGGGGTCGGGTGGAAGGTGTGGCCGACGCCCATGTCGTCGGCGACCTTCTCCATCACGTCGTCCGAAGGGGTGCGCAGCGGGTTCTCGACCACGCCGAGCATCCGCTTGGCCTGGTCGTAGTACGGCGCGAGCTCGTCGCGCCAGTCGGTGATGTCACGCCACTGCGGGTCGGCGTAGAAGGCGGGCAGCGGTTCGTAGAGGGTGTTCGCGTAGACCAGCGACCCGCCACCCACCCCTGCCCCGGACAGGATCAGGCAGTCACGCAGCGTGTCGATGCGCTGGATGCCGTAGCAGCCGGCCTCGGGCGCGAACAGGTACTTCTTCAGGTCGAACGAGGTCTTCGGCAGGTCCTGGTCCGCGAACCGGGCGCCGGCCTCGAGCACGCCGACCCGGTAGCCCTTCTCGGTGAGCCGCAGCGCGGTGACCGAGCCGCCGAACCCGGAGCCGATCACCAGCACGTCGTAGTCGTGGTCCACCTACTTCCTCCCCAGCTTCTTCATCAGGCGCAGGTTCGCCGTCATCACCTTCGCGTAGGCCTTGTCGCTCATCCCGAGCATCGGAGCGAACCGGATCAACCGCTGGGTCGCGACGGTCTGGCTCTCGGTGTAGCGGTGGATGCCCTCGGCGCCCTGACGGCGGCCCAGTCCGGAGTCCCGCATCCCGCCCATCGGCGAGTCCAGGCTCGCGAACGACGCCGCGAACGCCTCGTTGATGTTCACCGTGCCGCACCGGATCTGCCGGGCGATGCTGCGCGCCCGCTTGCCGTCCTGGCTGTAGATCGAGGCGTTCAGGCCGAGCTCGCCGGCGTTGGCGCGCGCGACCGCGTCGGACTCGTCGTGGAACCGGTACAGCGCGACCACCGGCCCGAAGGTCTCCTGGCCGAAGCAGGTCATCTCCGGCGTCACGCCCTCCAGGATGGTCGGCTCGTAGTAGTAGGGGCCGAGGTCCGGGCGGGCCCGGCCGCCGGCCAGCACCCTGGCGCCCTTGGCGACCGCGTCGCCGACGTGGGCGACGACGGTGTCGAGCTGGTCCTGGGAGATCAGCGAGCCCATGTCGCTGCCCCACCCGAGCCCGGGCACGAGCTTCATCGCCTCGGTGCGCGCGACGAACCGGTCCACGAACCGGTCGTAGACCTGGTCGGCGACAAACATCCGCTCCATCGACACGCACAGCTGGCCGGCGTTCGAGAAGCAGGCACGCACCGCCCCTTCGGCGGCTCTGTCGACCGCGGCGTCGCGCAGGATGAGGATCGGGTTCTTGCCGCCGAGCTCGAGCGAGCAGCCGATCAGGTTGTCCGCGCACTGGCGGGCGATCAGCCTCCCGGTCGCGGTGGACCCGGTGAAGCAGACGTAGTCCGAGCGGTCGATCATCGGGCCGCCGAGCTGGGGGCCGGGACCGGCGACGATCTGCCAGAGGTCGCGGGGGAAGCCGGCCTCCTCGAGCAGCTGCACGCCGAGCAGTGCCGAGAGCATCGTCTGCGCGTCGGGCTTGTGCACCACGGCGTTGCCGGCCATCAGCGCCGGCAGCCCGTCGCACAGGGCCATCGTGAACGGGTAGTTCCACGGCGAGATGATCCCGACCACGCCTTTGGGGAGCCGGTTGACGTCGACCCGGGTCAGGCCCGGGACCACACCGAGCCTGCGGCTGGTGTCGAGGTGCTCGTGCGCCGTGCGTGCGTAGTAGCGGGCCGTCAGCGCGACGTGCAGCGGCTCGTCGAACGCGTGCTTGCGGGCCTTGCCGGACTCCCAGCAGATCAGGTCGATGATCTCGTCCTGGCGATCCAGGATCAGGTCGTGCAGCGCGAGCATCGTGGCGGCCCGGTCGTCGAGAGAGGTCGCGGCCCATGCCTCCTGGGCGCGCCGGGCACGCTTGTAGGCCTCGGCCACGTCGGCCTCGCCGGACTGCGGGATCATCGCCAGCGGCTGGCCGTTGAACGGGCATGCCGTGGGCACGCTCTCGCCGGTCGACGACACCACCCGCCTGGTCAGGGCGCGGACGTAGGCCGGCTCGAGCGCGTAGGACGCGGTCAGGTCGTGCTCGGGGTCGCGGGGATCGGCGGTGCCGGGACCGGCGGAGGGTCGCGGGGATTCGGGCTGCACATTCATATACCGAGAGTATGTGACCACGGTCTCAGGCACTACCCCTCGGTAACTCCGATCGGCCCGGCACCCGGGACGGGGAGACGGAGATCACCCATCTGTAACCGTCAATAAGCGTGATTGGTCCCTACCGCATCGCTACAGTGGAAGCATCAACCATTTCGTTCGAAGGACACCCTGAACATGCCTACCGGCCTGGCCACCACGCTCATGCTCGACGTCGCCGCCTCCCACATGGACGACCGTCGTCGCGGCGCACGCAACCGCGCCCAGATCGCGGACGTCCGCCGCGGCCGGGCCGCCCGCCGCCGGGCCTCGCGCGCCCGCTGACCGCGGCTGCTGCCACTCGGTCGCTGAGACCGCTGTCCGGGGTCAGACGATGTCGGGTGCCTGCACCCGCGCCTCGTCGGCCTCCTGGTCGGTGAGCGTGAGCTGACTCTGCCGCTCGGCCTCGACCCGGCGCAGGTAGTGGTCGACCTCGTCGGCCGTGCGCTCCTGCGCCCAGCCGAGCTCGCCGGCCATCAGCTCCGCGGCCGGCCGCGCCGCGGCGACCCCCCGGTCGAAGGTCTCGATAGAGATCCGGGTACGACGGGCGAGCACATCGTCGAGGTGCCGGGCGCCCTCATGACTCACGGCGTACACGACCTCCGCGGCGAGGTAGTCCTCGGCACCGGTCAGCGGCTGCCCGAGCTCCGGACGTGCCGCGATCAGGGCGAGCAGCTCGTCGACCAGACCGCCGTAGCGGTTGAGCAGGTGGTCGATCCGCGCCCGATGCACGCCCGAGGCCTCCGCGAGCGTCGCCCGCTGGTTGGACCGGGTCTCGTAGCCGTCGGCACCGACGAGGCGGACCTTCTCGGTGATGCTCGGTGGAACGGCGCCGCCGAGCGAGTGCGCCGCCGCGTCGACCGCGTCCTTGCCCATCACCCGGTAGGTGGTGAGCTTGCCGCCGGCGATGATCACCAGGCCCGGGACCGGGGTGACCACCGTGTGCTCGCGCGAGATCCGGCTGGTCGGCTCCGACTCCCCCGACAGCAGCGGCCGCAGCCCCGCGTAGACGCCCTCGACGTCCTCGTGGCCGAGTGGCTCCTTGAGCACGGTGTTGACGTGGTCGAGCAGGTAGTCGATGTCGGTGCGGGACGCCGCGGGATGCGCCTTGTCCAGGTTCCACTCGGTGTCCGTGGTGCCGATGATCCAGTGCCGGCCCCACGGGATCACGAACAGCACCGAGGTCTCGGTGCGCAAGATGATGCCGCTCTCGGAGCGGATCCGGTCACGAGGCACGACCAGGTGGATGCCCTTGCTGGCCTGGACGTGCAGCGCCCCGCGGCCTCCCACCATCTCCTGGATCTCGTCGGTCCACACGCCTGCGGCGTTCACCACGACCCGTGCCCGCACCTCGAGCTCGCGACCGGACTCGAGGTCGCGCGCACGCACGCCGGTGACCCGTTCGCCCTCGCGCAGGAAGCCGACCACCTGGGTGCGCGTCGCGCACAGCGCACCGTGCGCGGCCGCGGTCCGCGCGATGGTCGTCACCAGCCGGGCGTCGTCGACCTGCGCGTCGTAGTACTGGATCGCGCCGGCCAGCGCGTCGTCCTTGAAGTCCGGCGCCACCCGGCGCACCTGCCGCTTGAGCAGGTGCCGGTGCCGGGGCACGCCCATGTCGTACTTCCCGGCCATCGCCATCGCGTCGTAGAGCACGAGACCCGCCCCGACGTAGGCACGCTCCCAACCGCGGTGGGTCAGCGGGTAGAGGAACGACACCGGCTTGACCAGGTGCGGCGCGAGCCGGGTCAGCAGGAGACCCCGTTCCTGCAGCGCCTCGCGCACCAGCGCGAAGTCGAGCATCTCCAGGTAGCGCAGGCCGCCGTGGATCAGCTTGCTCGAACGCGAGGAGGTGCCGGAGGCGAAGTCCCGCTGCTCGAGGAGCCCGACCGAGAGGCCCCGGGTCACCGCGTCCAGGGCGGTGCCGACCCCCACGACTCCGCCGCCGACGACGAGCACGTCGAGCTCGGTGCCCGCCATCGCCTCCAGTGCGGAGTCGCGGGCACGGGGGCTCAGGGCGGCCTCGTGCGGCATCAGCCGGTCAGCTCGTGATGGTGTCGTTTGCCCAAGCCTGCAACGCGATCACGGCCGATCGGGTTCATCTCCCGCACCCGGGCGACCTCGGCCGGGTCGAGGTCGGCGTAGGCGATCGCGGGCACCTCGTCACCGACCCGGTCGACCGGCCTGCCCTCGGGACCGTAGACCGCGCTGCCCCCGTTGAAGGCATAGCTGCCGCACTTCCCGGCCAACCCCGAGTAGACGACGTAGATGCCGTTGTCCAGGGCACGTGCCGCGTAGTACAGGTCGCGGCGGTGCTCGGAGCCGACGTAGTAGGCCGACGGGCACAGGTAGGCCGTGGCACCGTCGGAGGCTGCGGCCGTGGCGTGCTCGGGGAAGCAGCCGTCGTAGCAGATGCCGAGACCGATCGCCCAGCCGTCGAGGCGGATCGTCGCGCCGTGGTCTCCGGGGGTGAAGAACCCGCGCTCGGCCTGGAACAGGTGCTGCTTGTCGTAGGGCGCGGTGAGGCCGCCGTCGGCGTCGAGCACGAGGAGGGACAGCGTGTGACGGTCCGCCGCCCGTCGTACCGCTGCTCCGGCGACGACGACCACCGCCCGGTCGCGGGCCGCGTCGCGCAGGGGCTGCAGCAGCGGGTCCTCGGGCGTCACCGCGGCGTCCGGCCCCCAGCGGTCGGGGTCGTAGCCGGTCAGGAAGAGCTCGGGGAGTACGACGAGCCGCGCACCGTTGCGGGCCGCGGAGTCCACCAGGGACACGGCCGTCGCGACGTTGGCCTCGACGTCCCCGGACACGGACTCGGCCTGGGCCGCCGCGACCCGGAGCGGACCGGTCACTGGACGACGACCTCGACCCGCTGGAACTCCTTGAGCTCGGTGTAGCCGGTGGTGGCCATCGAGCGGCGGAGCGCCCCGACCAGGTTCATCGTGCCGTCGGCGGTGCGCGAGGGGCCGAACAGGATCTCCTCGAGGCTGCCCACGGTGCCCATCTCGACCCGTTCGCCGCGCGGGAGCTTGGAGTGCCAGGCCTCGGCGCCCCAGTGGAACCCCTGGCCGGGTGCCTCCTGTGCGCGGGCCAGCGGCGAGCCGATCATCGCCGCGTCGGCACCGCACGCGATCGCCTTGGCCAGGTCGCCGCTGCGGCCGATGGAGCCGTCCGCGATCACGTGCACGTAGCGCCCGCCGGACTCGTCGAGGTAGTCGCGCCGGGCCGCTGCCACGTCGGCCACCGCGCTGGCCATCGGCACCGCGAGGCCGAGCACCGTGCGGGTGGTGTGCGCGGCTCCCCCGCCGAACCCGACCAGGACTCCGGCGGCACCGGTGCGCATCAGGTGCAGCGCGGCCTGGTAGGTGGCGCAGCCGCCGACGATGACCGGGACATCGAGCTCGTAGATGAACTCCTTGAGGTTCAGCGGCTCGGCCTGACCGGACACGTGCTCGGCGGAGACCGTGGTGCCGCGGATCACGAAGAGGTCCACGCCCGCGTCGACGACGGCCTTGGCGTGCTCCTTGGTCCGCTGTGGTGACAGCGACCCGGCGACGGTCACCCCGGACGCGCGCATCTCCTTGAGCCGGGAGGTGATCAGCTCGGGTTTGATCGGCTCGGCGTAGATCTCCTGCAGCCGTCGGGTGGCCGCGGTCCCGCGCAGCTCGGCGACCTCCTCGAGCAGGTCGGTCGGGTCGCCGTACCGTGTCCAGAGTCCCTCGAGGTCGAGGACGCCGAGGCCGCCGTGCTTGCCGAAGTCGATCGCGGTCTGCGGTGACATCACCGAGTCCATCGGCGCGGCCAGGATCGGCAGCTCGAAGCGGTAGGCGTCGATCTGCCAGGCGACGGAGACCTCCTCGGGGTCGCGGGTGCGCCGGGAGGGCACGATCGCGATGTCGTCGAAGGAGTACGCGCGGCGACCGCGCTTGGCACGACCGATCTCGATTTCCATCACAGGTGGTCTCTCGTCTCGTCAGCGGGAGCTGTAGTTGGGTGCCTCGACGGTCATCTGGATGTCGTGCGGGTGGCTCTCCTTGAGGCCGGCCGAGGTGATCCGGACGAACCGGCCCCGGTCCTGCAGCTCGGGGATGGTGCGGGCGCCGACGTAGAACATCGACTGCTGCAGGCCACCGACCAGCTGGTGCGCGACCGCGGACAGCGGCCCACGGTAGGGCACCTGACCCTCGATGCCCTCGGGCACGATCTTGTCGTCGCTGGCCACGTCGGCCTGGAAGTAGCGGTCCTTGGAGAACGACTTCTTGCCACGCGAGGCCATCGCACCGAGGGACCCCATGCCGCGGTAGGACTTGTACTGCTTGCCGTTGACGAACACCAGGTCGCCCGGGCTCTCATCGCAGCCCGCGAGCAGCGAGCCGAGCATCACGGTGTCGGCTCCCGCGACCAGTGCCTTGGCGATGTCGCCGGAGTACTGCAGGCCGCCGTCGCCGATGACCGGGACGCCGGCCGGCGTGCAGGCCTGCGCGGCCTCGTAGATGGCGGTCACCTGGGGCACGCCCACGCCGGCCACCACGCGCGTCGTACAGATCGACCCCGGCCCGACCCCGACCTTGACCGCGTCGACACCGGCGTCGACGAGCGCCTGGGCGCCGTCGCGGGTGGCGACGTTGCCGCCGATCACCTGCACGTGCCGGGTGGCGGGGTCGCTCTTGAGCCGGCCGACCATGTCCAGCAGCAGGCGGGCGTGCCCGTTGGCGACGTCGCAGACGAGTACGTCGACGCCTGCCTCGACCAGGGCGGTGGCCCGCTCCCACGCGTCGCCGAAGTAGCCGATCGCCGCACCGACCATCAGCCGGCCCGCGTCGTCCTTGGTCGCGTGCGGGTACTGCTCGGACTTCACGAAGTCCTTGACCGTGATCAGGCCGGTGAGGTGTCCGGCGTCGTCGACGAGCGGCAGCTTCTCCAGCTTGTGCTTGCGCAGCAGCGCGGACGCGTCGTCGGGACGGATGCCGGCCGGAGCGGTGACCAGCGGCATCGGCGTCATGATCTCCCGGACGATGCGGGTCGACCACTCGGTGACCGGCACGAAGCGCAGGTCGCGGTTGGTGATGATGCCGACCAGCACGTTCTTCTCGTCCACGACCGGAAGGCCGGAGATGCGGTACTGGCCGCACAGCTCGTCGAGCTGCTCCAGCGTCGCGTCCGGCCCGATCGTCACCGGGTCCGAGATCATCCCCGACTCCGAGCGCTTGACGACGTCGGCCTGGCCTGCCTGGTCCTCGATGGACAGGTTGCGGTGCAGCACGCCGAGACCGCCCTGGCGGGCCATCGCGATCGCCATCCGGGACTCGGTCACGGTGTCCATCGCACTGGAGACCAGCGGCAGGCTCACCGTGATCTCGCGGGTCAGCCGGGACGCCGTGTCGACCTCGGTCGGGATCACGTCGGTCTCACCCGGGAGCAGCAGGACGTCGTCGAAGGTGAGGCCGAGTGCCGCGAACTTGTCGGGGACGCCGGCGGGGGTCAGGTTCATGCGGTCCTTCCGGGACGGGTGGCGGCAAGTCCTCAGTCTAGCGAGCAGAGCCGCGAGGCTCCGAGTCGACCGGACGGTGCTGCCGGTGACCGCACAACGCCCGTGCAGCGCCCGTGAGTCCCGCCGGTTTTGGTGCACACGTCGGGTGGTCTCGCGGTTGTGCACAGTTCGAAAACTCGTGCTGTCCCGGGGCGGGTGCTGCTGCCTAGTTTGGGGCTATGACTTCGACGTTGAACCGTCCGCCCGCTGGTGGCCCGCAGGGGCCGCCGGCGCATGCGGTGCTGCGGTTCACCGGGTCGTTGTCGACCGCGTTGGATGGGTTGGGGTCCGGCGTGGTCGATGAGCCCCGCGGAGCAGCGGCAGGCGTTGGTGGAGCTGCGTCGCCAACAGGCGCGGCTCCGCGAGCTGGAGCTGCGGGTGCTGGTCGCCGCGGACCGGAACCAGGTCGGCGCCGATTCGGGTGCGACCTCGACACCAGCGTGGCTGGCGGCTGAGACGGCCTCGGGTCGGGCGGCGTGTTTCCGTGACCTGCACCTCGCGCAGGCGTTGGACACCGGGTTCGAGGCGACCCGGGCCGCGTTGGCGGACGGGGAGATCGACGACCAGAAAGCCGCCATCATCGTCACCGCTGTCCGCCGGCTCACGCAGGAGTACGACGAGCTGCCGGCCGGCACCCACGCCGCCGCCGAGGCGCATCTGCTGGAGCTGGCGTCCCGGTTCGACCCGGCCACGTTGACCCAGCTCGGCAAACGCCTCTTCGAGGTGGTCTGCCCC
>DASSBE010000053.1:0-5241 GCA_035699065.1 Nocardioidaceae bacterium
GGTTCGTCGGGCGCGGAGGCGGCGAGCGTCTCCCACAACAGGTCGGTGGCGGTGCGCCGGTTGGTGGCCGCGAGCAGGTAGGGCCCGCCGCCGGGTTCGACGTACGCGTAGCCCGTCCCCGTCGTCCGGTCCACGACCACGAGGCGGTACATCGACGCCATCAGCTCGTGGTCGACACCGTGCGCGGCGTCACGGATCCGGCGGTCCACCGAGTTCATCAGATCGACGTCGCCGAGGCTTCCGTCCCGGACCCGGTCCACGACCGGCAGCAGGTCGCGGGCGACCGTGCCGGTGAGGTACATCGTCGGGTACAGGCTGAACCCGGCGAGCCGGTAGCGTCGCGCCGCCTTCGGGTCCCCGGACGCCGCCAGCATCGCGCGCAGGCACCCGTCGCCGTGGGCCAGCGTGGCGTCGAGGAGCTGCTTGCCGACGCCGCGGCCCTGGACCGCGGGCCGCACCACGAAGGTGGCGAGGATCCAGGTGAGGTCGCGCTTCACGCCGGCCGAGACCCCGATCAGCTCCGAGCCGTCGTCGGCCACCCAGCAACCGTCAGGGTCGTGGCTCAGCATGTGCGCCATCCGCTGCCGCCACGACGCGGCCTTGGTGTCCGAGCGCATGCTCGGCTCGGGGGAGCTCCGCGGCGAGCTGCGCAGGTCGAGCTCGTAGAAGCCCTCCGCGGTCAGCCGTTCGGCGGCCGGGATGTCCTCGGGCCGCATCGGGCGGATGTAGTAGTCGGGCACGGCCGCCAACCTACCGACCGGGCAACCTACCGACCGGGCCGGCAGCAGCGACAAGGCAGGATGTCGCTCATGCGCGTTCTCATCGCACCCGACAAGTTCGCCGGCACGCTGACCGCGGTCGAGGCAGCAGAGGCGATCGCCGAGGGTTGGCGACGCCACGCGCCGCACGACGAGCTCGAGCTCGTCCCGATGGCCGACGGGGGCCCGGGGTTCTGCGACGTGCTGCATGCCGGTCTCGGCGGTGACCTGCTGGCGCTGACGGTGAGCGGCCCGTACGGCGAGCGGGTGCCCGCGACGGTGCTGCTGCACGACGGCACGGCGTACGTCGAGAGCGCCCAGGCCTGCGGGCTGCACCTGACCCCGGAGCCCGAGCGTGATCCGGAGCGGGCCACCACCCGCGGCGTGGGGGAGATGGTCGCGGCCGCGATCGACGCCGGTGCGACACGGGTCGTGATCGGGCTCGGCGGATCCGCCACCAACGACGGCGGCGCAGGGCTGCTCGCCGCCCTCGGCGCGGTCGCGACACCGGCCGACGCGCTCGACCGGGGGCCAAGCAGCCTCGCACACCTCCAGAGCGTGGACCTCAGCCGGGCGCGCCAGCGGGTCCGGGACGTGACCCTCGTCGCTGCCAGTGACGTCGACAACCCGCTGCTCGGGCTGATCGGCGCGACGAACGTGTACGGCCCCCAGAAGGGGGTTGTCGAGGAACGGAAGCAAGCCGTGGACGCCACCCTCGAGACTCTGGCATCGGCCACCGACAAGAAGGTCGCGCTGTCCAAGGGAGCCGGGGCCGCGGGCGGTCTGGGGTTCGCCCTGCTGCTCCTCGGCGCCGAGCGGGAACCGGGGATCGACCTGGTCGCGGGCGTCGTGGGCCTGCCCGAGAAAGCGCGCCGGTCCGACCTGGTGATCACCGGCGAGGGTGCGTTCGACTTCTCCTCACGCTCCGGCAAGGTGCCCTACGGCGTGGCCATGGTCGCCGCCAACGCGCTCCAACCCTGCATCGCACTCGCCGGCAAGGTGCTGATCGGCTCCCGCGAGATGCGTGCGGTCGGCATCGAGTCGGCGTACGCCATCGTCGACCTCGTGGGTGAGGAGGCCTCGTTCGCCGATCCGGGGGGCAGCCTCGCGGCTCTGGCGCAGCGCACTGCCCGCACCTGGTCCCGCTGAGGTGGCACGCTGAATTTCCACGGACCCGCCCGGCGAGAAAGTTCGCGGCCGGGTCTTGGGAATAGGCCGCGATATGCGACCATTGAACGAGCAGAACCTTTGTCCAGCTTTTGGGAGCCACACGATGACCGAGCAGATCGAGACCACCGAGCAGCAGATCCGCACGGACGGCATCAACCTCAGCGACACCGCCGCGTCCAAGGTGAAGAGCCTTCTGGACCAGGAGGGTCGCGATGACCTCGCCCTGCGGATCGCCGTGCAGCCCGGTGGCTGCTCCGGCCTGCGCTACCAGCTCTTCTTCGACGAACGCACCCTCGACGGTGACGTGGTCAGCGACTTCGACGGCGTGTCTGTGGTCGTGGACCGGATGAGCCTTCCGTACCTCAACGGCGCTGTGATCGACTTCGTCGACACCATCGAGAAGCAGGGCTTCACGATCGACAACCCGAACGCAGGCGGTTCCTGCGCCTGCGGCGACTCGTTCCACTGATCTCGTAGGTCTTCCCAAGGGAGAAGCCCCCGCGTCGGTCCGCCGGCGCGGGGGCTTCTCGCATTCCGGCCCGCCACAGTTCCACAACGACGTGCGGTTCCACCCCTGTTCGTCCCGACTGCCCCGGTTTACATGGGCAGATTCGGTGGTCACCTTGGCCCGGTCTGCTCATTGTGCGGCGTACCCCTCCACTGGTTGCTTGAGATACCGCTCGGATCAGGTCCGCGCGGCCTCAACTACGGAGGGTGGAAACACACCTATGAGAAGCGTCCGAACATCACGGAACAGGGTGAAGGCCGTACTCGCGGTCGCGGTCAGCGCCGCGGTCGCCGGGGCGATGGTCGCCACCGCACCGGCCGCGAACGCCATGTCCTCGGGGGAGGCCTTCACGGGTCTCGACGGACCCCGTGGACTGGCGATCGGGAACGGCGGCAAGATGGTCGTCGCCCAGGCCGACGGCACGATCAGCAAGGTCATCCGCAACGGTCCGCGTCGGGGCAAGACGGTCAAGATCGGCAAGCTGGGGAACACCGGTCTGGCTCCGGCGGTCGACATCGACCGCCACGGCAATGTCTACGCCCTGACCACCACCGGCCCGCGCCGGTCCGCGGCCAAGCTGTACGTGTTCAAGCCGGGCAAGGCCCGCCACATGGTCGCCGACATCGGCAGGTACCAGAAGCGTCACCCGGATCCCTTCGACCTCGAGAACAACCCGGGGGAGAGCAACCCGTACGGCGTCGCGGCGCTCGACAGCGGCGGTGCACTCGTCGCGGACGCGGCTGGCAACGACCTGCTCCGGGTCAGGCCGAACGGCAGGATCTACACCGTGGCCAAGGTGAAGCCCCGCGTCGTCAAGTCACCCGATCTCGGTGAAGAAGGGCCACCGCCGGGCACCCGGATGCCGGCCGAGGCCGTGATCACCTCGGTGACCGTAGGCCGGGACGGCGCCTTCTACATCGGCGAGCTCCGCGGCTTCCCGGGCACCGTCGGCACGTCGCAGGTCTGGCGGATCCGGCCCGGTGCCCGCAACGCCGTGTGCGACCCGACCCACCCGCGCAAGGGCGCGTGCAAGCGCTTCGCGGACGGCCTCACCTCGGTCGTCGACCTGGGTGCCGGACCGGCCAACTCGATCTACGCGCTCGAGCTGTCCAAGAAGAGCTGGTTGGCCATGGAGTCCCCGGAGCCGGTGCCGGGCGCCGAGATCGGGGCCCTGATCCGGCTCTCGCGTGACCGGATGGTGCGCCACGAGATCGCCAAGGGCAGGCTCGTGATCCCCGGTGGGGTCGAGGTCAACCGCCGCGGCTCGGTGTTCGTCACGACGCCGATGTTCGGGCCCGGCAGGATCCTGCGGGTCCGCTGAGGATCGGCCGGCGTTCAGCAACCAGGGAGCCCCCGCATCCACGCGGTGCGGGGGCTCCCTGCTGTCACGGCCCGGTCTCGCGCCCTCTGCTGAGGGGCGGTTCCGAGACGCCGTCCGAGTGTGCCGGCGGCACTACCCATGACGAACCCGCACTTCCCACGGCCCGTGCGTCGTGGGCAGTGGCGGCTTCCCTGCATACCTTGGGGAAGCGCCTGGCAGACGCGACTGGTGAGGCAGATGGGGCGCTTCGGGAGGAATGTCGGATATGCATGGCCCGAAGTCGTCATTGATCCGGTTTGTCGCCTCGTGGTGAAGTAGGAGTCTGCCGACTGAACACCGCCGGCAGTCAACTCTCCCAGGGTTGAGATGTTCCGCAGGCAGAGCGGCGGTCACGACTGGTCCGGTCCTCTTCCCTCCCGTCAGGGCAGGACCGGGCCAGTCGGTGCGTCCGGGGCCAGTGCGCCCAGGGAGCCGCCGCCTGTCAGTCCAGATGCAGGTGCAGTGCCGCACCGAGCCGGGCGGCGGCCTCGCTCACCTCGACCTCCGGCTTCTTCAGCTCGCGCGGGTAGTCCTCGAACAGGATGCTCGGCGGCGTGCTGACCGTCGCCCGGATCATCCGCTCGCCCGTCGTACGCCTGGTCGGCAGCCGGAGCGCTGCCTCGACCGCACGGGCGTCCACCGCCATCTCGCTCGGCGCGGACACGTCGTCGTAGGCGAGTCGCTGGTAGCTCATGCAGCCACGGTAGGACGGAACCGTGGCGCGGCACAGGAGTACCGGCCGGTAGTGTTCGCGGTGTCTGCCACGTCACTCGAACCCTCCGAGGAACCCCCGTGTCGCTGCTCGTAACCGGCTCCATCGCCACCGACCACCTGATGTCGTACGGGGGCAAGTTCTCCGACTCGCTCGTGGTCGACCAGCTGGACAAGATCTCGCTGTCGTTCCTCGTCGACGACCTGGAGGTACGACGGGGAGGGTGCGCAGCCAACATCTCCTTCGGGCTCGGCTGTCTCGGGCTGCGCCCGGTGCTCGTCGGCGCGGTGGGGGAGGACTTCGTGGACTACCGCTCCTGGCTCGAGCGGCACCACGTGGACTGCGACTCCGTGCACGTCTCGGAGTCCAAGCACACCGCGCGGTTCGTGTGCACCAACGACAAGACGATGGCGCAGATCGCCTCGTTCTACCCTGGCGCGATGACCGAGGCTCGCGACATCGAGCTCGCCCCGGTGGCCGCCCGGGTCGGCGGCGCGGACTACGTGCTGGTCGGCCCGAACGATCCCGAGGCGATGCTGCGACACACCGAGGAGTGCCGTGAGCGCGGCTACCCGTTCATGGCCGACCCGTCCCAGCAGCTCGCGTTCGGTGACGGCGACATGATCCGCCAGCTCATCGACGGGGCGGCGATCCTGTTCAGCAACGAGTACGAGTCCGCGCTGATCGAGAAGAAGACCGGCTGGTCCGCCGACGAGGTGCTGTCCCGGGTCGG